>URDM01000036.1 GCA_900546575.1 uncultured Prevotella sp.
ATTCTAATTTTTTCTATAAAACGGAAAATGAACCATATTAGTACTGATATATATAAATAATTTAGATCATTTACTTACCAATAATAATTATACCCAGGCTGAAGCCGATGCCGTAGCCAAACTGATGTTGCATTGTGGTAAAGCTGTAGAAATGGACTATGGTGAGGAATCGGGAGCCATCGTTACACCAGGCCGTCTTGCCAAATACTTCGGCTATGACTCTGACCTTATGCTCGACCTTATGCGCTCGTGCTTCACTCTTGCCGAGTGGACAGCAATCATTGATAAGGAGCTTCAAGCAAAACGTCCGATTCTATACAGCGGCAGAACTACAAATGGTGGTCACCAATTTGTATGCGACGGAAGCGACGGCAACGGACTCTACCATATCAATTGGGGATGGGGCGGCTATCAAGACGGCTACTTCGACATCACCATTCTTAATCCTGGTCAGGGCGGAATAGGTGCAGGAAACGTAACTGATGGCTACAACCGCAACTGTAATATGATTATAGGTATACAGCCAGACAACGGCAAAGTGGACGAACCTTTAGCAGACGTGCCCTCACTTATAATAGAATACTATAACAGCGATGAATTTACGTCAGGTATAGAACTGACTAAAGCCACACGCAATAATACCAAAGAAAACTTTACTATTACAATAAATGATTGTTGGGATAATATCTATTCAACAAACATAGAATGTTTATGTGGTTATGGTATAAGCGATGGTAAAGGCGGATTCAAACTAATATCCGAAACTGAGAACATTCTAATGAACGGAACGCGATTTGGCACAATACTAACGATAAACAATCGTTTCTCGCCCAATGGCACTTATACCATATACGCCATATACAGCACCGACAACGGAAAGAAATGGAAAAAGTGTGCCTACTATTATATGCAACCATACGTTGTGAAGGCTACGGCAACCACTCTGTCGCTCGTAAAGACCCAACTCACAGCCGAGATAACAACCGACGAGACACATTACAACGGAGTAGAAGGTACATTCGAGCTTAGTATCACCAACAATGGTGATGATGAATTTATCGGATTGATTAACGCGTACGCATCAAGCACAGCCACATGCCCTGATGATGCAATCGCACAACCATACATGACCATACCCGCCCACTCTACCGTAACACGCGAAATCGGTATCACACCAACAACCGTTGGCGATATGTACGTGTGGATTGAAGACGGAGAAAGTGGCGAAATGCTGCTGAATGCAAAGAAGTTTAATATTGAACAGTCTACGGCTCCGTCGTTTGTTCTTGAAAAAGTAGAAACTAACGCAACCCCTAATGCATACGAATTAGAGAACGCACGTCATAATAATTATATCGTAAAGGCTCCCAGAGTGGACGATGATAAAGCTGAGTTCACATACTACATAAAGAACAATGGAGGAACAGCAAGTGTGAAATGTTGGACAATAGCCATAAACGCCGAAACAAATAGAGGTCCGTATACAGAAAGGACTATAAAGTTTCCGGGAAATGGCAGTGTCACAACCATATCATATTCATACACTCCGGAACAAGTCGGCAGTAATACAATGTATGGCGAAATACGTCTGTTCAATACAGAAACCCCGGAACAACGAATAAACATCACATCTAAAATACCAAACATTACATACTATTTATTGAACAATGGCATAGAAGTAGGAAGCTATGAAATGGCAGCTATATATCCCCTCGTCTACATAGCTGGCAAGCCCAACGCAATAAGCGGAGTTACGGATTCGGCTTCAAGCTACGTGATTGGTGGCACGAGCGAGATAACAATCCTTACCGAAAAGGCAGAGCGTCTGTCGATATTCCGCATCGATGGCAGCAAGGTTTGCGACGTGATTACCGAAGCAAACACAGCCAAGCACGTGACCGTTGCACCCGGACTGTACATAGTACGAGGAAAGAAAATAGTAGTAAAATAGTACATGAAGAGCTGCAACACAGCAGTAAGATACAAGACTATAATATTTTTGTAAATTCATTAAAAGATAAAAACTTTTGGCATATTCGTCAAAAGTTTTTATCTTTGCATACGATAAGACATTTTAAAACAAACCATCAAAAAGCGAGACATTTGCCTATCGGAACACATTTACTCAATCAAAAATAGAGAAAAATGAAGAAAATACAGGATATGACCGACGAAGAGTTGGCATTATCATACATCGATGGGAACAACCGCGCTTTTGATTTGCTGTTGCTTCGCAATCAGTCGAACATATACTCATACATCCTTTTTATTGTACACGACCGTGAAACAACCGAAGATCTGTTTCAAGACACGTTCGTGAAGGCTATAGCATACATGCAGGACGGACGCTACACCACGTCGGGCAAGTTTGGCGGATGGCTCATGCGCATTGCCCACAACACCGTGATGGACTGGTATCGCAGTCTGGCACAATTCCACTTTGTCGAAGCCAACAAAGACAACGACCTCTCAAACGTCAGCGATCCGAGCTTGGTTGTAGGCAATATCGAAAACCAATACGTCAACAGTCAGACGCTGAAGGATGTGCGCCGACTGCTCGACATGCTCCCTATGATACAGCGCGAAGTAGTATATATGCGCTTCTATCAGCAGTTGTCGTTCAAGGAGATTGCCGAAACGACAAACTGTAGCATCAACACCGCTCTCGGACGCATGCGTTACGCTGTGCTAAACATGCGACGCATGGCAAAGACATACGGTATGACACTACAGTTGTCAATATAAATATGTAAGACAGAATTATCCGATATACAGTTGGGGATTTCCTAAAATCAATGTTTTAGGAAATTCCCAACTATTGTTTTTCCCTCAGGTGTGAGCACACTCTCGGGATGAAACTGTATGCCATGGATGTCGTACTGACGATGACGCATGGCCATTATCTCGCCATCGTCAGACATGGCTGTCACCTCAAGGCATTCTGGCACCGAATCTTTTGCTACCACCCAACTGTGATAGCGTCCCATCATGACACGTTCGGGCAGACCTTCGAAGATGTAGTCGTTGCCCAACTGCGTTCCCTCGGTTTGCACTCCGTGATACACTTCTTTAAGATTTTCAAGACTCGCACCGAACACTTCGCCTATAGCCTGATGTCCGAGACACACGCCAAGTATAGGTTTGCGTCCTGCGTATGTACGTATCACGTCGAGCAGCAAGCCCGCTTCTGACGGTATACCGGGTCCGGGACTTAGTACAATCTTGTCGTACTGCTCCAAATCCTTCAACTCGAACTTATCATTGCGAACCACCGTAACCTCCGCTCCCAGCTCTTTCAGCAGGTGAGAGAGGTTGTATGTGAACGAGTCGTAGTTGTCTATAATCACTATTTTCATTTCTCAGCTTCTTTTATTGCTTTTCTTAATGCTCCTAATTTGTTGTTTACTTCCTGCAGTTCATACTCAACGTTGCTCTTAGCCACAATGCCACCGCCAGCCTGAAACCACAGTTCGCCGCCACGGCTTACAAACGTGCGTATAGTAATGGCCTGGTTCAGATTGCCGTTCAGTCCGATAAATCCTACGCATCCGCCATAAGCGCCGCGGTTGTGAGGTTCGAGTTCGGAGATAATCTGCATTGCACGCACCTTGGGCGCACCCGACAACGTGCCAGCAGGGAACGTATCGATGAATGTCTTTACGGCATCTGCCCCCTCGTCAAGTTGTCCGCTGACACGGCTTACGAGATGCACCACGTGCGAGTAATACTGCAAATCCTTGTAGAAATCAACCTTAACGTCGTGGCAGTTGCGCGAGAGATCGTTGCGTGCGAGGTCAACCAGCATCACATGTTCGGCATTCTCCTTAGGGTCATTGCGCAGGAACTCGGCAGCACGGCGGTCGGCATCGGCATCGCCCGTGCGTCGTGTAGTGCCCGCAATGGGGTCGATATAAGCCTTACGGTTCTCTATACGGCAGTGAGTTTCGGGTGAAGAGCCGAATATGCGGAATCCTCCGAAGTCGAAATAGAACAGATAAGGACTGGGGTTGATGCTGCGCAACGTGCGGTAGAGCTTGAAGTCGTCGCCCTCAAAATGCTGTATGAAGCGGCGCGAAATGACCACCTGAAACACGTCGCCACGCAGACAGTGCTGTATTCCGCGTCGTATGTTGGCACGATGCTCGTCGTCGGTGAGTGGCGAAGTACACTCGCCTACTGCACGAAATCCGTAGTCCTGACCCACAGCCGAATCGAGCGACTGCTTCATAGCATCAAGAGCATCGTCGCCACCGAGTGTGACGAGCGTCATACGACTGTTGAAATGGTCGATAACGACAATGTCCCTATACATTATATATAATATGTCGGGCGCATCGTTCTCCTTTTGCGTCTCGTCCTTCACGTCGATATGCTCAAAGTAGCGCACCGCATTGAACGTGGTATATCCGAACAATCCGAACACATCCGAATGTTCGCCACTGATGTCGAAGTGCTGCATAAACTCGTTGATGGCAACATCGCAGGTATAGTCATCATCGATGTTGCGACGCAATACGCTACCGCCTGGCAGCGAGAATGTAGCCACTCCATGGCCAATAGCAATGCTGCCTATGGGATGAGTGGCTACAAACGAGCGGCTACTCGACCGGTCGTGATAGTCGCTACACTCCATCAACGCACTCTGCACGCCACGATAGCGCATGCGCATATACACCGAAACGGGTGTGTACATGTCGGCGAGCATGTCGCACGACATGGTCGTGTATTTGAATTTAGAAGTTTCCATATTCGCCAGCCATTTGCTTGTTATTGAGATAAGTCTCCACATCCTTGTCGCCACGACCGCTCACGGTGAGCACCACCACATCGTCCTTCTTGAACTTTAGGTGCTGCAACGCAGCAATGGCGTGTGCCGACTCTATGGCAGGGATAATGCCCTCCATACGGGTGAGTTCGTATCCGGCGCGAATAGCCTCGTCGTCCTTAATGGCCAGAACGTCGATGCGTCCCTGCTGAGCAAGATTGGCATGCATAGGACCAATGCCCGGATAGTCCAAACCGGCAGAAATGGTGAACGCCTCCTTTATCTGTCCGTCATCAGTCTGCATCACCATGGTGCGCGCACCATGAATGATGCCCTCCTTGCCGCAATGTATCGTGGCAGCGGTGTAGTCGGTGTCGATGCCATGACCGGCTGCTTCAGCCAGCACCATCTTCACCTTCGGATTGTCAACATAGTGGTATATCGTTCCGGCGGCATTGCTTCCGCCACCAATGCAAGCCACGAGGCAGTCGGGATAGTCGCGACCTACCTTCTCCTGAAGCTGCCATTTCAGTTCTTCGGAGATAACACTCTGCATACGAGCCACAATGTCGGGATAGGGATGCGGGCCCATTGTCGAGCCAACAATGTAGAATGTGTCCTGCGGATGACAACACCAGTCGCGTATAGCCTCCGAACATGCGTCGCTGAGAGTCATGTTGCCAGTAGTGACGGGATGCACTTTGGCCCCAAGCATACGCATACGCTCTACATTGGTGTGCTGGCGCTCGACATCGGTCTTGCCCATAAACACCTCGCACTCCATATCCATCAATGCGCAGACTGTAGCAGTAGCCACTCCGTGCTGTCCGGCTCCGGTCTCGGCAATGATGCGTGTCTTGCCCATCTTCTTAGCCATCAGAATCTGTCCGATGGTGTTGTTGATCTTGTGCGCACCCGTATGGTTGAGGTCTTCACGCTTCAGATAGAGCTGACATCCGTACTTCTCGCTCATACGACGGGCGTAATACAGCGGCGAAGGGCGACCTACGTAGTCGCGCAAGAGTGCGCGATACTCGTTCTTGAACTCCTCGCTCTCGATGATTGGGATGTAAGCCTCCTGCAAGTCGGTAACGCACTTGTGCAGAATCTCAGGTATGTAGGCGCCGCCGAAGCGGCCGTAAAATCCGTTTTTAGGTTTTGCTAATGTCATAATATTTTGTGTTTTTATTATTACTGAACTTTAGCAAGTTCAGAGAATTCAGAAGTTAAAGAAGTTAGCGCTCCCTATGGTCGCTAGAATTTATAGCCATTACTCTTTTTGCTGAATATTCAGCTATAAGACATACGGCTTTAAATTCTATAACTTCTTTAAATTCTATAACTTCTGAACTTGCGAAAGTTCAATTATTATATAATAAGGTGTAATTACTTCTTCAATGCATCGAACAACTGGCTGAGTGCCTCGTCGGCATTGCCTGTGGCACGAAGCAGAGTGACGAACTTGCTGCCTATGATGGCACCAGCGGCATTGTTCTGCGCGCTTTCGAGCGTCTGGCGGTTGCTGATGCCGAATCCTATCATGCGCGGATTGTGCAGATTCATGGCATTGATGCGCTGGAAGTACTGCTGCTTGGCTTCGTCGAAATTCTGCTGCGCACCGGTTATACTTGCCGAACTTACCATATAGATAAATCCGTCGGTGTGACGGTCGATAAATCGGATGCGCTCTTCAGATGTCTCTGGCGTTATCATCATGACGCAACGCAGATTGTAGCGGTCGGCAAGGGGCTTTATCTCATTAAGATAGTCGTCGAACGGAAGGTCGGGAATGATGAATCCCGAAACGCCGCACTCTACACAACGCTGGCAGAAGCGTTCATATCCGTAGTGCATGATGACATTGAGATAGCCCATAAGCACCAGCGGGATATTCACCTGCGACTTGATTGCGTCAAGCTGACCGAAAAGCGTTTCGAGCGTCATGCCGTTCTTCAGTGCAACGGTTCCCGCACTCTGTATCACCGGACCGTCAGCCAGAGGGTCGCTGAATGGTATTCCCACCTCAATCATGTCTATGCCGTGGCGCTGCATGGCGAGTATTACGTCGGCAGTCATGTCCTTTTCGGGACATCCCGCACAGAAATACAGCGACAATAGCTTGCGGTCGCCACGCTCTGAAAACAATCTGTTTATCTTATTCATATCCTATGTTTTTTATTTTTTATTTAAGTTTCGCAAGCGAAAGTAGTTAAGAAGTTAAGGAGTCATCGCGCCCTTCGGTCGCTAAGGAGTTAAGCCATTAGTTTTTTTTCTTAATTTATAGCTTTAAAAGCATTTGGCTTAACTTCTTAACTCCTTTAACTACTGAATTCTCTGAACTTGCGAAAGTTCAGTTTTTTAGATTATCTATATATTGAGCAATCGCCCTATGAACTCTTCGAGCAACCTGACATCCTTAACAGCCGGCTCCGTCTCAAACCTCGAATTAAGGTCGACTCCTGCAAACTGCTTATGACTTACCGCCTTGATGCGTTCGGCATCGTCCGGCCCTATGCCTCCGCTCAGCAGGAATGGCACTGTGCCTTGATAGCTGTCGAGCAGCGACCAGTCGAACTGCATGCCGCTTCCGCCATAACCCGTACACTTGGTGTCGAAGACAAACATGTCGACCAAGCCCTCGTACTGTGCGCAACGTGCAATGTCGTCGGCAGAGGCTATGCTCATAGCCTTGAATATCTTCAGTTCAGGACGTATGTCGGGCACTATGGTAGAACGCAGATTGCGTATGAACGTGGGCGACTCGGAGCCGTGCAACTGAACTGCGTCAAGCTTGAAAGCCACTACATGCGTAATGATGTCCTGCACCGTAGCATCGACAAACACCCCCACTCTATCAATGTGGCGCATCTGACTGGCATCGGTGGCATGGCTCATGTCGGCATCAGCAAGGTCGGGCATGAGTCCGGTGCGCACACGCTTCATGTCGACATAGCGGCTGCTTTTGGGATAGAATATAAATCCCATGTAGTCGATGGGCAGCTGGGCCACGGCACGTATGTTGTCGGGCTGGCGCATTCCGCACACCTTAATAAGTGGTTTAATCATATTGCTCATTTTATGATTTGTATTACGTTGATTTTCAGTGATTTATATCTTGCCTTCAAAAAGGGGTCCTTTTGCATTGTAAAAGGAGTCCTTTTGGAGTGCAAAAGGGGTCCTTTTGGAGTGCTAAAGTTGTCCTTTTGGAGTGCAAAAGGAGTCCTTTCGGAAACGGCATGTTCTGCACCGCTATTTCTGTAGCATTTGCTTGAGTGCCAAAGGCGGGTTTTCTTCCTTCATAAAGCGTTCACCCATGAGGAAACCATGATAGCCTGCCATGCGCAAAGCCTCAAGAGTGGCGGCATCCTTCAGTCCGCTTTCGCTTACGCGGCAAGTGTCTTCGGGCAGACGACTGGCAAGGTGGAACGATGTCTGCACATCGGTGTGAAACGTCCCGAGGTTGCGATTGTTCACTCCCGACATATCAGGCTGCAAGTCGGCATATTCGGTGTCGGCTTCGCTATGCATTTCGAGCAGCACCTCAAGGTTGAGGTCGTGCGCCATATTGAGCAGAGCGCGACACTCGTCCTTCTTCAGGCAGGCTGCAATCAGAAGCACAGCCGAGGCTCCGCAGAGCCGAGCCTGAAAGAGCTGGTATTCGTCGACGACAAAATTCTTGTAGAGTATGGGCAGCGTAACGCCACTCTTGCGTGCCTTAAGTATGTCGCTGTCGTCGCCTCCGAAGTAAGGAGCGTCGGTGAGTATGCTCAGTGCCGAAGCTCCCGACTGCTGATAGCCCAGTGGAATCTGTGCCGAATCGGCATTCTGCTTTATCCATCCCTTCGACGGCGAGCGACGTTTGAACTCGGCTATTATGCCCGTCTGACTGCTCTTCAGAGCCTGGCTCATCGACGGCACGGATATGCCTTGCTGCATGAGCAGCTCCACCTCCTGGTGTATGGTGCGCTCGGTGTGGCGTGCCTTCATTTGTTCGATGTCGACACGCTTGCGTGCTACGATTTCTTCTAATATATCCATAATAAATGCCATAAGCTATGGTACATACCGCTCCCCTCCCTGTTGGGGAGGGGCTGGGGGTAGGGCCTTTATCCGTTAATCTCCCTAAACTTCTTGAACGTTGCCAAGGCTCGTCCGCTCTCTATCGACTCGCGTGCTATGTCTATACATTCCTCAATGGGTTTCAGTCCGCGTTCGAATGTCTGTATACCGAATGCCGCATTGGCTATCACGATGTTCTTCTGTGCAGGCAGCGCACGGTTTTCAAGCACTGCATCGAATATCTGTGCGGCTTCCTTTTCGGTGGCACCTGCTACGAGTTCTTCGGGCTTTGCCTTCTGCATACCGAGATCGGAGGGCGAGAAGATGCGCTCATAGGTATTGGTGGCAACCTTGAAGTCGCCCGTAAGCGAAATCTCGTCGTATCCGTCGATGCTGTTGACTATGGCATAGTCTACGCCCAGACGATGGTAGACCTCGCTGTAGAGTTTCATCTGACTGAGTGTGGCTACGCCCAACAGCTGACACTTGGGCTGCGAAGGATTGACCAGCGGACCGAGCAGATTGAAGCAAGTAGGAAACTGCAACGCCTTGCGTATCGGGCCGACAAACTTCATTGCCTTGGCAAAGAGCTGTGCATGCAGATATACTATGCCGCACTCGTTGATGGAACGGTTGAGCTTGTCTATGTCGGCAGTGAACTTCACGCCGTGCTGTTCGATGACGTTCGACGCCCCGGAGGTAGAAGTGGCAGAATAGTTGCCGTGCTTTGCCACCTTGTATCCAGCTCCTGCTATGACAAAACATGAAGTGGTGGAAATGTTGAATGTGTTCTTGCGGTCGCCTCCGGTGCCTACTACGTCGATGTAACGGTCGCAGTCTAGTACGGCAGGAACTCCCGTTTCGAGTATTCCGTCGCGAAATCCAAGCAGTTCGTCTACCGTTACGCCACGCATCTGGAGCGCTGTGAGCAGTGCAGAAATCTGTTCGCTGGGATATTCGTCGCGTGTTATACCAAGCAGAATGTCCTTTGTCTCCTGACGGCTGAGCTTCTCGCCGCCGAGAACCTTTTCCAAAATCAACTTCATTGTTGCCATATTATTATCCTTTTAAATGTTGTCAACTGTTATAACTCCCTTGAATAGGGATATAAAAAAAACCTGTCGCGTGAGCGGCAGGCCTGTCTTATTATCTCTATATACGAAAATAATGCGTAGGTGCTATCTTCTCACGACTTTAGAAATCTTGAGCTACGCCACCACCAGAATGTAAGCTGTGCATTATTCATATACTGTATTCTTTTAATTAGTAATCTATTCGATTACAAAAGTAAGAAATAAATATCAATCCACAAGTTTTTTGAACACTTTTTTATCCAATCACTGATATTTTGTTCGATTTAGTGTATTCTGAGTATAAAAATGTATTATTACACCTTTATTATATAGGAAAAAATAAAATGCGCCAGAATATAATAATAAACAATCATCGTCGTTAATGATAATAAAGACGTAATAACAAACAAAACATTTCGCCTATGAAGATTTTTACCCCTGACGAGGCTCGACCCTCAGAACTTACGCTGAACATCATACGCCAGATAGCATACGCCTATCGGGTGATGAAAGGCGACGGACAAAACGAAGCGTATATGACAAACTAATTGCTTAAAACTAATTTATAAAAAAGAACATCACTTATATGGAAACACTTATCTCACCTTCGTTGCTGTCGGCCAACTTCATCAACCTCAAGAAGGACATCGAAATGATCAACAACAGTGAGGCCGACTGGCTTCATTTGGACATTATGGACGGCGTTTTCGTACCCAACATTTCTTTCGGCTTCCCCGTTATCGAGGCTGTGGCTAAGGAATGCAAGAAGCCGCTTGACGTGCATCTTATGATTGTACATCCCGAAAACTACATCAAGCAGGTGGCTGCTACGGGTGCAATGATGATGAATGTACACTTCGAGGCGTGCGTACACTTGCACCGCACCGTTCAGGAGATACATGCCGCAGGTATGAAAGCCGGCGTTACGCTCAATCCTTCTACTCCTATCTGCATGCTCGAGGACGTCATCAACGATGTTGACATGGTGCTGCTCATGAGCGTTAACCCTGGTTTCGGCGGACAGAAGTTCATTCCCGGTATCGTGGAAAAGACTCGACGACTGAAGCAGATGATTGAAGAGAAAGGCAGCAAGGCTCTGATTCAGATTGACGGTGGCGTAAATGACAAGACCGCACCGCTGCTTGTAGAAGCTGGAGCCGACGTATTGGTAAGCGGCAGCTACATATTCAAGGCAGCCGACCCGATAAAGACAATACACGAATTGAAGAACTGCAAATAATTTTTAGTTCATCTGATATTTCGAGTAATAATATCAGATGTTCAAGTTTTCAGATGAATTGGCACTACAAATAGTAGGAGGCTATGGCGTCCCCGCCATAGTCTGAGCAGACTGCCGATACATTCTTATTGTTGGTTTTTCACACCGCTGCTTGCTCAGGAGGATATATCAAAAATCAAAGCAGTACGCCCCAGAGGGGCAGAAGCACATAGCCCAGGGCAACACCCTGGGGTAACATATCATCAAAAACAATACGCCCTGTAAGGGCAAAAGCGTTAATTATCAATGCTTTTGCACTTACAGGGCGTTTTACGATTATCAATCCGTATTCTAAGACTTACTCATTAGAGAAGTCAGCCACCATCTTGCGATACATACTATAGGCACGCGAGCGCGATATGTATCCCGTTATATGACCTGCCGTATTCACTACCGGCAAATAGCTCGTGCCCTTAAGGTCGAACTTGCGCATCACTTCTTCCATCGAATCACCCTCGGCTACCTGTGCTGCTATTGGCTGCATAAGCTGACGAACGGTGAACTTATTGTACAACTCGGCACGGAACATGACGTGGCGAATCTTCGTAATGTCTATCTCACCCAATATCGATCCGGCTGCATTGAGCACCGGAATGAAACTGGTGTGGCTCTTTGATATGGCGTTGACCAATCGTCCGAGCGGCATATCGGGGTCAACGGCTGTATAGTCGCGCTCTATCACGTTATCCATACTCATAAGCGTGAGCACCGACTTGTCTGTATGGTGGGTGACGAGCTTGCCCTCACGTGCCAAACGCATGGCATAAATGCTGTGAGGCTCGAAGATGCTTATCGTCATAACCGAACTTACTGCCACTATCATAAGCGGCATGAAGAGGTCGTAGCCGTTGGTTATCTCGGCTATGAGGAAGATACCCGTGAGCGGAGCATGCATTACACCTGCCATCACACCAGCCATTCCGAGCAACGTGAAGTTCTTCTCGGGAATATACGTTCCTACCTGATATATGTTCCAAAGACGTGAGAAGAGGAATCCGCTGAATGCACCTACGAACAGTGACGGGGCGAACGTTCCACCACAACCGCCTCCACCATTGGTGGCTGCCGTGGCAAAGGTCTTTGTGAAAATGACCAAGGCGATAAAGAGTATGAGCAGATGGCCGTTGCCATAGAACATCGAATTCTTGAGCACTTCGTTCCAGTCGGCTTCGCTCGAACCGTTGAGCAGAATATTGATGGCGCTATATCCTTCACCATAAAGTACAGGAAAGAAGAATATCAGCGAACTCAACATCAGTCCGCCTAATGCCAACTTGCCCCAACGATGCTGCTTCATCCGCCCGAAAATGCCCTCGCATACAGACATGGAGCGTATGAAGTAGAGGCTGACAAGTCCGCATACTACTCCAAGAATGATGCCGGCAGGTACACGTTCTACTACCCATCCGCTGTCAAGATGAAAGGTGAAGAGCGAGTCACTGCCCATAAATACGTATGTAAAGCACGTAGCTGTGACGGCAGCTGTAAGGATTGGAAGCAGCGAAGCCATACTAAGGTCTACCATAAGGACTTCGAGCGTAAATACAAGTCCGGCTATCGGGGCCTTGAAGATACCGGCTATGGCAGCTGCGGCACCACATCCTACAAGCAGCATGAGCGTCTTGTTGTCCATACGGAAGAATCGTCCAAGATTGGAACCGATGGCTGAACCCGTAAGTACAATAGGTGCCTCGGCTCCTACCGAACCACCGAAACCGATTGTTATGGCTGATGCAACTACCGAAGTCCAGCAGTTGTGAGCCTTAAGACGCGACTGCTTGGATGATATGGCGTATAGAATACGTGTGATACCGTGCGAAATGTTATCCTTGACAACGTAGCGTACAAACAACGAAGTCAAGAATATACCTACAACAGGAAACATAAGGTACATCCAGTTGAACGTGTTGGCATGGAAACGCGACGTGAGCAACTGCTGTATCTCGTGTATGAGCGAGTGCAGAAGGAATGCGGCTACCGAGGCGAAGAAGCCGATGAAGAAAGCCAGGATTATCGTAGCCTGACGATCACTAAGGTGCTTGATACGCCATTGGTAGAGTCGCAATCCAAGACTTCTTATTGCTGAAGTGCTTGAAACCGATTGTTGCATCTCTTACTTTCTGATAATTGTTACTCTACCGTCCTTGGTAAGCTTTATGATACTGCTCGGCTTGTGCGGCTTGTGTTCCTGACGACGGGTCCAGCAGACATAATCTACCGCCTCAAGTATCTCAGGCGATATGTCGCAATAGTTCTGGGCAGCAGGCTCACCGCTTATATTGGCACTTGTGCTGACTATGGCTTTCTGAAATCTATAGCACAACTCTTTAGAGAAAGGTTCGTTGGTGACGCGCAATCCTATGCTGCCATCCTCGGCAATGAGGTTGGGAGCAAGGTTTACAGCACCGTCAAGAATAACTGTCGTTGGCTTGTCTGACAATTCCATAAGGTCCCATGCCACCGAAGGAACATCGCGTACATAACGCTGTACACGGTCAACGGAGTCGGCAAGGCATATTAACGCCTTGGAATCATCACGATGTTTGATCTTATAGATTTTAGCTACAGCTTCGGCATTGGTGGCATCGCAGCCCAATCCCCAAACAGTATCTGTAGGATAGAGTATCACCCCACCCTTCTTCATTGCATCAATGGCATTCTTGATATCTTCTTTCTGTGTCATCGTTTTTTATATTTTAGTGTGTGTTTACTTCTTATACAACGCGCAAAGTTACGTATTTTTAAGCACAAACCGTCAACGATACAACGAAAAAACACTACCTTTGCATACAAAACAATAAAAGAAACGATGGAAAAGAAAGACTTACGCATAGTATTTATGGGAACTCCTGAGTTTGCTGTGGGTTCGCTCAAGCTGCTTGTGGAGAACGGATATAATGTTGTAGCGGTTGTGACTCAACCCGACAAACCCGTAGGACGCCACGGATCTGTACTGCGCGCTTCGGCTGTTAAGGAATATGCTTTGGAGCACGGATTGCCCGTATTGCAACCGGTAAAGATGAAAGACCCTGAATTTGTAGAACAGTTGCGAGAGTACAACGCCGACTTGCAGGTAGTGGTAGCGTTCCGTATGTTGCCCGAGGTGGTATGGGATATGCCACGATTTGGTACGTTCAACGTACATGCCGCATTGCTGCCACAATACCGCGGAGCCGCTCCTATCAACTGGGCTGTCATCAACGGCGAGACTAAGACGGGTGTCACTACCTTCTTCCTCGACCATGACATAGACACCGGACGCATCATCATGCAGCACGAATTCCCCATTCCTGACGACGCTGATGTGGAATACGTTTATGACGGACTTATGGAATTGGGCGCAGGCATATGTCAGGACACTGTCGACCTTGTTATTTCTACCGATGGCAATGTTCCTTCTCAGCCGCAACGTGAGGACATTGAACTGAAGGCTGCGCCCAAGATATTCAAGGAAACATGTCAGATAGACTGGAACAATAACGCCAAACGCATCTACGACTTTGTGCGCGGACTCAGTCCTTATCCCGGTACGTGGACCACACTTGCATCTAACAGCGAGACAGAAAAGACAGATGCAAGCGTAATGAAGATATTCAAGACTGCAAAAACGGGTACAAGTTGCGCCGGCGTAGAACCAGGAACACTTAAGACAGAAAGCAATCATCTGCTGGTTGCAACCAACGACGAATGGCTCGACATAGTAGAACTGCAAGCGGCTGGAAAGAAACGCATGGCTGCACGCGACTTCCTTAACGGATTCAAGCATATTGCCGACATGCACATGAAATAAACAATAGCAAGCAAAAAAAATTGGGATGCCTTCCATATAGCATGGAAAGCATCCCTTTCTTATTAACCAATATTTATACAAGAACCCTTAACGGGTGTTCTTTTTATTATTCAGCAGGCTGCTCGTCGGCCTTAGCCTTCTTGGCAGCAGGCTTCTTTGCAGCTGGAGTCTTCTTCGGAGCAGCAGCCTTTGCAGGAGCCTTTGTCTTCTCAATCTTAGCACGGAGCTTCTCCTCAGCAGCCTCAATCTTCTCAATCTTAGCCTGAAGGCGAACTATCTCCTTATTCTTCATCTCAATCTCCTCATCCTGATTCTTGATGGTTGTGAGCAGTGAGCTGAGCTCTTCATTGTCAACATCCTCTGGATAGAGTGAGTTTACACGTGAAATGAAGTCGCCAAGAATGTTCATATAGTTAGTGAATGCATCAAACGGACTTGAATAGATACCACGGTTGATACCAACCTGCGACGGTTTTGTAGTCATCTGACGGAAATTGTTAGATGCCTGCAGATAGTCCCAATCCTGATTGATGCGCGGATCGTTAGCAATACGAACACGGTCGGCTACGCTATAGAGCTTGTTGAAAGCCTCACGCTGCATCGGATTACCAAGCCAGCAGCTGCAATCACGCTCCTCATCATTCCATGACAATGTATCGGGAACGTCAACAGCACTGACACTCTGGAACGAATCGCATATCTCTGACGGTGTAGAGAATGTCACGCCACGTTGCTTGGCGCATTCCGGCAATGCCTTGAAGAAGTCGAGGATGTTGCTTGACAGAGGCTGTGCAATACCAAGAGCAGAAAGCTCCATGAAAATATTGACTACCTGCTCGCCCTCAGGAAGATTTGCTATGCGGTCAACATAACTGTCTGCGAAGAGCGGATAGCCCTCCCATTCAGTATTGCTGAAGCGCAATGATATATCATCGCTGAAATTAACGTTGCGCAGAAGAAGCTTGAGATTAGGAGCAAGAGCGCAGTTATATACATAGTTAGGCGACTTCCAGCCTAGGACGTGGCGCGCTCCTTCAGAGAGCATACCCTTAAAGCCCAGCTGTGAAACCTGCAAACCGATGTCGTCGCTATAGATAAGCGAAGAGTTACGCAACACCTTAGGAGTCTGACCGAAGTATTCCTCCATCTTGGTGCACTGGCGCTTTACCTCAGCTGCAAAGCTCTCCTCATTGGCGAGCGATGCAAGTCCGTGTGAGTAAGGCTCGGCAAGGAACTCTACACAACCGGTCAGGTTGAGTTCCTGAAGCTTCTCAAGCACCTGAGGAGCGTGTATTTCAAGCTGTTCGATACCTACGCCAGACAAAGAGAAAGCTACCTTAAAGTAGTTGCCATTCTCCTTAATCATTTCGAGCAACGCATTGAGCGCAGGCATATACGAACGTTCTGCGATGTCAGAAATGAGACGCTCGTTCTCATAATCGTCGTAATAGTAGTGATCGGTACCGATATCAAAGAAACGGTAGCGCTTCAACTGGATATTCTGATGTATCTCGAAGTATAAACAAATAGTTTTCATTGTTGCTTGTCGTTTAATGGATTGTTGTGTATTTATTGCTTTTATGCATTACTATACATTGTGTGTTACACTTATTAGGCTTAAAGATTGCCTGAAAGAACACGTTCGTACAGATTCTTGATGCGTGCGCCAACCTTCTCCCATGTAATCTGGTCGACCTCATTCTTGCCCTCATCCTGCAGATAATGGAACAATGAGTCGTTATGACAGATTGCATAGATGGCGTCGGCAAGTGCGTGGATGTCCCAGTAGTCAACCTTAATACAGTTGTCGAGAATCTCTGCACAACCAGACTGCTTAGATATAATGGTAGGCGTTCCGCACTGCATTGCTTCGAGAGGCGAAATACCGAACGGTTCTGAAACCGATGGCATGACGTAAACATCAGAGTCTTTCAAGCACTCATATACTTGCTTGCCACGCATAAATCCAGGGAAGTGGAAACGGTCGGCAATGCCACGTTCGGCAGCCAAGTAAATCATAGCGTCCATCATATCACCGCTACCTGCCATACAGAAGCGCACGTTGCGTGTACGCTGAAGCACCATATTGGCAGCCTCGACAAAGTACTCCGGACCTTTCTGCATGGTGATACGGCCAAGGAACGTTACAATCTTATCCTTGCCAGTATGGTCGGGACGCGGGATGTCCTGCAACTCCTGACGCAATGGATAAACGGCATTGTGCATAGTGAAGCACTTACGCGGATCCTGATGATACTGGTTGATAACGGTCTGACGTGTCAGTTCTGATACGCACATGATGCAGTCGGCATTGTCCATACCGTCCTTCTCAATGGCATAAACTGTCGGGTTTACCTTGCCACGTGAACGGTCGAAGTCGGTAGCATGTACGTGAATACACAATGGTTTGCCACTTACTTGCTTGGCATGTATACCAGCTGGGTATGTCAGCCAGTCATGAGCGTGAATAATATCAAACTCCTCAGTGCGAGCTACTACACCGGCAATGATGGAATAGTTGTTGATTTCCTCATGCAGGTTAGACGGATAACCACCGGCAAATTCCATACAGCCAAGGTCATTGACATGCATATTGTTGAAGTCGGCATAGATATGGTCGCGCAGACGATAGTAGTAGTCGGGATCCATAACATTGGATATGCGGCTCTTTACATAATCGTAGTCGACATCACGCCATGCTATAGGCACACAATTCATAGCAACAATACGGCAAGCGCTGCGATCCTCGTCACCAAACGGGTGCGGCAAGCACAATACTGTCTCTACATCGCCCTGGGCATGAAGTCCCTGTGAGATACCAAAGTTAGCGGTAGCAAGTCCACCATATACGTGAGGAGGATACTCCCATCCGAACATTAATACTTTCATATTTTTGAATCCTCCTAATTTTTAATATTTATATTTTTCCAACAGTTCAAGCGTACGAAGCACCTCTGCTACATTCATAGCAAACGATATTGCTCCACGACCGCTGAACGGTGGGTTGCCGTCAAACAGTTCGGGGATAGTTCCAATGCAGTGCTGCACCATTTCGTCCTCGTAACCTACCATCTGGCGCTCAATGAACGACAAACGTGTGCGCTTGTAAATCTTCAAGCAAGCCTCCATATAGAATCCTCCAAGCCAAGGCCATGCTGTACCCTGATGGTAAGCATAGTCGCGCTGTGTCTGCGGACCTACATACATAGGGTTATATCCACCACTCTTAGGTGAAAGCGAACGCAGACCCTTCGGTGTAAGGAGCTCACGTGTACATACGTCAAGCACAGACTTCTGCTGCGCCTGGCTAAGCGGAGAATAGTCGAACGCAACGGCGAATATCATATTAGGACGAACACTCCAGTCGGGCGAGTCAAGCGGCTCAACATAATCGAACAGATAGCCATACTCATTGACAAATGTATCGACGAACGAACTGCCACACAACTCAGCGCGCTTCTCAATTTCGGCGGCAAAAGTCTGATCACCATACTCGGCAGCCATTGAAGCGCAGAACTTAAGAGCATTATACCACAAAGCGTTGAACTCAACAATATAGCCAGTACGCGGCACTACCGGACGACCGTTAGCAGTTGAGTTCATCCATGTCACAGCATGATCCTTGCCTTCTGAATACAACAGTCCGTTTTGACGCAGCTGCAAGTTAGGATGCTTATCGGATACAATATACTGCAAGATATCGTAGAGCAACTTGCCATACTTGCGGTTGCACTTCTCACGACCTACGTGCTTAGCATACTGCTGTATGGCCCACACAGCCCAAAGCAACACGTCGGGCTGCTCCATCTCGTAAATCTTGACTGTGAGAGGCTTGCCTTCCATAAACTCATAAAGACCGCGTGCTGCTGTCTCCATAACGAGTTCGAAGTAGTCTTCTTCCTCAATAGACAGTGTAAGACCCGGAAGAGCGATGAATGTATCGCGTGCACGACACTTGAACCATGGATAGCCGGCAAGCAGATAACGCTCGTCCTTGCTTGTACGGTTATGGAACTGGTGTGCTGCATTGATAAGACAGTGGAGGAAATTGTCGCGCGGTGAGCGCTCGTCAACCTCTTTTGTGAACAGAGCCTTCAAGCCACCGGTCTTGCACTGTGTTGTTGAAGCTGAGAATACGATGCTCTCGCCTTTCTTGATGTCCATCTCGAAATATCCTGGAACATAGAGGTCCTCATTTGAAGCATAGCCACGCTCCTGCTCCTTAGGATATTCTACGCCACGATACCAGTCGGGCTGGAACACGAAGTTGTTGGCCTTGCTGAACTGCATGTACAGGTCGGGATAACCGGCGTACATACATGTGCGTATACCATTCTCCACCTCGCTGTAATCGCGAGATGCCACAGAATTCTCATGTGTAAACTGACGCACACTACGGAAAGCAAGGAACGGACGGAAACGCAATGTCGTTGCCGAATGGGCATCAACAAGAGTGTAACGAATAAGGATGCGATCCTCATAATGCTGGAACACTACTTCTTTCTTAAGTACCACACCACCAACACGATACAATGTTGTGGGCACCTTGTCACAATCAAATTCCCTGATGTACTTGTGACCTTTAGGACTGAAGTTATTGCCCTGATACTTGTGAAGACCAAGATTGAACTCTGCTCCATGCTGTATCACAGTAGCGTCAAGCGACGAAAGCAACACATGATTCTCGTCGTCAAGGCCAGGTACCGGCACCACAAGCAGACCGTGATACTTACGTATATTACAGTCGACAATTGTGGAACACGAATACGCTCCCGAACGGTTTGTACGAAGCAACTCACGAGGCAGGGACTCCTCAAGGTTGGTCATCAGAGCTTTTTCGAATCGAAGATAACTCATAGATTTAATTTAAGGTTCATTATTAGTTCGTAATTATAATAGCCATATGGCTCATCAACCATCAAGGTCGGAAACAACAAATAAGTAGTAGGACTTTCAGGTTTAAGCCAATGAGCTTGCGCTCGGCAGTAGTCTTAAGATAAAGGCGTTAGCTGCCTTACGAAATCAAAGGTAATAAAAATATAATTACGCGCAAAAGAAATAAGTCTATATTTTTAAAAAACATGTTATTTAGCACTTTTTTGTGCTTAAAATGCCATAAAAACATATTCACGACAACCATATTAAAGCAAAAAAGCGTAACTTTGTATTGCAAATAGGATAGCTTAAAGTCAATAAAAAAAACACCATACGCTTATGCCAATAGAAACACTTCTGGAAAAAGACATTGCCAACAGCATTGCAAATATATGGCATTGCAACAACGCTTATTGTGTCAACAAAATTCAACAGAGCCTCACAGTGAGGTCATTAAAACGAAACGAACTGATTTATCAAGAGAACGAGACTCCTACCCACATCCTTTTCCTCGTCAATGGTATGGCAAAAATCATAAAGGAATGCGGTATGGGACGCTCACAAGTTGTGCGCATTATCAAAGAACAGTCATTCATGGGATTTCGCGCTTTCTTTGCACACGAACGCAATACGACATCTGCCTTAGCACTTGAAGACTCTACCGTGGCAGCACTGCCGCTCGACATAATGGCAGAACTGATTGAAATGCATCACAGCATTACCGATTACTTCATTACCATCCTTGCCACTACTCTCGGCGAAACCGACAACCGCTTTGTTACTATCACCCAAAAGCACATACGCGGCAGATTGGCCGAAACGATTCTTGCGCTTAAGGCAAACTATGGAATTGAGAACGACGGCAAGACTCTCAACGTGATAATGAACCGCTACGACCTTGCATCGCTTTCGAATATGAGCACAAGCAATGCCATACGAACATTGTCTTCATTTGCCACCGAGGGACTGATAGAGATTTCAGGAAGGAAAATAAGGATTCTCAGCGAAGAAGATTTGGCAAAGATTTCAAGACTTGGATAGACTCATATACAAGGCAGTTATACCTATTATATAATAGGATACATTTTATATTAATATTAAATTGCACTTTATATTAATATTAAATCAATACTTTATATTAATATAAAATACACCTTATTATATATAAGGCACACACTATATATAACAAGAGATAAAAAAAAATGATGAGGAAGTGGCATAAGTCAAAAAGACAGAAGTAAGAATAACAATTGACTTTATGCCACTTCCTCAACGTTTTTTTATTCCGGTATAAGGAAGTTTATCACCTCCTGCTCTACTGTAATGGTAAACGGACCGGCTGGCGTACGCATCAGTCTGCCGTCAATACCAACCAGAGCCTTGCGTGCCTCGAGCACTTCTACCTTACGAGTGCGGTAAGGATGTACACTCTTATGATTGAGGAACTTGCCACGTACAAACAGATATATGCCCTCAAGCAGCTGCGTCATGCCCGGATGATAAACCACGCTGACATCAAGCAGTCCGTTATACGGAACGGCATTGGGTGTCTGTCCATAACCAGTAGCATTGCCCACGCACATTGTCATGATGCTACGGTTAAGGTCGTCGTTGTTGATCTTGACATGCATGCGGTATTCAAGTCGCTGGAATATCATAAGTATGAATGACATGATGAACGACAGTGTACGTGAACCTGAATAATGACGGGTCTGACGACGAAGATTCATTATAGTGGCAACGAGTCCGATGTTTATACAGTTGAGGAAATATCGGCGGCAAGCCTCGCCATGCTTATTGGCATAGCGAATACATCCAAGGTCAATCTTACGTACACGGCGCTCCTTCAACCACTTTATTATCTGGTCGTAGTCGTCCTCACGCAATCCCCAAAAGTGAGCGAAGTCGTTCATCAGACCGTTGGGTATCACACCAAGTGCCACCCTTTCACGATCATTGCGGTCGGCTTGCATCAGACAATTTACTGCGTCATTGAGAGCAGAGTCACCGCCAACAACCACTATCGTACGATAGCCGTTGTTTATCATCATCTTTATGAGACGATCTACGCCTGCCGAACTCTCGCTCTGCACAAAATCGTACTCTACGCCGTTAGACTTCAGACATGCCTCAATCTTCTCCCAGCGACGTTTTGGGCTTCCAAGCATTTCATGCTTCGGGCAATAGAGTATGCCCCAACGGTTATCGTTTATCATAATCGGTTTGTTTTGTTTATAATCCGGAGAGACCAACCCTCCCTATTTACCTTTTATTCTTTCATGAGTGACATTATTGCCTCAACCTTTTCATCCATCGACTGGGCTGCGTCTATCCAGTGGATTGTGTAGCCACGCCTTTCCATTCCGCGGAACCACGTCATCTGACGCTTGGCAAACTGATGTATGGCAATCTCAAGCTGACGGAACATTTCTTCATAACTAGTTCGTCCAATCACGTACTCCGTTATAAACTTATACTCCAAGCCATAATATATAAGGTCTTCCGGATTGACCCCACCGTCGATCAGTCCTTGTATTTCGTCGCACATACCATCGTCAAGACGCGCCTTAAGTCGGCGCGTTATCTTCTCGCGACGCAGTTCACGGTCAATGTTTATGCCGATGATGAGCGACTCTACCGGTGGCATCTGTCGTTCTGGCGTAGGATGTTCAAGATTATAAGTCTCAATCTCAATGGCGCGTATGGCACGCTGAGCAGTATCCACATCTGTACGGTTGTGCATATTCGAACCGTTCTGTCGCTTCAGTTCAACAAGCATTCGGGTCAGTTCCTCAAGCGACTTACCCTCAAGACTATCTCTTAATGCCTGATTCTGCGGCACAGGCGAGAGACTGTACCCTCCAAGCACCGCCTCTATATAAAGTCCGGTACCACCACACAGTATCGGCAGTTTGCCTCGACTACGTATTTCGTCATAAGCCTCATGAAAATCCTGTTGATACTGAAAGAGATTGTATTTTGTTCCCGGCTCGGCAATATCTATAAGATGATAAGGTATTCTGACATCTCCGATAGTATAATCGGCCAAGTCCTTGCCCGTGCCGATATCCATACGACGATACACCTGACGCGAGTCGGCACTGATTATCTCACCGCCAGTGCGCAGCGCAAGCGCCGCAGCAACGGAAGTCTTTCCACTTGCCGTAGGTCCGAGTATGGTTATCATTTTCTGGTTTTGCATGTTGTCAATAGCTTTGCTGGACATTACAGATTTATATTTGCTTTAGCTTCAAGGTACAAACTTACAAAAAAAATCTTACACATCAAATAATTAATCAAAAAAAAGACCGCAGGGCAAAATGCCTTGCGGTCTTTATTCTATGGTTTATGGGTCAATAAATTAACCGTTTACCTTCTTCATGTGTGCGATGAGCTCGAGAACCTTGTTAGAGTAACCGATCTCGTTGTCGTACCAAGAAACTACCTTTACGAACTTGTCTGTGAGATATACACCAGCGTTTGCGTCGAAGATAGAAGTCAATGTGCAGCCGAGGAAATCAGAAGAAACTACAGCGTCCTCTGTGTAGCCAAGTACACCCTTGAGCTCGCCCTCAGAAGCCTCCTTCATAGCAGCGCAGATCTGCTCCTTAGTAGCAGCGTTCTTGAGGTTAACTGTGAGGTCAACTACAGAAACGTCGAGAGTCGGAACACGCATAGAGATACCAGTCAGCTTGCCGTTGAGCTCAGGAATTACCTTACCTACAGCCTTAGCAGCACCTGTAGAAGAAGGGATGATGTTGCCAGCAGCAGCACGGCCACCACGCCAATCCTTCAAAGAAGGACCGTCAACAGTCTTCTGTGTAGCTGTTGTAGAGTGAACTGTTGTCATCAAACCGTTCTCAATACCGAACTTGTCGTTCAATACCTTAGCGATAGGAGCCAAGCAGTTTGTTGTGCAAGATGCGTTAGAAACGAACTGTGTACCCTTCTCGTACTTGTCGAAGTTTACGCCGCAAACGAACATAGGAGTTGTATCCTTTGAAGGAGCAGACATAACAACGTACTTTGCACCAGCCTGGATGTGAGCCTGAGCCTTCTCCTGTGTCAGGAAGAGACCTGTAGACTCAACTACGTACTCAGCCTCAACCTCGTTCCACTTCAAATCAGCAGGGTTGCGCTCAGCAGTTACACGAATGTGGTTGCCGTTAACGATGAGCTCGCTCTTCTCAACGTCAGCCTCGATTGTACCCTGGAATGCACCGTGCATTGTATCGTACTTGAGCATGTAAGCCAAGTAATCTACCGGGCAAAGGTCGTTGATACCTACAATCTGAATGTCGTTGCGAGTCTGAGCTGCGCGGAATACGAAGCGGCCGATACGACCAAATCCGTTAATACCTACTTTAATCATTTTACTATATTTTATTTAAAGGGTTAATTTTGTATCTTATACCATACAAATGTATTAACAAAGTCCGTTTTTCTTGTTAATGAGACATAGAAGCGTAAGAATGTCGCCACACTTGTTAGGATTACTCCTTTTATTTCGCTGCAAAGATAATAATTATTTTCTGAAAAGAAAGACAATTAAAGTATTAATTTATATAAAAATCTCATTACATAATCACTATTTCCTTTCTGACTATAGCGATTGCAATATGTAGTTTGCAAAACGCACACAAAAACCAATAGTACACACTCGGCAAACTGCTGATTGCATTCTATTATTTTATCCGTACATAATACATCATTGTATAACTGCCGACTCTACATTATATATTATAGGTAGCGTGTTTGTACAAAAGCGAAATTCTATCTGAAAAAAACATTCAGCGGATTATTGGTTTTGACGATTTTTTCGCTAAATTCGCACCGACACTAATATAAACACAAACAATTTAAAACCATGAGTAGTATTCTTAACGAATTCAAGGCATTTGCCGTAAAGGGCAATGCGGTAGACATGGCTGTCGGTGTAATCATCGGTGGCGCATTTGGCAAGATAGTTTCTTCAATCGTCAACGACATCATTATGCCACCTATTGGCTGGCTCATCGGTGGTGTAAATTTCAGTGACTTGAAGTTTGAGCTTCCGTCGGTACATATTGCAGGCGAAACCATGCAGGCTGCCACCATCAACTACGGTGCATTCATTCAGACCATCATCGACTTTGTCATCATCGCTTTCTGCGTGTTCATGCTTGTTAAGGGCATCAACAAGCTTTCGAGCATCAAGAAGAAGGAAGAAGAGAAGCCGGCCGAGGCTGCTCCTGAGGAGCCTAAGCCTACAAACGAAGAGGTGCTGCTGGCTGAAATACGTGACTTGCTGAAGAATCAGGCAAAATAATAAAACGACAAACCATGCGTGAAAGCGCAAAAGCAAAGGGCAAGGTGGATTAGTCCTTAAATCCCACCTTGCCCTTAATTATGTTTATAGCCTTTGTGTTTCGGTATCATTTGACAATGCAAATTTACGCAAAAACAGGCTACCTTGCAAATGCTTTTATGTGTCCTATGGCTTAAGTGTAGCGATTAGTGGTTTAAGTGGATAAAATCAACGCTTAAACGTAATAAATTCTTTGCTTTTTTCTTTTTGTTCTATAGCGTCACCACCATTCCCTCGTCAGACAGTTCGGAAGCTTCAAACACCTGTCTTGCCTCTTCGAGCAGCACGTCCTCATTATCGTACTTCGAACTGTAATGACCGAGCAGCAACCGTCCCACCTGCGCATCGCGTGCCACCTGGGCTGCCTGTGCTGCCGTAGTATGAAAATACTTCTGTGCCTTTTCGATGTCGGGCGTGGCATAAGTGGACTCATGATAGAGGCACGAAACGCCCGAAACGCGTGCAGCGAGGTCGGGCAGATAGCACGTATCACTACAGTAAGCATAGCTGCGTGGCGGGTCGGCAGGCGTAGTGAGGCGTGAGTTGGGCACCTCCCTACCCTCTTCGTCGGTCCACGAAGCTCCGTTCTTTATGTTGTTTATCTGCGATGTGGGTATACCATAGAAGTCAATCATGTCGCGACGTATGTGCGGCAGCGTCGGTTTCTCGCGAAACAGATAGCCGCATGTAGGCACACGATGCTTCAGAGGTATAGTCTCTACCGTAAGGCTTCGGTCCTCGTACACCACCTGTTGCTTGGTTGTGTCGACAGCATGAAACTGTATCTCGTAGTCGAAATCGGTGCAGAATGTGGCAAGAAGCATGTCGAGCACAGGCTTGAAGTCCTTAGGCGCATAGATGGCAAGCGGCATTGTACGGCCCAACAGACCGAACGACGAGAGCATACCTATCAGTCCGAAACAGTGGTCGCCGTGAATATGCGATATGAATATTGCCACTATCTTGTTGAATCCTATGCGTGAGCGGCGCATCTGGGTCTGCGTTCCCTCACCACAGTCAATCATAAACTGCTTGCCGCGCAGCTCCACCACTTGCGACGACGGATTGTGACGCAATGTAGGCAGAGCCGATCCGCATCCGAGTATATGGATTTTGAATGGTTCCATTGTTGTTTTATTTCTGACGCTTGAATTGTTACTTCTGACGCTTGAATACGTATATGCCCTTCTGGTTTTCGAGATAGAGCGAGTCGGCACTGAGCGATGTGATGTCGAACGTATCGCGATTGAGCAGCAGTTGTCCGTTCAGAATCTTCCATGATGTCCACGGGTTGGTCTCGGCTTTCACTTCCGAGTGTACTGTTCCGCCCTCCTCTATCATGAAGTTGCGGTCGATGCTGGTCCAATGACCCAACAGTGATGTAACGTTGATAACACGTGTGGCAACAAGTTCGCCATCAGCTGTCTTCAATCCGGTCACCGCCATCTTGTCGCCAGCCATAAATCCTCCCTCTACATTCGACACGATACCTTCAGTGATGCCACCGTCCATATCTGCCTCGGCATCAAGAATGGTGTATGTCAGCGTGTCGCCTGCATCGGTGATGAGTTCCATTGAGTGCATCGATGTGCCGTCGCCGCACACTCCATACACTGTAGAGTCAGCCACTTCCACATCGTCATTGTCAACAGTCTGCGGCTTCTGCTTTCTGTCGTTGCAGCCGGCAACCAGCATTACGATTGCCACTGCCAAGAATAATTTCAACTTGTTCATGATACAAAGATTTGATTATTACTTTTCCTGAGCCTTCGCTTCGTTCCACAACGCATCCATCTCGCCGAGCGTCATGTCCTTCAATGGCTTGCCTATGCGTATCGAATGCTCCTCTATATAGTTGAATCGGCGTATGAATTTGGCGTTGGTTTTCTCAAGAGCGGTGTCGGGATTGATCTTGTACAGACGTGCGGCATTGATGAGCGAAAATAGGAAGTCGCCGAATTCTTCGGTAGAATGCTCGCGGTCTTCCTTGCGCAGTTCGGTCTCAAGTTCGCCGAGTTCCTCTCGCACCTTGCCCCATACGTCGCCCTTATCCTCCCAGTCGAAGCCCACATTGCGTGCCTTGTCCTGTATGCGATAAGCCTTGATGAGTGCCGGCAGAGCGTCGGGCACACCCGAGAGCACACGCTTGTTGCCGTCCTTCTCACGCAGTTTTATCTGTTCCCAGTTCTCTATCACCTGCTGGGCAGTCTTCACCTCGTCCGATGTGTCGCGCTCTTCCTCCTTCTCGCCATAAGGCAACGGCTTGGGTTCGGGCGCTCCCACTTGCGAGGGATGATATACGTGGGGATGGCGGAATATGAGTTTGTCGACAAGCTTGTTGCAGACATCCGCCATGTCAAACTGCTGCTTCTCCTGACCTATCTTGGCATAGAAGCACACGTGTAGCAGCACGTCGCCCAATTCCTTGCAGATATTAGGCTCGTCGTCCTTAAGCAGGGCGTCGCACAGTTCGAATGTCTCTTCTATGGTGTTGGGTCGAAGCGACTCGTTGGTCTGCTTGCGGTCCCAAGGGCATTTCTCGCGCAACTCGTCGAGCACATCCAGCAGACGTCCGAAAGCCTTGAGTTTTTCTTCTCTTGTATGCATAGTGTATATATATTAAATATGTGGGGCATACCGATTGATGCGGTATACGATAACGCAAAGGTAAGAATAAAAATCGACACTATAAATAGGATTTTTCAATTTCATTCGTAATTTACAAATCTTTGTCAGAAATATTAAAATCATATTTTAGGACAATACTCTGTTAATTCTAACGTAATCGTTTGAAAATGAGGGAGTTAATTAACGTAATATAACTAATAAAATTTGG
>URDM01000037.1 GCA_900546575.1 uncultured Prevotella sp.
CAAAAACTCGTTGTACATCCACACAAGAACGTACAACGAGTTTTTTTATTTATATTGGGAGTTTTGACACACCCTCTGTACGGATTGAAAATAGCAAAACGCCCTGCAAGGGCAAAAGCATTGATAATTAACGCTTTTGCTCTTACAGGGCGCATTGTTTTTGATGGCTTTTTACCTCAGGGCGTTGCCCTGGGCTATGTGCTTCTGCCCCTTCGGGGCGTGCTGCTTAGAGTTTTGCACACCCTCACTCAGCCTTCATTTACAGTAGATTGAGCTGGTATAGCAGGGAAGCTATACCCTCCTACAGATAGCCTTCTTCTTGCCTTTTTTGACTTTTGACACACCCCTCCTATTATTTGCCACCCCCTCCTATTATTTGCCAAAAACAAAAGGACTCCTTTTGCATTGTAAAACGAATCCTTTTGCATTGTAAAAGGACTCCTTTTGGAGGGCAAAACGAGTCCTTTTGGAAGCCAAAAGGACTCCTTTTCAAAATAGTATGTAATCATTCTGTTAAGTATAACTAACAAAACTGCAATCTGACGGAATTTTGTTTGTTATACTTTATAAATTAGTTATATTTGCATAAAGTTTTAAGTATAACTAATAAAAATATCCTTATGATAAAGCTTATCAACCGCCCGGACTATACAGAGCGTATAGCTCCGTTTATCGGCAAGAATATAATAAAGGTGCTGACAGGCCAGCGCCGTGTAGGAAAGAGCTGTATCTTAAGACAGATACAGGAACATATTGAGCACACCAATGCCAACTGCAATACAATATGTATAAACAAGGAACTGGAGGAATTTGCCTTCATACGCACCAATGAGGAACTGACTGCATACGTCAACGAACACCTCAAGGAGGCATGTGACAACTATCTTTTCATCGACGAGGTGCAGGACATAAAGGGATTTGAACACACGCTGCGCAGCCTGCAGGCACAGAACGCTTGCGACATATTCATAACCGGCAGCAACGCCACTATGCTGTCAAGCGAACTTTCCACTTATCTGTCTGGACGTTACATCGAGTTTCATATCCACAGCCTCTCCTATAAAGAATTCATGGAGTTCAACCGTCTTGCTCCTACCACCCAGACACTGCGCGAATATCTCACATACGGCGGACTGCCTTATCTTACCAACCTGCCATTGCAACGCGACATAGTGTTTGAATATCTGCGTAACGTGTATTCAACTATCATTCTGAAGGATGTGGTGAAGCGTGAGAATATACGCAATGTGGACTTTCTTGAAACGCTCGCACTATATACCGCCGATAACGTTGGCAACCTGTTTTCAGCCAACAACATAAGCCGCTATCTCAAATCACAGCGCGTCAACATTTCGCCTCTGCAAGTGATAAACTACCTGAAGGCTCTGCAAAACGCTTATCTGATAAATAAGGTGCGACGCATCGACGTAAACGGACTGAAGACTTTTGAAATTGGAGACAAGTATTATTTTGAAGATCTCGGACTGCGCAACTGCCACTTCGGATTCAATATGCAGAACGATATACACAAACTTATGGAGAACGCCATATACCTGCATCTCTCACAACATCAATACGAGGTGTTCACGGGACAGCAGACGGGTGGACGCGAGGTGGATTTCGTTGCACGCAAAAACGATGAGGTTGTGTATATACAGTCGTCATACATGATGAACGATGAAGCTACACGCCAACGGGAATTCGGAAATCTGCAGAATATCGCCAATAACTATCCGAAATACGTTGTCAGTCTGGACGAATGGACAAGCGGAAGCAATGTTGATGGTATCAAACACGTACACTTAGGAGAATTTCTGCAAACTCTTCCTTAAACGGAATACTGTACAAGCACCAGACTGACTGAAACCAACTGTAGGAAAAACCTCATAGTCCTGTCAAACATGACCATTCTCCCCCATCGACCTTATTTTCTCCATGATATAGTCGATGAACTGCGGGCAGCCGATAATTTCAATGTCGTCATAGAGCCCAAGCACAAAGCGGCCTATGCCGAGAAACGACGCCACGTCGGTGTGGAAGGTCCAGCTGCCGTCGTCGTTGGCTGTGATGCACTGCTCCGACTGCGGATATTCCTCTATCATAAGATTGTGCGAGAGCTGGCCAAGACGCAGAGTGACGGGATAGCGCTGCTCGCCCGAGAACATGAACATGTCGGTGTAGAGGTCCTTGTGCATCGGCTCGAACGTCCACGGCACGTCGAGTATGTCGACACTCTCCATTCGCGAGAGCTTGAATGTCTTGTTGATGTGCGAACTGATTTCGTAACAACGCACGTCGCGACCGTCGTTCATCATCATGTACGGCTCCACTATGCGGTCGGAAACGCTGTGGCTGTGGGGCGACGAATACTTGCGCAGCACCACCATGCGGCGCGCCGCTATGGCTTCCTTTAGTCGCGCCATGCACTGGTCGACCCTGCGCTGCACTTCGGGATTGGCAATGTCGGATATATTGAAGGCGCGTGCGAGCTTCTGACGCACACGTTGGGCGGTGTAGTCGCACTGTTCGCTTGCCGACAGACGACGACAGATGTAGGCTGCCTCGTCCTCGCTGAGCGCTATGTTCTCGTGCAGTCGGCGGAAGAAAGGCGACGAATGGTCGAGATGATAGCGTGTGCCGGTCTTGACAAGGATGAATCCGCAGTCGCGCAGATAGTCGAAATAGTTGTACAGATGGCGTCGGGTGATGCCCAGACGGTCGGCTATCTCCTGCGCCGTGTAGCTGCCGTTGTCGGCAAGGAGGAGTATGAGGTCAAGCTCGCGACCGTATTTGTCCATTCGCATAACATAAAAATTAAAAGCCCTACCCCCTGCCCCTCCCCCGCAGGGAGGGGAGTAATATGTAAAGTAATTGAAAGCCCTACCCCCAAACCCCTCCCCAGTAGGGAGGGGAGTAATATGCAAAGGCTGCTTACCAATTAAGTCTAAAAGAATAGAAAGCTATCCCCAAAACCCCATCCACAGAAGGGATGGAAACTAAATGTATTGGCATAACGCTTTAAATATCTGTTATTTTAACTTAAGCATGTAATATTATGACTTAAGCAGCAGTTACATATAGCTCCCCTCCCTGCTGGGGAGGGGTCGGGGGTGGGGCTTTTTTTTTACTTCTTCTTCTCCACTTTCTTCTCTACCTTCACCACTTCAACGGTGAAGATGAGCGTTGAATAAGGCTTGATTTCGCCAGCCGAGCGTGCTCCATAGCCCAGGTTCTGCGGGATATAGAGTTCCCACTTGCTGCCCTCGGGCATCATGCAGAGTGCCTCGGTCCAACCCTTGATGACCTGGTCGGGGCGGAATGTGGTGGTATCTGGGTTGCGCTTGTAGCTGCTGTCGAACACTTTGCCGTCGATGGTGCGTCCCTCGTACTTCACCGTAACGTTGTCGTCCTTGGTGGCAATGCTGCCCTTGCCGGCTGTTATTACCTTATACTGAAGTCCGGAAGTGGTAGTCTTCACGCCTTCCTTTGTAGCGTTCTGCTTTATCCACGCCTCGTTGTCGAGCTTGTACTGTCGTTCGGCACGCTCCTTTGCCTCCTTCATGGTGGTCTGGAAGTAGCGTTCGGCCTGGTCCTGATGCATGAGTGTGGTGTCGCTTGCCACGGCTGCAAGGAATCCGCTGTTGAACTTGAGGCTGTCGAGGGTGTACTCGGTGCCCTTGACGTCGCTGCTTACGTTGGGATAGATGCGTGTGTCGATCATCTGCGCAATCTGCATGGCAGCGCAACGTGCTGCAAACTGCTTGTCGTGCTGTGCCGACACGGCCTCGCGCAGAGTCTCTATGAAGGTCTGAACGTTTGTAGAGTCGACGCCGAACTGCGTCTTCACGTAGTCCATAAGTCCGCGTGTGGTGAACATTCCGGCTGCATAGCTCAGCGAATCGCTGGCACTCAACAGCTGCGGATAGGCAGGCTGGATGACAGCAGCGGCTACGGCTTTCTTCTTTTTCTTGTCTTTCTTTACGCCGGGATTGACGGCAAACGCTGTCGTCGCGAATACGGCGAGAGCGATGATAAGCAACTTCTTCATTGATTAATACATTTAAAATAGGGCGGCCTTGTGGGTCGCCCTGATTGTTTTTTATTGTTCTGTGTGTGCGGAATTACTTGCCGTTCACCTTGATGAGCTCAATCTTGAACACCAGCGGTGAATAAGGCTTGATCTGACCCTGCTCACGATCACCGTAAGCCAGCTCCTGCGGGATGTAAACTTCCCATACCGAGCCTGCAGGCATGTGTACGAGAGCCTCTGTCCAGCCCTTGATAACCTGGTTGGCACGCAAGTCTACAGCCTGGCCACGCTTGTAGCTGCTGTCGAATACGGTGCCGTCGATGAGTCGGCCTTCGTAGTTTACAGTTACGAGTGATGTATCCTTAGGCATAGCACCGTTGCCTTCCTTGATAACCTTGTACTGAACGCCTGAAGGAAGAGTCTTCACGCCAGCCTTCTTTGCATTGGCTGCCATCCACTCTTCGCCCTTCTTCTTCAGCGGACCGTACTCTTCTTCCATGTGCTTTGACTTGATTGCCATCATCTTCATCTGAGCAACCTGGCTTGCCTGTTCTACTGTCATGAGTCCCTTCTTCTCCTTTACGCCCTGGATGAATCCGGCAAGGAAGTTCTTCATTGATATTGTCTTGGTAGAATCATCGCCGAAGAGCTCGTGGTTGATGCCCTTCACCATGCGGTTGCTAATCTGCTGACCGATCTGGATACCCATATAGTAGGCAGCCTTCTTCTTGTCGTCGCCTGCATTTGCACCCTCACGCAGACCCTTTATGAAAGCGTCCATGTATGTAGTGTCTACATCCATCTGCACGAGATACTGCTTCAGACCCTGTGTCTGTGCCAGACCGATGGCATACGACAGTGTGTCTACATCGTTCTTAAGGTTAGGCTTGTTAGAGCCTGAGTTGCCGCAAGAAGCCACGAAGCTTGCTACAGCGATAGCCAATGCGGCTACGATTGAGAATTTCTTCATTTTCTTATGTGTTTTTATTGTTTTTCTGTATTACGCTGATGCATTACATCACCTTGATAAGCTCTACGTCGAACACGAGAGCTGCAAACGGCGGGATGGCTGCTCCTGCACCGCGCTCGCCGTAAGCAAGCTGGTAGGGGATGAAGAAGCGATACTTGGCACCCTCAGACATAAGCTGTACGCCCTCTGTCCAACCTGCGATTACGCCGTTGAGGGGGAATGTAGCCGACTCGCCGCGCTTGTAGCTGCTGTCGAATACGGTTCCGTCGATGAGTCGTCCTTCGTAGTGGCACTCCACAGTGTCCTCGGCTGTCGGCTTCTTGCCGCTGCCTTCGTTGAGCACCTGATACATAAGACCAGAAGGCAGGGATACTACGCCCTCTTCCATAGCCTTCTCGGCGAGCCATGCTTCGCCCTTTTCCTTGTTCTCCTTATACTTCTCGGCGGCGGCAGCGCGCTGCTTTGCCTCCTGCTGCTGGAAAAATTCTGTAACGATTGTCTGCGCTTCCTGATCGGCAATCTGCGGCTGCTTGCCTGCTATGATGTCCTTGATAGCCTGAGCGAAGTCGTCGATGTTGAGGCTGTCGGCACCCATCTGCGAGAGCTGTCGGCCGATGCCAAGGCCAAGAGCGTAACTAAGTTTGTCCATAAATTGTCTTTACGTGTTTTTATTTTTTAATGTAATTATATGTGTGCAAAAGTACTATTTTTCTATGATATAAAATATATAATGTCGAAAAATTGCATTTTATTAATAGAAAAGTAGACGAGTTGACTTGTACCTCGTTCCTTGTCAACTTGTACCTCGTTCCTCGTCAACCGACTTACGACAGCTCAAGCATGCGCTCGATGGGCTTAACGGCGTCGCGGGCGATTGCCGGGTCTACGGTCACTTCGGGCCATTCGTGGCGCAGAGTGTTGTAGATTTTCTCGAGGGTGTTCTTCTTCATATACTCACACTCGTTGCATGAGCACCCTACTCCACCCTCCGACACTTCCGGCGGAACCGGATAGAAACGCACGTCGGGGCAGTTGCGCTCCAACTCGTGCAATATGCCAGCCTCAGTGGCGATGATGTATTCCTTGATTTCGGGATGTGCTATGGCGTAATTGAGCATGGTGGCTGTTGAGCCCTTTATGTCGGCGACAGCCAGAACGGGCGCCTTGCACTCCAGGTGTGCCATCACCACGGCGTCAGGATGCTCAGCCTTCAACTTCACGATGGCCTCTACCGAGAACTTCTCGTGTACATGGCAGCCTCCGTTCCACAACAACATAGAGCGGCCCGACACACTGTTGATGTAGTTGCCAAGGTTGTAGTCGGGACCGAAGATTATCTTCTCGTCCTTCGGGAACGACGCCATCACCTTCTCGGCATTGCCCGACGTCACTACAACATCGGTCAGAGCCTTGACAGCCGCAGTAGTGTTGACATAGCTCACCACCTTGTATCCGGGATGTTCGTCCTTGAACTTCTTCAGATCTTCGGCACGACACGAATCGGCAAGCGAGCATCCTGCTGTGAGATCGGGGCACAGCACCTTCTTGTCGGGCGAAAGCAGCTTGCACGTTTCAGCCATAAAGTGAACTCCACACATCACAATCATCTTGGCATCGGTCTGTGCTGCCTTGCGGGCAAGGGCCAATGAGTCGCCAACGAAGTCGGCCACTTCCTGTATGTCGCCCACCGTGTAGTAGTGAGCCAGCAGCACGGCGTCCTTCTCGCGGCACAGGCGGCGTATCTCTTTCTTCAAGTCAACAGACGCTTCGACGGGTTCGTCGATGTATCCCTTCTCTATCCACTCTTTGTTCATTGTCGTATTGTTTTATGTTATTTAAGTTTCGTAAGCGAAAGTAGTTAAGAAGTTAAGGAGTTTTCGCTCCCTACGGTCGCTAAGGAGTTAAGCCATTAGTCTTTTTTGCTTTATTTATAGCATTAAATCATTTGGCTTAACTTCTTAACTCCTTTAACTACTGAATTCTCTGAACTTGCTAAAGTTCAGTTATTTTATTGTTTCTATTTCCTGTAAGCCTGTCTCCCACCCCATTTGTCAACACCATTTATATATTTACTCTTTTTATTTTTTTTGAAAAGAAAAAATATTATGAGTATGATATGTTGTTAACTTGTTGGTAAGTTTTGGGCCATTTCTTTGGTTATTTCGTTATCAACGTTTGACACAGGATTACCAACAGGTGTCATTAATAACTTCTTGCTGATAATGAGCGTTGTATGTGTATTATCCACAGATTGTGGTTCACACTTGCAAAGTTAATAAGTTTATATCTTTTTTCGGTAAATATGCGTGGAAAACTTTGAAATATCGACTTAATAACTTGGGTATTTATCCACACTCCACATATTGCGCCTGTCGGGATGTTGATAACTCCAAACTTATCCACAATTTTATCAACACTTTATCCACAGGGTTTGTGGGGTTATCAACAGGTACAGGCGTGTCCTGTGTGTATAACTGGTCTGAAGTGTGGTTATGCCGCATTGGGTGTTGATAAATGTGGATAACTGTAGGGATAAGAGTAGGAAGAATACAAACAGGATTGCAGATGTTGTAGCCGATTATTGCAACTGTAGTAGCTGAAAGCTGTAAATGTAGGAGGTTATGGCGTCCTCGCCATAACCTGAGCAACCAACTAACACAAATAGTAAGAGTTGTTCTGGTTGATAAAACCGGCTTCCTTTAATAGTCAACTGCGCAGGTTATGGCGAGGACGCCATAACCTCCTACTATTAGAATTACAACCTCATGTCCTCCTGTTGATGCCTGTGTAGTGCGCTGCTGAGACAGGAGTCGGATGCTACTTGATATGCATGTGTCCGCTATTATATGTGCATACGGTTGTTATACACGGCTCCTGTGGATTATACCTGTTTGTATTTCACTGCGTTACAGTGTTATCAACAGTTTTCCACAGGATGTTGATAAACACTATGCCTGTAATCTGTTGATAACCTGTTTATACACAGGTTTATGCACAGCGTTTGTTGAAAACTATGCATTGTATATCAGTCTGTTACATTAGTTATCCACAATTGTATTTCAGTTGTGGATAAATGGCGATTTCGAATGGGGTTCTTGGCTTCAAAAATTAACCTGCAAACTAACACCATCTCACCCCCTCAACCCCACAACTGGAGCTCAGCTCCGACACTATATTTGCATTTTTTCGGCTCAATACTGCCAGTTAAGCGCACCAGGAAATTCTTAGTGCGAATTTCTTGAGTTTTGGGCGTGCAGCGTTCATAGTGCTTATACACAGCGGATTACGTTAGTTGGAGCATGGCGTGTGCAAGAATACAGGGTGCAAAAGGACTCCTTTTTGTTGTTAATGTAGTCCTTTTGGTGTTGAGAAGTGGTCCTTTTGCAATGCAACGGAGGTCGTTTTGCTGTGCAAAAGGGGTACATTTGCAGTGGATAAGTGCCTGTTTTGTGGATAAAAGGGGGTGAATAGTGTGGAAAACCGTTTAAAAACGGTGGATAACCAGGTGATTTCTGCTTTGCGGATTTCTATTTTGCGATTTTTGTTTGTAACACTTTTTTACTACAGGTGTTATATTTGCATAGCTTACATGGGGCGTATCCTGTTGTGGCGTAGGCGTAATGTAGGAGGCTATGGCGTCCTCGCCATAGCCTGAGCAGTTGGCTTTGAGTTGGTTGTGGTATTGTTGTTGGTTGGTTATAGTTTGTCTTTCTGCTTGCTCAGGTTATGGCGAGGACGCCATAACCTCCTATAATTAGCCTTATAAACATAGTTATCATCATATCATGTTGATAATTTCATGTTGGCGTTCAATGCTTTAAGTGAGTTATCAACAGGTTGTGTTGATATGTGGATAAGTCGAGATTATCAGCATGTTGTAATTCTTCATAAACACTGTTTGTTAATATCTACAGGCTGAATATCAGCGTTTTACGCAGTTATCCACACACCTGTTGATAACTACTGTGCATTATATACAGGCCTGTAGGGGCATTAACAGGGTTATAAACGGATTCTGTTAATATTTATATCTTGTGTTTCAGTGAGTTAAGTTAGTTATCCACATGTTATCGACAAGTGTGGATAACCTGTAAGATATAAATGTGTCAATTCCTAATAGACACAAAAAAACGCCATATAAGATTGCCGCTTCCTGTGTGCGACCGTCTTATATGGCGTTTGTAAGTGATAGTGTTGAGTTACTTCTTTTTATTACCTGCTGCGATGTCAGCGAATCGTTTCATCCAGTTTCCGCCCTTCATACATGCTATGCCGATGATGACGAACGGTATGCTGAGCATCTGTCCCATGTTGAGTGGAAGCGTCTGCTCGAATGCTTCCTGCACTTCCTTGGTGTATTCGATGAAGAATCGAGCCGTGAAGATGTAGGTTAGGCAGAGTCCGAAGAAGAATCCTGTGCCCACACGCTGCGGTTGTTTGCGGTAGATTCGCCATCCGATGAAGAAGAGTAGGGCATAGGCTATAGCCTCGTAGAGCTGTCCGGGGTGGCGTGGCATTGAGTCGACGCGCTCGAAGATGAATGCCCAGGGCACGTCGGTGATGCGGCCTATTATCTCGGAGTTCATCAGGTTGCCCAGTCGGATGAAGCAGGCTGTGACTGGAGTGGCAATGGCTATGTTGTCGAGCACCTGCCACACGTTCATCTTGGTGCGTCTGACGTATATCCAGAGGGCGAGCATGAGTCCCAGTGTGCCTCCGTGCGATGCCAGTCCGCGATAGCCCGTGAATCGCCATGAGCCGCTGTCGCTGATGTCGATGGGCAGGAATATCTCGATGAAGTGTCGCCAGCTGGTGAGGAACACGTCAGGCTGGTAGAACAGACAATGACCCAGGCGTGCTCCGGCGAGTATTCCGATGAAGCAATAGAGGAAGAGTGGGTCGAAAAGTCCTTCCTTCACCTTCTGTTCTTTATACAGTCGCTGCACTAAGAGATAGGCGAGCGCCAGTCCGACGAGCCAGCACATCGAGTACCAGTGTATTGCCAGCGGGCCGAACGACACTGCTGTGTCACTCGGATCCCATGTTATGTATAAAAAATGTTCCATTTTTTATTTAACGCCTACACATTAAAACGGAAGTGCATGATATCTCCATCCTGCACGACATACTCCTTGCCCTCGATAGAGAGCTTGCCTGCGTCGCGCACGGCAGCCTCCGAGCCGTACTGTATGTAGTCGTCGTACTTGATCACTTCAGCGCGGATGAATCCCTTTTCGAAGTCGGTGTGGATGACACCGGCGCACTGCGGGGCCTTCCATCCCTTGTGATAGGTCCATGCCTTCACCTCCATTTCGCCGGCGGTGATGAATGTCTCGAGATTGAGCAGGCTGTATGCCTTCTTGATAAGTCGGTTTACGCCGCTCTCCTCAAGTCCGAGTTCCTCGAGAAACATCTGCTTGTCCTCGTATGTTTCGAGCGATGCTATGTCCTCTTCGGTCTTGGCTGCGATGACAAGCATTTCCGCTCCTTCGCTCTTGGCGATTTCGGCTATCTGGGCAGAGTATTCGTTGCCGTTCTTGGCAGATGCCTCGTCGACGTTGCAGACGTACAGCACGGGCTTGGCGGTGAGCAGGAAGAGGTCGTGAGCGTAGTGCTGCTCCTCCTTCGACTCGAACTCTACGGTGCGTGCGTTCTTGCCCTGCTCCAGCACCTGCTTGTAGGCTTCGAGCACGGCTACGGCCACCTTGGCGTCCTTGTTGTTGCCAATGGCTGCTATCTTCGACTGCTTCTGCAGCTGGCTCTCTACGGTTTCGAGGTCCTTGAGTTGCAGCTCGGTGTCGATTACTTCCTTGTCTTCTATGGGATTGACGCTGGCACCGCCCTCGCGCACGATGTTGTCGTCGTCGAAGCAGCGCAGTACGTGGATGATGGCGTCGGTCTCGCGGATGTTGCCGAGGAACTTGTTGCCCAGACCTTCGCCCTTGCTTGCGCCCTTGACGAGTCCGGCTATGTCTACTATCTCGCACGTTGCGGGCACGATACGGCCCGGATGCACTATCTCGGCGAGCTTTGTGAGTCGCTCGTCGGGTACTGTTATCACGCCTACGTTAGGCTCGATTGTACAGAAGGGGAAGTTGGCTGCCTGCGCCTTGGCGTTGGAGAGGCAGTTGAAAAGAGTGGACTTGCCCACGTTGGGGAGTCCTACTATACCACATTTTAATGCCATGTATTTATTGTTTTATTATTTGTTTCCACTGCAAAGTTACGCTTTTAAATCGAAATATGTGTATATAATGCGATATAAGCGTGTGTCTTGGGTGCTACTTTATCGTTGTGCGCTTTGCTGGCAGAGGTTCATCACGCGCAGCCAGTTGCCTCCCCAGATGAGCGACATGTCTGTTTCGGAGTAGCGTCGGCGCAGCAATGCCTTGGTGAAGTTGACCAGTTCGGAGGCGTCGGCGAGTCCTGGTATGCCTCCGTCGCCGTCGAAGTCGGTGCCCAGTCCTACGTGTTCTATGCCCATTATGTCGATGGCGTGCTCCAAATGGCGTATTGCGTCGGTTATGGTGGCGTTGCCGTCGGTGCGTAGAAATCCGTTGTAGAGTGTTATCTGGCATACGCCTCCGGCTGCGGCGAGGGCACGCATCTGCTCATCGGTGATGTTGCGTGGCACGTCGCAGAGTGCGCGTGAGTTGCTGTGGGAGCATACTATCGGTGTGCGCGATATCTGCAGGGCGTCGTAGAATGATTTTTCGCCGGCGTGGCTGAGGTCGACCATCAGTCCAAGGCGGTTCATCTCTGCTATCACCTGCGCTCCGAAGGGGCTCACGCCACCGTGTGTATTGAGCGAGTGGCGTGCCGAATCGCATATCTGGTTGTCGCCGTTGTGGCACAGGGTGATGTATGTTATGCCGCGGTTGGCGAAGTGCTGCACGTTGCTGATGTCGTCTTCGATGGCGAGTCCGTTCTCTATTCCGGTCAGTAGCGAGCGCAGTCCATTGCGCTTGTTGCGCAGTATGTCTGCCTCCGAGCGTGCGTGGGCTATGTATCGGGAGTCGCTGAGTATGGTGTCCTCTATCTTGTCGAATATCAGGTCGGCATATTCGCGTGGCGTCTTGGCTCCGAGCGGTGCTATCTGTGCGAAAGTTTCGCCAGGTTTTGGCTGCGGCAGATATGCCACCATGGTCACGGCGTCGGGTCCGCCTTCCTGCATCTTGTGCAGGTCGTATAGTATTCGCGGGTCGCGCTGGTCGAAGTGTATGCCTTCAGGGAAGAACATCGGTGTGTCGCAGTGGGAGTCGAGCGTGATGTTGCGGCTGTGGAAGAGCCGCATCCGGTGGTGGATTGCAGCCTCGCTGACGAGCCAGCGGAACAGTGGCAGGCCGTCGTCGGCAAGCCATTCGGGATGCCATTGTACGCCGATTACGGGCTTCTGCTCGCTGCTTTCTATGGCTTCGATGGTGCCGTCGGGTGCCGTGGCTGCGGTGCGCATGTGTTTGCCGGGATTGTCTACAGCCTGATGGTGGAACGAGTTGACGTAGATGGTGTCCTCGCCGTCAAATATTTCGCTCAGCATGGTGCCCGGCTTGATGTTCACGCTGTGTGTCTGTGTGGACTGATGCGACGTCTGCGAGTGCTTGATTAGGGTAGGGGTGGGCTTGATGTCCTGCTCTACGTGTCCGCCGAGCGACATTGCGAGCGTCTGTATTCCGCGACAGATGCCCAGCATAGGCAGCTGGCGGTCGAAGGCGTAGCGCGTCAGCAGCAGTTCGGGCAGGTCGCGTTCGTTGTTGATATTGTGCAGTTGCGGCACCGGTTGTTCGCCCGCCCAGAGCGGGTTGAAGTCGCCTCCGCCGCTCAATACGATGGCGTCGAGCGTGTCGAGTGTGCTGAGCAGCACGTCGTTGTCGGCCACTGGTGGGATGAGTACGGGCGTGCCTCCGGCGCTGACTATCTGCTTGTAGTACACTTCGCGCAGCGTTGCGTCGATGCCTTCGTGGTTGGTTGTGATGCCTATGAGGGGTCGGTAGGCGTGTGATGGGGCAGAGGTGTATGTCTCGTTGAGATGTTGTTGCAGGTTGAACTTGTTCATTGTGTATGTATAAAAAAAGAAAAAGACAACAAAGGCAACCGTCGTTCAGTTGTCTTTGTTGTCTTCGTTATGTGTGTATAGTTTACTGTTCGTCGTCTTCGAGGTGTACCGGTATCTCGCGCTTGATGCTCTGGTCGAGCGAGATGAGGGTCTCTGTAGACACAACTCCGGGAATCATCTGCATCTTGTTGTTGAGCAGATCCATGAGCTGTTCGTTGTCGCGAGCGTATACTTTGAGCAGCATTGTGTACGAACCGGTGGTGAAGTGACATTCTACAATTTCGGGTATCTCCTTCAGCTGCTTCACTACGTCCTTGTACATGCTGCCGCGTTCGAGGTTCAATCCTACATAGGTGCATGTGCTGTAGCCTATGCTTTTGGGGTTGACATCGAATCCGCTGCCGGTTATGACGCCACCATTGATGAGGTGCTGTACACGTTGGTGGATGGCTGCGCGTGACACTCCGCATTCAGCTGCAACATCCTTGAATGGTATGCGAGCGTTCTTGGACAGTATACTAAGTATTTTCTTGTCGAGATTGTCTATTTTGTCCATGGTTTTAATGGCTTTTCGTATAATTATCAATAATGTTATTTACAACTGTTACATTTTGTAAGCAAAATTAGACATTATATCTGAGATAAACAACAATATGCAAACCATTTTTTGCTTTTTTGTGCAAAATGTATAGCAAATTTATGTTTTTTGAATAACGAAAGCCCATTTTGGACGTTATTTATGACTGCATCTCGTGCAAACGGCGATAGTATCCGCCGAGAGCGATGAGTTCGTCGTGTGTACCACGTTCAACGATGCGTCCCTCGTGGAGCACGCATATCTCGTTGGCATTCTTGATTGTAGACAATCGGTGGGCAATGGCTACGGTGGTGCGCGATGTCATGAGTCGCTCAAGAGCGTCCTGAACGAGTCGCTCACTCTCTGTGTCGAGCGCCGATGTTGCCTCGTCGAGAATGAGGATTGGCGGGTTCTTGAGTATGGCTCGTGCTATGCTGACGCGCTGGCGTTGTCCGCCTGAGAGTCGTCCGCCTCGGTCGCCGATGTTGGTGTCGTATCCGTGCTCGGTCTGCATTATGAAGTCGTGTGCATTGGCGATGCGTGCCGCCTGCTCCACTTGCTCCATTGTGGCGTTTTCGACGCCGAACGTGATGTTGCCTATAAACGAATCGTTGAAGAGAATGGCCTCCTGGTTGACGTTGCCGATGAGCTGTCGGAGGTCGTGGATGCCGAGCTTGCGCACATCGATGCCGTCGATGAGCACCTCACCTTCCTGAACGTCGTAGTAACGCGGTATGAGGTCGACGAGTGTCGACTTGCCGCTGCCGCTCTGACCTACAAGTGCTACGGTCTTGCCCTTCTCGATTACGAGGTTGATGTCCTTCAATACCCACTGCTCGCCATACTTGAACGAGACGTGACGGAACTCAATCTGGTGCTCGAACGACTTGATATGGACGGGGTTTTCGGGTTCCTTGATGGTGTCTTCTGCCTTGAGTATCTTGTCGATACGCTCCACTGAGGCGAGTCCCTTGGGTATGTTGTAGCCTGCCTTTGAGAACTCCTTGAGTGGATTGATGATAGAGTAGAGCATCACGAGATAGTAGATGAATGTCGGACCCGACAGCATCTGCTTGTCGAGCACGAGCACTCCGCCCACCCAAAGCACGATGATGATGAGCACGGTGCCGAGGAATTCGCTCATAGGATGTGCCAGCTGCTGGCGTATGTTGACGCGTTGCACGGCTGTACGATAGCTCGAGTTGATGTGGTCGAAGCGTTCGTTCATCTTGTCTTCGGCGCAGAATGCCTTGATGATACGCAGTCCGCCGAGTGTCTCTTCAACCTGCGACATGGTGTCGCTCCATAGACTTTGCGCCTTGATGGAGTTCTGCTTGAGCTTGCGTCCTACCACTCCCATAAACCAACCGAATATGGGCACGAATATAAGGGTGAAGAGTGTGAGCTGCCACGATATGAACAGCAGTGCCGAGAAGTAGAAGATGATGAGTATCGGGTTCTTGAACAGCATGTCGAGCGACGACATTATTGAGCTTTCCACCTCACCTACGTCGCCCGTCATACGTGCGATGATGTCGCCTTTGCGCTCGTCGGAGAAGAATCCGAGGGGCAATGACGTTATCTTACGATATAGTTGGTTGCGTATGTCGCGTACTATACCGGTGCGCATGGGGATGATTGTCGCCGACGAAAGGAAGTAGGCGCCGGTCTTGAGCATTGTGGTGAATGCCAGAAACAGTCCGATGAGCAGCAGCGTGGTAGTCGATCCTACGGAGTGAATGAGTTGCGTGACATAGTAGTCGGCGTTGTTGGATATCACATCCTTCAGATTGTCGAACGACCAGGGCATCAGTTGCGTTGCCGTTCCGGTTCCTTCGGTGCGGAAGAGTATCTGAAGTATCGGTATGAGAGCTGCAAACGAGAAGATGTTGAGCAATGCCGAGAGCATATTGAACACTATCGTCAGCGCGAGATACTTCTTGTACGGCGGCAGAAAGCGCTTAAGTACTTGTAGGAATTCTTTCATTCTTATGTTTGGTTGTTGCGCCGTGTGAGGGCGGGGGTTATGCCGTTAGAGGGCTGATAATGTGAATTAGTCGATGGGTTCACCCAAGAGAGTGGCTGATGTAGAGCCGGTTATCTTCACCATTACGCGATCGCCGATGTGGTGATTGTTCTTATCGAACACTACGGCTTTGTTCTGTTCGGTGCGACCCATAAGCTGTTGGCGTGAGCGCTTTGAATAACCCTCAACCAATACTTCGAATGTCTTGCCCACATCCTTGCGGTATTGCTCTGCCGACACTTCTGTCTGGAGGCGTATGAGTTCGTTGAGGCGCTCTATCTTCACTTCTTCGGGCACGTTGTCAGGCAGATGCTTGGCTGCGTAGGTGCCCGGTCGCTCGCTGTACTTGAACATGAATGCCGAGTCGAACATACATTCGCGCACCAGCGAGAGGGTCTCGGCGTGGTCCTCGGGGGTCTCGTCGTGATAGCCGACGAACAGGTCGGTGGTCAGTCCGCAGTCGGGTATGATGCGGCGTATTGCTGCCACGCGTTCCAGATACTGCTCGCGTGTGTACTTGCGGTTCATCAGCTTGAGTATCTTTGTCGAACCGCTCTGTGCTGGGAAGTGTATGTGCTTGCAGAGGTTGGGCTCGTCGGCAATGGCGTGCAGTATGTCGTCGGTCATGTCTTCGGGGTTGGATGTGGTGAAGCGGACGCGCATGTCGGGCACGCTCTGTGCCACCTTGTGCAGCAGTTCGGCAAACGAGCATCCGCCTTCGATGCGCTTTCCGGCTGGAGTCAGACCGTAGCTGTTGACGTTCTGGCCCAGCAGGGTCACCTCCTTGAATCCCTTGTCGTGCAGATCCTTCACCTCTCGCAGTATGCTTTCAACGTCGCGCGAGCGCTCACGGCCTCTTGTGTAGGGCACAATGCAGTAGTGGCAGAAGTTGTTGCAGCCTCGCATGATGCTGACGAAGCCACTCACGCGTCCTGCACCGATTCGCTGCGGAACTACGTCGCGGTAGGTTTCGGTGGTAGAGAGTTCGATGTTGCAGGCGTTCTGTCCGTTTTCGCACTGCGCTATCATGTCGGGCAGGTTGAGATAAGAGTCGGGTCCGCACACAAGGTTGGCGTGGTGGTTGTCGATAAGGTCCTGGCGCACGCGCTCTGCCATACATCCCAGCACTCCAATGATGAGGTTCCGGCCCTTCTTCTGTTCGGCGTGCAGAGTCTCGAGGCGTCCATATATCTTGTTCTCGGCATTCTCTCGGATGGAGCAAGTGTTGAGGAATATGGCGTCGGCGCAGTCCTCGTCGTCGCAGAGTTCGTAGCCTGCCATCTGCATAATGGACGCTACCACTTCAGAGTCGGCCACGTTCATCTGGCAGCCGTATGTCTCTATGAATAGTTTCTTCATCTATATAATATATGTATGTTACAGGTGTGTATAATCTGTAGGTGAGTTTATTCCTTGGCGGCGCGCTTCATTTCGAGCTTGTAGAGGTCGCCACGGCGGTCGCGCAGGTTGCGTACGGCACCGTAGGTGTGCAGCTCGTTGAGCAGCGAGAGGTCGACATCCGATACGAGTATCATCTCGGTGTTGGGTGTAGCTTCTGCTCGCTTGCCGTCGTTGGGGAATGCGAAGTCGCAAGGAGTGAACACTGCCGACTGCGCATACTGTATGTCCATGTTGTGAACGCGCGGCAGGTTGCCCACACTTCCGGCTATTGCCACGTAGCATTCGTTTTCTATTGCGCGTGCCTGGGCACATACACGAACGCGTGAGTAGGCGTTCTGCGTGTCGGTCATGAACGGAACGAAGAGTATTTTCATTCCGTCGTCGGCCATCAGACGCGAGAGTTCGGGGAATTCCACGTCGTAGCAGATTACGATTCCGATGCGTCCGCAGTCGGTATCGAATGTCTGTATGTGCGATCCGCCCGAGAGTCCCCAGCATTTCTGTTCGTCTGGCGTGACGTGTATCTTCTCGTACATGTCTACCGTACCGTCGCGGCGGCACAGGAAGCCTACGTTGTAGAGCGAGTTGTCATCCTTGAGATAAGGCATTGAGCCGGTTATGATGTTGATGTTGTATGATATGGCGAGCTCGCGGAAGCGGTCGCGTATCTGCTCGGTATACTGTGCCATGGCACGTATGGACTGAGCCTCGCCCATATCGTTGAACTTAGCCATGAGCGGCGCGTTGAAGTATTCGGGGAAGAGGATGAAATCGCTCTTGTAGTCGCTCACCGAATCGACGAAGAACTCTACCTGTTCGAACAGGTCGTCGAGCGAGTTGTAGGGTCGCATCTGCCACTGTACCAGTCCGATACGAACCGTCGGGCGCTTGTCTACATACGAATCCGTAGGCGGTTGATAGTAGATGTTGTCCCACTGGAGCAGTGTGGCGCAGTGCTTCGACTCCTCGTCGTTGGGCAGATAGTTGCGCATGACGCGTCGAACGTGAAAGTCGTTGCTCAACTGGAATGTAAGCACCGGGTCGTATATCTCGCGTGAGCGTACGCGTTCGATATATTCCTTGGGTCGCATCTTGTCGGCATACTTGTGATAGTTGGGTATGCGTCCGCCGAACATGATGGCCTTGAGGTTGAGTTTCTCGCAGAGTTCCTTGCGATACTCGTACATACGGCGTGCCAGACGCAGTCCGCGGTAGTCGGGATGTATGAACACCTCGATGCCATAGAGTATGTTGCCCTTGGCGTTATGTGTGTTGAAGGTCTCGTTGCCGGTCACCTGCGCGTAGGTGTGGTCGCCCTTCACCATATTATAATCAACAATAATAGACAGTGCGCATCCCACTATCTTGTCGTCGACGATTATCACCACCTGTCCCTCGGGGAATATTGTGATGAGTTTCTTGATTTGAGCTTTTGTCCAGAACACGTCTTCGTCGCCATAGATGCGCTTGAACGAGCGTGCGAGCTGATCGTAGTCCTCCATCTGAAGGTTGCGCAGTTCTACTTTGCTAATGTTGTGAGATTCCATTTTCTATGTTGTTTTGTTGTATTAAGATGTTGTGATTTTGTGGTGTTGTGATGTTGTTGGTTTGTAATGTTGTCATTATATATAATGTGAAAAAGCAAATCACACCATCTCAACACTACAACTTATCAACCCTAAAAAGTTTTCGACAAAAACTTTTTAGCCACTTCCCATATTACCATACCAGCCGTTACGCTGACATTGAGCGAGTGTTTGGTGCCGAACTGTGGTATTTCGAGACATCCGTCCGACATGTCCACGACCTCCTGATGCACTCCCTTCACCTCGTTGCCCAGCACTATTGCGTAGCGTTTGTCGGTGTCGAGCTGCAGGTTCTGAAGCTTTGTCGACCCCTCCACCTGCTCTATGCTGTACACGAAGAAGCCGTCGTTGTGCAGCGACTCAACCGCCTCGGTGGCAGTGGGGAAGTAGCGCCACGCTACGGAGTCTTCGCCTCCGAGTGCCGTCTTGTGAATTTCGGGGTGGGGTGGGGTGGCAGTGATGCCGCAAAGGTAAACCGCCTCGACGCGGAAAGCGTCGCCCGAGCGGAACACCGAACCCACGTTGTGCAGCGAACGCACGTCGTCGAGCACTACGATAAGGGGCAGTTTGGCTGCCTCGTGAAACTCGTCAACCGAGAGCCGTTGCATTTCTATAGTACGGAGTTTGCGCATATTATTCTTTTTATGTGCAAAATTAGATAAAAATCCCGAATTACAAGACGATTATGGCGAAAGTCGAGGTAAAAAACCCTTTACAAAAAAATAATGACTAACTTTGTGCAAAGTAGAGTATAAAATAAGCAAATTAGAATATCAAAAGTGTATGAAGATATTTTTCTCGCATAAAGAAGAAGTTTGGAACTCGTGGTCGCATGGCGCGGGTATAATTCTCGGTGTGGTGGTAGGCACGGCGTTCCTGGTATGGTGCGGATGGGCGCGTAACGGTTGGGCAACGGCTGGTATCATCCTATATCTGTTCGGAATGCTGTCGAGCTACATAGCTTCCACCGTCTATCACGCCCTCTCGGCATGGTCGCCGTGGAAGGAGAGGCTGCGCAAGTGGGACCATGCAGCCATATACTGGCACATTGCGGGTTCGTATTCGCCCATCACTCTGGTGGCGCTGCGCGAGTATGGCTATTGGGGATGGGCGCTGTTCGTCTTCATATGGTTGTCGGCAATTGCCGGAACCATAAAGAGTTTCATGGGACTGAAGGGGCACAGCTACGTAGAGACGGCATGCTACGTGGTGATGGGGCTGAGTGTGCTCGTGGCGTTCGGTCCGCTGATGCACTGTGTGGGTCCGTCGGCAATAGTATGGATTATAGCCGAGGGCGTGGCTTACATCACAGGTGCCGCCTTCTACTGCCTTCGCAAGCAGCGGTATATGCACACCGTATTCCACTTCTTTGTGCTCGCTGGATCAGTATGTCACATCATTGCGGTGTGGGATATTCTGATGCGGTGGCTGTAGAAAATTGCTGACGTTTTGCAAAAGGAGTCCTTTTGCGTTTCAAATGTAGTCCTTTTGCATTGCAAATGTAGTCCTTTTGATGACCAAAAGGAGTCCTTTTACAATGCAAAAGGACTACATTTTTTTTGCTTGTCAGCCTATAGCCGAACCATGATATAGCTTCATACTAATTTTCCTCCATTGCGATGACAGAATGCCGTGAGGTCTTCTGTCGTGTCTTTGAAACTTAATGTGTGCATTACGTCGTAGAAACGCTCAGGCATTTCTATTTTGCTTTTAGTGTGCTTCCAGCCAGTTTTCGCCCCAACCTGAGTCGGCAACGAGCGGAACCTGAAGCGGATAGGCGTTCTGCATTTCTTCGAGCACAATCTTTTCTACGCGTTCCTTCTCCTCTGGCAGAACCGAGAAGTTGAGTTCGTCGTGCACCTGCAGAATCATTTTCGACTTGATGCCCTCGCGGCGGAAGCGCTTGTAGATGTGCACCATGGCAATCTTGATGATGTCGGCAGCCGAACCTTGTATCGGAGCATTGATGGCGTTGCGCTCGGCAAAGTTGCGAACGGTGGCGTTGTGCGATGTGATGTCGGGCAGATAGCGGCGACGATGGAAGAACGTTTCGGCGTAGCCGTGCTCGCGTGCCAGTTCCTTCGCCTTCTCCATATAGGCTTGCACCTCGGGGAATGTCTCGAAATATCCGTCGATGAGTTGCTTGGCTTCGTCGCGGCTTATCTCCAGACGCTCTGCCAGTCCGAACACGGTGATGCCGTAGATGATGCCGAAGTTGGCGCGCTTGGCTTTGGTTCGCTGGTCGCGACTCACGTCTTCTATCTTCTCCTTATATATACGTGCGGCTGTGGCGGCGTGGATGTCGTAGCCCTCGCGGAACGCTTCAATCATGTTCTTGTCGCCCGACAGATGCGCCATGACGCGCAACTCAATCTGTGAATAGTCGGCTGAGAAGAACAAACAGCCCGGTTCGGGAATGAAGCACTTGCGTATCTCCTTGCCGTCCTCGCCACGAACGGGTATGTTCTGGAGGTTAGGGTCGGACGAAGAGAGGCGCCCCGTGGCTGTAACTGCTTGATTGAACGACGTATGGATGTGTCCCGTGCGGGGATTGATAAGCTTGGGCAGGGCGTCGACATAGGTGCCGAGAAGCTTTTTCAGACCTCTATGGGCGAGAATGTCGTCGACGATTGGAGCCTTCGAACGAAGCTGTTGCAGCACCTCTTCGGATGTGACGAACTGTCCGGTCTTGGTCTTCTTGGGCTTGTCTACAATCTTCATTTCGCCGAAGAGCACCTCGCCCACCTGCTTGGGCGACGCTATGTTGAACTCGTGTCCGGCGAGCTTGTATATGTTTTGTTCAATCTGCTTCATGCGGTCGGTGAGTGTGCGCGATGTCTCGGCGAGTGCCTTGGTGTCAAGCAGCACTCCGTTCATCTCCATTTCTGCCAACACCGGCACGAGCGGCATCTCAATCTTGTAGAACAGATCCTCAACGCCCGTCTCCTTGAGGCGCGGCTTCAGCACGTTGTATAGGCGCAGAGTGACGTCGGCATCTTCTGCTGCATAGTCGCAGATGTCGGCAGGCGAGAGGTCGCGCATGTTCTTCTGACCCTTGCCTTTGGGTCCGATTAGTTCGTCGATGTGCACGGTCTGGTAGCCGAGCAGTGTCTCGGCGAGAATGTCCATGTTGTGTTTCTGCTCGGGTTGGAGCACGTAGTGGGCAATCATCGTGTCGAACATAGGAGCAGCGAGACGAACACCGTAATTCATCAGCACCTCCATGTCGTACTTGATGTTCTGTCCGATTTTGAGGATTTCGGTGCTTTCGTATAGCGGTTTAAATATGTTAACAATCGTTTGAGCCTTTTCACGTTCGGCAGGAATTGCCACATAAAATGCCTTTCCTTCCTCTACGGCGAAGCTCAAACCAACTAATTCTGCGTCGACAGGGTTGATTGAAGTGGTCTCCGTGTCTAGACTGAGAATTTGTTTTGTAACAAAAAAATCAAATAATTTGCGTGCTTCTTCCTCAGTTTCAATGAGTTGGTAGTCGTGAGAGGTCGTTTTTAGGTTCTCAAAACTCGAAAATTCTGAACCAACTGCATCATTGGTCGGATTTTCGGCAAATAAATCGAGTTGTGGATTAACAACTTTTTGCTGTTGTTGTGGCTTCTTTACAAATTTGTCAAGAAGACTCTTAAACTCCAGTTCGGTGAATATTTCGGCGAGTCGTGCTGTGTCCGGCTCCTCAATTTTCAATGCGTCGAGGTCAAGGTCGATAGGAACGTCGGTGCGTATGGTTGCGAGGAACTTCGACATGCGTATGTCGTCGACAGCCGACTCGACCTTTTCGCGCAGCTTGCCTTTAATCTTGGCAGTTGAGGCGAGCATGTTGTCGATGCTGCCGAATTCGCCTATGAGCTTGGCGGCGGTCTTCGGACCCACGCCGGGGCATCCCGGGAAGTTGTCGGCAGAATCGCCCATGAGTGCAAGGAGGTCAATCACCTGGGTAGGGGAGTCGAGTTCGTACTTGGCGCACACCTCGCTGGGGCCCATAGTTTCGTATCCGCCACCGTGACGTGGTCGGAATATGAACACGTTGTCGCTCACCAGCTGGCCGTAGTCCTTGTCTGGTGTGAGCATATATGTCTTGATGCCGGCGGCACCAGCCTTGGTTGCGAGCGTACCGATGACATCGTCTGCCTCAAATCCGTCCACCTGGAGCACCGGAATGTGCATCGCCTCAATGATGCTCTTTATGACAGGCACCGAAGCACGGATGTCTTCGGGAGTCTCCTCACGCTGTGCCTTGTACGCAGGAAACGCTTCGTCGCGAAACGTCTTGCCATGATCGAACGCCACACCGATATGCGTGGGCTGCTCTTTGGTGAGAATCTCGTTGAGAGTATTGACAAATCCCATCACGGCCGAGGTGTTCATGCCCTTGGAATTGATGCGCGGATTTTTGATGAACGCATAATATGCACGGTAGATGAGTGCGTAAGCGTCGAGAAGAAATAGCTTGTCCATTTTGTATATTTACTATTATATGGTGTAAAATTACAAAAAAAATGTCACTAATAACGGCAAAATCCGTAACTTTGTACGAAATATTATAATACAATGGATTATCTGTCAATCATTAAGAACCCTATAGAGGCGGAACTCGCCGACTTTATAAGTCTTTTCAACCAGTCGCTCTCGCACGAGGACGGACTGCTCGGCTCTGCACTGGAGCATATCCGCAAGCGTGCAGGCAAGCGTATGCGCCCTATGCTGATACTGCTTATGGCTAAGAACTTCGGCACTATCAACGACGCTACACAGAACGCTGCCGTGGGATTGGAGCTGCTCCACACGGCTTCGCTCGTTCATGATGATGTGGTGGATGAGAGTGAGGAGCGTCGTGGTCAGGCTTCGGTCAACGCCACTTATGACAATAAGGTGGCTGTACTCGTGGGCGATTACATCCTTTCGACAGCCCTTCTGTGCGTAGCACGTACTCATTCGGAGCAGATCGTTACTTATCTTGCTGAGCTGGGACGCACGCTATCGGATGGCGAGATACTCCAGTTGTCGAACATCGGACGCAAGGATATCTCGGAGGACGTTTATTATGACGTGATAAAGCAGAAGACCGCGGCTCTGTTTGAGGCATGTGCCGGCATCGGAGCATTGTCGTCGGGAGCGACGGAGGAGGAAGTTGAGGCGGCGAAGCAGTTCGGCCAGAATCTCGGCATTATCTTCCAGATACGCGACGATATATTCGACTATTACGATTCTGCCGAGATAGGCAAGCCTACGGGCAACGATATGGTTGAGGGCAAGCTGACGTTGCCAGTTATATATGCTGTAAATAACGGTGGAAACGAGGATATGCGTCGTCTGGCATTGAAGGTGAAGGAACACTCGGTGAGTGCCGATGAGATAGCGCAGCTCGTAGATTATACCAAACAAATGGGTGGTATAGAATACGCCGAACGCCGTATGTGGGAGTTCCACGCACATGCCCAGCAGTTTATTGATGATAGAGTGGGGCAGTCGGACGTAAAGGCTGCGCTCCAGACCTACCTGGATTATGTGATAAAGAGAACGAAGTAGGAAGTGAGGGGCGTAAGCTTGCTTGCTAAGAACTAAGCCTTATTGGGCATTCTTAGGCCTCTTTGGGCCTTCTTTTTAAGCCTTACTGGGCATTCTTTTAAGCCTCTTTGGGCCTTTCTAGGCCTCTCTAAGCCGTGATTGAAAAGGCTTAGAGAGGCCTAAAAAGGCTCAGTGAGGCTTATAATTTCAATATCCTCTATAATCTTTTCTTGCCTTTGTCATTTGTTCTCTCATTCCTCCACTTTCAACAAACTTTATTTCCAGCTTCTCTATCAGTTTGTTTAGCATCCAGTCGGTTTGATGAATTAGGGTTATGGCGATATTGGCTATAGTTTCATCAGAGCGTTGTGTTATTGCTTTTCTATAGAAAGCGCTGTCGTTATGGGTGGCGCAAGCACGTTTGGCTTGTGCAAGTCGCGGGTCGTCAGGTTGCCATTGTACCAATCCCCTTACTCGTATATAATCTTCATAATCCACTAACAATTCCTGCAAACTGGCTTTTGCTACGTTTGTAAGTTTTATTTCTGTTTCTTTAGAAGTGTTGCCTGCCGCCGCTCCCTCTGCTATGTTCTGTTTCCCTGAACGTGCCGCTTGTACCATTTGGTCGATTGTACGGTCACCTTTTTCAAGATATTTATGAGCAAAATAGAATGTGACATCGTATATGCATTCAGATTTTTGGTATACGAGGAGGTTCTTGTACGAGCCTCCATGCGGAAGAAAGGGTTTAGGTGTAGGCATAAGTTTGATTTTTTATGGTTAGTGAATTGGGATTAATAGAGGGGGGTAGGGGGTGGTGTTTGGGCCTTTTTAGGCTGCTATCTGGGCCTTACTAAGCCTTTCTAGGCCTTTTTGTGCCAAGGCTTAGTAAGGCTCAGAGAGGCTCAGTAAGACTTATTTCTTCTCAGCAAGCCCTATTTTTTTCTCAGCAAAGCCCTAATCCTTTAGAAGAACTTGATCTGCTCGCCTTTAATCTCGCTGAGCAGCATGTTGGCAAGGCGTGATGTGCCCAGTCGGAACCACTTGTTGGTGAGCCATTTTTCGCCCAATACCTCCTTTACAATTGTATAGTAGATGATGGCATCCATAACGCTGTTGATGCCACCAGCGGGCTTGAAACCTATCTGGATGCCCGTTTCGTCGTAGTATTCCTTAATGGCCTGACACATAACGTAGGCTGCCTCGGGTGTGGCAGCAGGCTGAAGCTTGCCCGTCGACGTCTTGATATAGTCGGCGCCGGCGTACATTGAGAGCAGGGCGGCCTTCTTTATGTTGGTGGCAGTCTTCAGAGCGCCAGTCTCGAGGATTACCTTCATGGGCACATTCTCGCCACATGCAGCCTTCAGCTCGGCTATGTCGTCGCACACGCCTTCGTAGTCGCCCGAAAGGAATTTGCCCACCGGCATGACGATGTCAATCTCGGTGGCGCCGTCGGCAACAGCCAGCGATGTCTCGGCAATCTTCACCTCGATGCGTGCCTGCGAAGAAGGAAACGATCCACTGACACAGGCTATCTCCACACCATCCACTTCCAGCGACTCAGCTACGGTGCTGGCGAAGCACGGATAGACGCAGACGGTAGCCACGTGGGGCATGTCTGGATACTGATTGTCGAAATCGTTGAGGCGCTCGGTGAACGCCAGTACGCTCGTGTCAGAATCGGTTGTCTTGAGTGTAGTGAGTTCGATGCTGCCGAAGAGGAACTTCTTCACGTCGACAGTGTCGTTGGCAGACACCTTCTCGGCAATAATCTTGTGTACGGCATCGCGCACGGCGTTGTCGTCGATAGAGGTGTTGTATTTAGCCAGAGTCTGTTCGTACTTGTTCGTCTTCAGCTCTCTCTGAGTCTCCTCGTCGTGGAGAATTACATCTTTAATTATTCCCATAGTTTTATGCTTTTGTTTTTATTGTTATCTATAGTCGTTTATCTGAGTTTGGGGTTGTTCTTGTGGCGCAGCTTGTCGCGGTTGGTCTTCTTCTCGATACTCTTCTTGAGAGCCTCCGTAAGGTCCACGCCCGTCTGGTTGGCAAGGCAGATGAGCACCCACAGAATGTCTGCCATTTCCTCCGAAGGGTCGTGCGATTCGCCCTCCTTGAAGCTCTGGTCGCCATAACGGCGCGCCATGATACGCGCCAATTCGCCCACCTCCTCGGTAAGGCAAGCCATATTGGTGAGTTCGGAGAAGTAGCGCACGCCATACTCCTTTATCCAACGGTCTACCGTCGCTTGTGCTTCCTTGATAGTCATATTGCTTGATTTTAGATGTCAACAGGCAGTCCCAGCACCATCAGATAGATGTCGTAGACAAGCCAAATAGCAAGAATTGCAACCAGGCAGATACGGAATATCACGCCAATCTTCTTGCCTCGCGACACGCTGTGGAACGGTCGGGGAAACTCCAGATACGTCATGATGCTGAAACCTATAAACAGCAATGCGCAACCCGTAAATGCATACAACGGCTTGTTGGCTCCCCACGAGTCGCGGGTGAACAGCAGCACCAGACCTACAGCTTCGAGCAGTAGGGCAGTATTTGAAAGATACTTCTTCATAAGCTAAATTATTAAGTGGCTCTAAATGTCAGTTATTTACGGTTATTATATCTCATTATTTCCCGTTTATTCCTTGTTTTTGGTGTCCATGCATATAGTCACGGGGCCGTCGTTGAGCAATTCCACCTTCATGTCGGCTCCGAATTCGCCCGTTCCGACCTCACGGCCGAGCGCATCCGACAGTTTGCGGCAGAACTCCTCGTAGAGCGGCACCGAAATCTCGTGACGTGCGGCACGAAACCATGACGGGCGGTTGCCCTTCTTGTACGAAGCGTAGAGCGTAAACTGGCTCACCACGAGCGCCTCGCCGCCCACATCGATAATCGAACGGTTCATTACTCCGTTCTCGTCGTCAAACACTCTCAGGGCTGCCACTTTCTTTACGAGCCAGTCGACATCTTCCGTTGTGTCCGACTCTTCAACGCCGAGCAGCAAGAGGAATCCGTTGCCTATTTTCGACTTTATCTCGCCGTCTATCGTTACAGATGCGTGCTGCACACGCTGTATTACTGTTCTCATTTATGTATGTTATTGATACGTTAATTATTATGCTGTTTACAAAGTTAATCATATTAAATGTAAAATGAGTGTAAATTTATTCTATTTTCTTTGTTATATCATTTAAAATTAATAATTTTGCAAACAGAATGGAGGTCTGCCTAATGGTACGACGGCAGACCGGTTTTTAAGCAATGTTTAAAGGACTTTTAGTTTTTAGTATAATTTGATATAAGGATTGACTTGTATAGGCTCGTGAGAGTCGAAGGCAAGATTTTTTGAAGATTTAAGATCTTCTCTGTGTGTGCGCTGGAACCGTGAGGTTTGGGCGCATTTTTTTTTGTTTATACTTAGGAGGAGGGTGTGTCAAAACTCCCAATATAAATAAAAAAACTCGTTGTACGTTCTTGTGTGGATGTACAACGAGTTTTTGT
>URDM01000038.1 GCA_900546575.1 uncultured Prevotella sp.
CCATTTGGGGTATAGGTTACGGATAGGTAACGTTCCTCTGTCTCATCTTGTCGTATTCCCGTCTTCGTCTGTCCTCGTCACTTTTAACCCAAATGAGGAAAGTAACTGATAACCAGTAAACTTTCCTCATTCTTCTCTCAAACACTTTTTATATGCACTTTCGATGAGTAAAAGGACTCCTTTTGATGAGTAAAAGGACTCCTTTTGATGAGTAAAAGGACTCCTTTTGGAGAGTAAAAGGACTCCTTTTGGAGAGCAAAAGGACTCCTTTTGGAAAACCTAAGTTTTTCACTTGCAAAGCTACCGGATTTTTCCATTTCACTTTTCACATTCACCTTCTCACTTTTCCCTTATCCTTTTGTCTCTTTTCACTAATCCCTTTGCCCTTTTCACTTTTCCATTTAAAAACCGTATTTGGCTTCATCCGCTACACAAGCAGAATCTTATAGCTTAGGTAAGCTAAAACGAAAAGGCGGCAAAACGCAAGCACCGGGTGCTGCGATTTGCCGCCTTGATATTTCTGTAGTAAATCCTTACTCGCCGAGGCTGATAGCCTCCTGAGGACATACGCTAGCGCATGTGCCACACTCTGTGCAGAGATCAGGGTTGATTGAATACTTTTCGCCTTCAGAGATAGCCTCTACCGGGCACTCACCAATACATGTACCGCATGCGATGCAGTCATCGCCAATTACATAAGCCATAATTAAATTCTATTTAAATGTTATTAATGTTATACTACCTATATTTAGATGATGCAAAGATAGCGTTTTTCTTCGAAATACCTACAAATAGGTAATGACTTTAACTTATTTACACATTTCACGCCGTTTTGCCACTTCTGTATTGCAATTTTTGATGACAAGCCAAAGCAATAACATCCGCCAAACTGCGTTATATATCAATATGAGACTCGCAGCTATACTGTTATTTCTATCGTCCATGCCCTACATGATTGGCGGCATGGCTCACGCACAGATACGTACGGTTCAGAACCGCCCGTATACCGACTTGCGCCCGTTTCACTTCGGTGTCGTTGTGGGCACACACTTGCAGGATATGGAACTGACAAACGTCGGACCGCAGACGTATATCGGTGAAGACGGACAGGAGCATCAGGCGCTTGTCACGGTCGACCAAAGCCGTTGGGACCCCGGAATCAATGTCGGAGTGCTCGGCGAAGCACGCCTTACGGAGCATTTTCAGGTACGTGTGGCACCGATGATGTATTTCGGTTCGCGCCACATAGTGTTCCATGACTTGGGCAAGACCGATGCCGACGGACGTGCCGAGGAATCGCGCCAGGACATCAAGTCGGCTTACATATCGTGTTCGGCGGACGTGATTTTCGCCGCACCGCGCTTCAACAACCATCGACCTTACCTCATGGCAGGACTGGCTCCGATGATAAATCTCAATACAAAGCGCAGCGACTATCTGCGACTGAAACGCTACACCATGGCGGTGGAGGCGGGTGTAGGATGCGACTTCTATCTGCCGTTCTTCAAGCTGCGCCCCGAACTGAAGTTCGTCTACGCCCTGGGCAATTCGCTCGACACAAAACATGCCGACGAACTGCGCGACAAGAATATGCTGAAGTATGCCAAGGCGGTGAGCAAGGCGAGCACAAAGATGATTGTGCTGAGCTTCTACTTCGAGTAGCCCCTACCCTACTTGCGTAGTAGCGAAATGCCAACATCGCTGATGCCCGGCAATATCTCGCGCTTCATATCATGACGTACGCGTATGTGTATTGAGTCGCCGTCCTGCAATTGCAGTGAGTTGACGGGAAAACGGTACTGGTGGAAGTTGACACCTGAGCCCGATGCGTTGCCGTGACGGTCAGTAATCTGACATTTCACCGTATCGTTGACAATGGTGTCCTTTGGATAAATATGCTGCTCTACTATCAGCGTTACTGCCGTGAAGGGATAGTCTTCGCTGGTGCGCAGACCCAGCCACATGTAGTATGTGTCCGTTCCGCTGACCGGACGGATGTCGAACGAGAGCGTGTCGTTCTTCTCCCACCCTGATATTGGTGTCGATGCGTAGCGGTCGTACACAAGCTTGCGGTTGCAAGCCGACAACGCCAGCAGCAACATCGCTGCCAATAGTGCAATACATTTGCTATTTTTCATTTTCCTTACTTGTTACTTATTAAAATTTCGCAAGCGAAAGTAGTTAAGAAGTTAAGGAGTTTTCGCGCCCTACGGTCGCTAAGGAGTTAAGCCATTAGTTTTTTGCTTGATTTATAGCATAATAAGCATTTGGCTTAACTTCTTAACTCCTTTAACTACAAAATTCCCTGAACTTGCGAAAGTTCAGTTACTTATATATGCGTCAAAAGCCAACAAGGCGGACCTGTATGTACTGACTTCGCGCCTTGTTGACTTTGATTTGCATTTTTATATACCTTTATTTCTGTGCTTCAGCATTGGGCTGGGCCTGCGGTTTGGGCTGCTGCTGCGGCTTAGACTGCTGCGGCTGTGCCTGAGGCTTGGACTGCTGGGGCTGCTGAGCGGCAGCTTGCTGCGGCTGATTAGGCTGATGCTGCGGCTTGGAATGCTGCGGCTGGCCCTGCGGTTTGGGCTGCTGCGGCTGCTGTTTGGCAGCTTGCTGCGGCTGATTAGGCTGTTGCTGTCGGTCGGCAGTAGCCGGTCTGTACTGCTTCTGTTCACGCTGCTTGGGCTGTTTGGGCTCACGCTGCTGAGCGGCAGGCTGTCGGTTGGGGCGATTCTTTGCCTTCTTCTTTTTCTTGGCTTTGTCAAAACGGCTGATGTCGGCATCTGCCAGAAGGTCGGCGGGGCGATCCTGCGTGCTGACAGCGTCACCCTCGTCGAGCGCTTCGGGCTTTTCGCCACGTCGGTTCATCTCTATCACGGCACGCGCACGCTCTGCCGAGATGGTGATAAGATTGGCTGCTATCGACTTATCGGTAGAATATGTCACCAGTCCGGCAAGAATGTCGGTCTTGAAGAGATACCAGTCGCTGTCAATGGTCTGCAATATGATGTCGCGTGCAGGCATTTTGCGTCCTGCTTCAACATAATCGTCAACCTCATAGTTGAGACAGCACTTCAATTTTGCGCACATTCCGGCAAGCTTCTGCGGATTGAGCGAGATGTCCTGAAGGCGTGCCGCGTTAGTGCTTACGCTCACAAAGTTCTTCATCCATGTTGCGCAACACAGCTCACGGCCGCACGGTCCGGTTCCACCTATGCGTCCTGCCTCCTGTCGAGCACCAATCTGTTTCATCTCAATGCGCACATGGAAGGTGTCAGCCAGAACCTTGATGAGCTGTCGGAAGTCAACGCGCTCGTCGGCGATATAGTAGAATATCGCCTTGTTGCCGTCGCCCTGATACTCCACGTCGCCTATCTTCATCTGCAGTCCGAGGTCCTTTGCTATCTGACGGCTTTGTATCATGGTGCCGTGTTCGCGGCTTTTTGCCTCATAATACTTGTCCATATCGGTTGGCTTTGCAATGCGATAGACGCGCTTTATTTCGTCGGGCGACTTCAGATTTGCCTTCTTCACCTGCAGTTTTACAAGTCGTCCGGTCAGCGTCACTACTCCGATGTCGTGTCCGGGACTTGCTTCTACAGCCACAGTGTCGCCCTTCTGCAGGTCGAGATGATTGACATTGTGATAGTAACCCTTTCGTGTATTCTTGAACTGCACCTCAACCAGGTCGGTATCCTCCTCGTTTCCGGGCACGTCATACAACCAGTCGTAGGTGTTGAGTTGTCTGTCCTGCCTACCGCAAGCGCAGTGGCAGAGCCCGCGATCGGTGTCGCGGGATATATGGAATTGCATGTCCTTGAATTCTTTCATCTATTTGCGTGTTATATATATTATTGATTGTAGAGCTATGTCGAAGAACACCATCTTGGAATTGGCGTTCTGTGTGACGTCGCGCAATGCCCTTTCGAACATCTCGCTGAACTCGATGATGTTGCCTTCGTTGATGAACGGTGCGAAACGCGACGCAAACTGTTCTTCATTTACAGTCATATAGGTGAGCCGAGGATCGTGGAAGTTGTACATGAAGTTCTCGCGTATCATACGACTGAAGTACACCAACAGTCGCTTTTGCTTCTCGCGGCCAAACGCCGCAATGCTTTCGCTCCACTTCTTGAGTTCCTTGACGCGCTTGGCGTATGCCAAACGCATGAGCATTGTAAACAGATCGAAGAACATATTGTTCTCGTTGCCTGCCTGCAAGGCTCCGGTGGCAGTCGTCCACGAACCTCCTGCTATGCGTGCAATACGATGGGCGAGGTCCGCTTCGATTCCGCATCGTGCCACGAGAGCCTGCTCTATGTCGTCGTCGGCTATGCGCTTGAAGTCGAACCGTTGCGTTCGGCTGCGTATGGTTTCAAGCAATCGACCCGGATCTTCGCTCACAAGTATGAACACTGTTTGCGTAGGTGGTTCCTCAAGCAGCTTGAGCAGCTTGTTGGCGCTTGTCTGGTTCATACGCTCGGGCAGCCATACTATGCACACCTTGTATCCGCCCTGGCTCGACTTCATGCTCAGTTTGCGCGACAGGGCGTCGCTCTCGGCACCTGTGATTACTGCCTGCTGGTTCTCGGCATCCATCTGTGCCATCCACTGTTCGAGCGTGAAATACGGGCCTTGCATTATCATCTCGCGCCACTGACCGGCAAAGTCGTCGCTCGTGGGCTGGTGTTCTGAGCCCATGCTGGGCTTCTTTATGGTGGGATAACTGAACACGAGGTCGGGGTGGGTCCACTGCTTCAGCAAGCGGCTGTGGCCCAGCAGTTCGGATGCGAAAGCCATGGCAAGCGCCATTTTGCCGCAGCCCGTCGGACCGCAGAACAGCATTGCATGTGGCACACGACCCTCGTCGATGAGCTGTCGCAACTGCCTTTTGGCCTCATTCTGGCCTATCACTTCGTCAAACTGCATATTTTGAGTTTTGAATTTTGAATTTTGAGTTTTGAATTGTTGCCGATGGCAATTGTGAGTTTTGAGTTTTGAATTGTGAATTATTGCGACTTCCTTCGCAATTTTGAATTTGGAATTATGAGTTTTCGGTATTGGATTTTGAAAAATTCAACATTGAATAATTCAAAATCGCAGGCGAAGCCGAGAACAATTCAAAACTCAAAATTCACAAATCAAAATTCAAATATCTTACAGCAACCTCTTTGCCACCTCCCTAACCGAGTCGACTGCCGACACGGTGTAGAAGTGTATGTTGTGAACTCCGGCTGCGTAGAGTTGCCGGCACTGCTCAGTGGTCCACTCGATGCCCAACTGCCGGGCGTCATCATCGGTCTTGCACTTGAGCACTTCCTGCGCCAGTTCCTGCGGAAGGTCGCAATGGAAGGTCTTGGGCACTACCGTCAGCTGCGACAACTTGGCAAATGGCTTAAGTCCGGGAATGATTGGCATCGTTATGCCCATTGTACGGGCACGCTCCACAAAGTCAAAATACTTCTGGTTGTCGTAGAACAGCTGCGTAACGGCATAGTCGGCTCCGAGGTCCTGCTTCTGCTTGAGATACTCCATATCCATCTCGATATTGGGTGCCTCTTCATGCTTTTCGGGATAGCACGCCACTCCGAATCCGAACTTACCTGTGGGGTTCTTGATAGGAGTTCCGTCGTTGAAGAATCCTTCGTTGAACCTATTCACCTGCTCTATCAGCTCTGTCGTGTGCGAATAGCCGCCCGGTGTAGGCACAAAGCGGCTGTCTTCCTTCGCCTTGTCGCCACGCAACAGCAGCAGGTTTTCGATTCCGAGAAACTGAAGGTCGATGAGTTCGTACTCTATGTCGAACGCGCTCGCTCCGCTGCATATCACGTGCGGGATGACGGGAATGCCGAACTTGTTCTGTATGGCGGCAGCTATAGCCACCGTGCCAGGACGCCGGCGCAGGCGCAAACGCTCGTATTGTCCGCCCTCCACTTCACGATATACATACTCGCTGTGATGGGTCGTGATGTTGATGTACGCCGGATTGAATTCCTTAAACTTCTCTATCGTCGAGAACAGGCGTTCTGTTCCGGTGCCCTTCAGAGGCGGCAGCACCTCAAACGAGAAGTGTCTGCTTCCGTCGGCGCTGTTGAGTATATCCTTGATGTTCATTTTTCGTTGATGTATTGATTATCCTAAAAACCTTGTGTTTTCACCTTTTCTATTTCTTCACCGTGCTCCATGCGTAAGCCATCACAATGGCATAGCCCACGAGCGGGATGAAGAACGGCAGCACGAAGTTGCCTGCGTGGTCGGCAGCGTAGCCCATCAGCAGGAATCCGCAGCCGCCTACGGGGGTCATCATGAGTATCGACGAGGCGCTCTTGGTGAGTCCGCCAAGTCCGCGCAGGGTGAGTGCGAAGATTGTCGGGAACATGATAGCCTCGAAGAAGTAGTTCATCATCAGCGCTGCCATCGAAATGTTGCGTCCCAAGTCGAGCAGCAGCACAGCGATACAAGCCACCGTACCCACTGCACAGATGAGCAGATACTTCTCGGCTGGCACATTGCTCATCACGGCAGCGCCTATGAATCGTGCCAGCATGAACATTCCGAGTCCGACGGTGAGCACTGTCGAGGCTGTGGCTGGCTCCATCCATCCCTGTCCGGTGACGTAGTTGATGAAGTATGAATTGATTGATATCTCTGCCACTTCATAGGCGAGCAGGGCTGAGAGTCCGAAAACGAAGCTGCGGTTCTTGAACAGTCGCGAGATGTTGTGGCCGCCCTGCTGCGTCTCCTTGTCGTCGGTGTGCTGTATTTCGGGCAGGTTGACGCGCGAGAATACTATGGCTATGAGCAGCACGAGGGCTCCCATGATTGAGTAAGGTATGACGGCGTTGCTGCCGTCGCCTGCCGATTCGCTCTGGAAGAGGAAGCTGCCAACGACGAGTGTGGCAAACATCGAGCCTACTCCGTTGAACGATTGCGAGAAATTCAGTCGTGCCGTGGCTGTCTCCTTTGGTCCAAGCTCGGTGACGTAGGGGTTGGCTGAGGTCTCAAGAAAAACGAGTCCGCAACCTATTACGAACAGCGCCACCAGATAGGGATAGAACGTTCCAGCCATAGAACACGGTATGAACGCCAGCGATCCTAATCCGAACAGCACCAGTCCGGTCACCACTCCGCGTCGATAGCCCATACGGTTGATGAACAGTCCGGCAGGAATTGCCATGAGGAAATAGCCCATATATGTGGTCACCTGTATCAGCGACGACTGTGTTATGGTGATGTCGAGCTCGGTCTGGAAATGCTTGTTGAGCACGTCGAGTATGGCGCGAGCGAAGCCCCACATAAAGAAGAGTGAGGTGATGAGAATGAACGGCACGGCATACTGCTTGCTGCTCAGTGATAACTTGTTTTCTTTCATAATTTGCAAAATTAGACAAAAATACTGAATTATAAGAAGTTTGCCTTAAAAATGTAGTCCTTTTGCATTGCAAAAGGGCTACTTTTGGAGTGCAAAAGGACTCCTTTTGGAATGTAAAAGGACTACATTTGGAATGCAAAAGGACTCCTTTTGAAATGCAAGCGGATTTTTCGGGGATTTCAAGGGGAATTTTCGGGGTATTCAAGGGGAATTATAGACAACAAGGAAAAGAAATTTCCGTGACTCCATCAAGCAAGAATAGGGGGCTGGCATAAAACAAGGCTCGTCCGAAATTAGTAGTTACACCACAGCTTTTAACAAAGGCCAAATTCTAAAAGGCGTGTGTGTCAGAAGTCGAAAAGATAATAAGAAGGCTATCTATAGGAGGGTATAGCATCCCTGCTATACCCACTCAATCAACTGTAAATGAAGGCTTAGTGGGTAGGACAGGGATGCCCTACCCTCCTACTATTCACATTGACGGCTCACTCCTGAACCTGAGTTTATGATACCACCGCTCCAATTCTCTGACTAACATTAAAACAACATAGCCCGGAGCGATGCCCCGGGCTATGCCAAACCTATATATTATATAAGGTGTATTTGTCGTATGATAAACTCAGACAAGCGCTTTTAGTTGGCCTGTTCTGACATAAACTTGATTCTAACGAGTCTGATTTCGTTCTCCTCATAGTCGTCGCCGAGCTCTTCCAGGGCAGCCTTGATGCTGTCGGTGTCCGATTCGCGGAAGTACTCGTATATGTCGTCTATCTGGTCGTCGTCCATCACGTCCTCAAGGAAGTAGTCGATGTTGACCTTTGTACCGCTGTAGACGATGGCGTCGAGGTCGTCAAGCAGGTCGCTGAACTCCAGATTGAGAGCCGAAGCGATGTCGTCGAGCGGCATGCGGCGGTCGAGATAGTGGATTATCTTTATCTTCTTCATCGAGTCCTTGGCAACGGTGCGCACGAACATTTCCTCCGGACGCTCTATCTCATTGTCCGAACAGTACTGGCGTATGAGTTCGCAGAACTCCTTGCCGTAGCGCTTTGCCTTGCCCTGACCTACACCCTGGATGTTGCGCAGTTCTTCGATAGATATGGGATACATCGTTGCCATCTGCTCGAGCGAGATGTCCTGGAATATTACGTAGCCCGGAAGCGACAGCTTGCGTGCCATCTTGCGGCGCAGGTCTTGCAGCATGCTGTAGAGCGTAGGATCGAGTGCGGCTGCTCCATGGTCGTCAGTCTCTTCGTCGGCATTGTCGGTGAAGTCGGTGTCTTCGACGTATGTGAACGGCTGCGGATTGCGAACGTAGCGCTTTCCGGCTGCCGTCACCTTGAGCAAGCCGTAGCTTTCGATGTCCTTATGTATGTATCCGGCTATCATTCCCTGCCTTATCACTGGGCTCCACGTCTTCGGCGGCATGTCTTCGCCAGCTCCGAACTCTTCAAGTTGGTCGTGATGATGCGACACAATGTCGTCCGTTGCGCGTCCTTTGATAAAGTCGATGACGTAATCCTGGCGGAATCCCTCCTTAACGGCAAGCAGCGAGCGCAGCACAATGAGCAATGCCTCCTTGCCGTCGCGCTTCACCTTGGGATGCAGACAGTTGTCGCAGTTGCCGCAATTGTCCTTGGTGTACTCCTCGCCGAAGTAGTGCAGCAGCAGTTTGCGGCGGCATACCGACGACTCGGCATAAGCTGCGGTCTCCTGAAGGAGTTGTCTGCCGATGTCCTGTTCGGCCACAGGCTTGCCTTCCATGAACTTCTCGAGTTTCTGCAGGTCCTTATGCGAGTAGAAAGCGAGGCAGATGCCCTCGCCACCGTCGCGTCCGGCGCGTCCAGTTTCCTGATAATAGCCCTCCAGACTCTTCGGTATGTCGTAGTGAATGACAAATCTCACGTCGGGTTTGTCAATGCCCATGCCGAATGCTATGGTAGCCACGATGACGTCGATGCGCTCCATGAGGAAGTCGTCCTGGGTCTGCGAGCGTGTGGCTGAGTCGAGTCCGGCGTGATAAGGTGCCGCCTTGATGTCGTTGGCCTTAAGCACTGCCGCCAGATCTTCTACCTTCTTGCGCGATATACAGTACACAATGCCGCTCTTGCCCGAATGCTGCTTCACGAACTTTATTATCTGTCGGTCGATGTCATTGGTCTTCTGCCGCACCTCATAATATAGGTTCGGGCGATTGAACGACGAACGGAACTCCTGTGCTTCGGCAATGCCGAGGCTCTTCTTGATGTCCATGCGCACCTTGTCGGTGGCCGTAGCGGTGAGTGCTATGACTGGAGCGTTGCCTATTTTCTGTATTGTAGGGCGTATGTTGCGGTATTCGGGACGGAAGTCGTGACCCCATTCCGATATACAGTGTGCCTCGTCGACAGCGTAGAACGAAATCTTGAACGAGCGGAAAAACTCGAGATTGTCCTCCTTATTGAGCGATTCGGGAGCCACATACAGCAGCTTTGTGCGTCCGGCATATATGTCGTTGCGCACCTGATTGATGGCTGCCTTGTTGAGCGATGAATTAAGATAGTGTGCCACACCCAATTCTTCGCTCAGTCCGTTGATGACATCCACCTGGTTCTTCATCAAGGCAATGAGCGGCGATACGACAATGGCTGTGCCGTCCATGATGAGCGACGGCAACTGGTAGCACAAACTCTTGCCACCTCCAGTAGGCATGAGCACAAAGGTGTCGTTGCCTGCAAGCAGATTGCGTATTATGGCTTCCTGTTCGCCCTTGAACGAGTCGAATCCAAAGTAGTGTTTCAGTTGTTCATTGAGGTTAATTGTCCCAGTCATAGTAGTAATATTTAATATGAGTTTTGAATTTTGAGTTTTGAATTTTGAATTGTCGGCTGCGCCGATTAAGAATTGATGAATTAGGAATTCAACACTCAAAATTCAAGACTCAAAATTGCCGTAGACGACTTATCCAAAACTCAAAATTCAAAACTCAAAACTTCCTCCAAAGGAGTTTTTCTATTTCAAGTTTGACTTTTCAAGTTGCTTCTTGGCGTAGTCGAGTGTCACGGTGAACTCGTCGACCTTCTTCGACGGCACCTCAAACATTGCGTCCATGACGATGGCTTCGACTATCGAACGCAGTCCGCGTGCTCCAAGCTTGTACTCAACGCCCTTGTCTACGATAAACTCCAGGGTGTCGTCGTTGAAGTGGAGTTTGATGCCGTCCATCTCAAACAGCTTCTCATACTGCTTGATGATGCTGTTCTTGGGCTCTACGAGTATTCGGCGCAGCGCCTCACGGTCGAGCGGATTGAGATAGGTAAGCACCGGAAGGCGTCCTATTATCTCTGGTATGAGGCCGAACGACTTGAGGTCTTGCGGCAGGATATACTTCATAAGGTTGCCCTTGTCGATATGGCGCACGTTCTGTACCGAATTGAATCCCACTACGTGTGTGTTCATTCGCTGTGCTATCTTGCGCTCGATGCCGTCGAAGGCACCGCCGCATATGAAGAGGATATTGCGTGTATCGACATGTATATAGTCCTGGTCGGGATGCTTTCGGCCTCCCTTCGGGGGCACGTTGACCATTGTTCCCTCAAGCAGCTTGAGCAGTCCCTGCTGCACACCCTCGCCGCTTACGTCGCGTGTGATGCTGGGGTTGTCGGCCTTGCGTGCTATCTTGTCGATCTCGTCGATGAACACTATGCCTCGCTCGGCAGCCGCTACGTCGTAGTCGGCCACCTGCAGCAGACGCGAGAGTATGCTCTCTACGTCCTCACCTACATAGCCTGCCTCGGTGAATACCGTTGCATCTACGATGGTGAATGGCACCTTGAGCAGCTTGGCAATGGTTCGTGCAAGGAGAGTCTTGCCCGTTCCGGTAGAGCCTACCATTATGATGTTGCTCTTTTCTATCTCCACTCCGTTGTCGTCTTGCGGCTGTTGCAGACGCTTGTAGTGGTTGTAGACAGCCACCGAGAGATATTTCTTGGCTTCGTCCTGTCCTATTATATATTGGTCGAGATAGTCCTTGATTTCCATCGGCTTGGGTACGTCGCTCATCGCTACGTCAAATTTCGACTTGCGCTTGCCCTTGCCGCCGGGTCCCAGACCCGCCTCGCACACTATCTGATATGCTTGCTGCGCACAATTGTCGCAGATGAATCCGTTGAGTCCGGTTATAAGGAAGTTGACATCCTTCTCTGCTCTTCCGCAGAAGCTACATACTTTTCTTGGCATCGCTACTTCCTACTCCTTTCCTGCAATTGGTGTCATTTCGCCGGCTGCGTCAAATCCCGGCTTCTTGGTCATTACAAAGTCGATCATTCCGTACTCTTTTGCCTCCTCGGCTGTCATCCAATAGTTGCGGTCGGAGTCGGCCCACACCTTGTCGAATGGTGTGTGCGAGTGGTCGGAGATGATGGTGTACAGCTCCTTCTTGTACTTCTGAATCTCGCGGGCCTCGATTTCGATGTCCGAAGCCTGTCCCTGCACACCGCCAAGTGGCTGGTGTATCATCACGCGGCTGTGCTTCAATGCCGAGCGCTTGCCCTCCTTGCCTGCCACGAGCAGTACGGCTGCCATCGATGCTGCCATGCCTGTACACATTGTGGCAACGTCGCTGGTGACGAACTGCATTGTGTCGTATATGGCGAGTCCTGCCGTAACGCTTCCGCCGGGCGAGTTGATGTATATCGAAATGTCCTTGCCCGGGTCAACCGAGTCGAGATACAGCAGCTGTGCCGACAGGGTGTTGGCTGTGTAGTCGTTGATTTCGGTGCCGAGGAAGATGATGCGGTCCATCATAAGGCGCGAGAACACGTCCATCTGGGTGACGTTCAACTGGCGTTCCTCAAGTATGTACGGGTTGAGATACTGCGCCTGGGCTCTCACTACATCGTCGAGCACCATTCCGCTCATGCCGCGGCTGGTAGCGAATTTTCTGAAGTCGTTCATATAAGTGTTTACTTTTCTATCTATATATATAAATAATGTAGAGTTCATAACTTATCGCCCTACATTATACAAAGATACAAAAAATATCTTGTAATCCGATTTATTATTGCATATATTTTTACGTCTCTGTTTTTATACGGATTTCCCTGCTTTTCAAAAGGACTCGTTTTGGCTTGCAAAAGGACTCGTTTTGGTGTGCAAAAGGAGTCCTTTTGGAGAGCAAAAGGGGTCGTTTTGGAATGCAAAAGGAGTCCTTTTGCGAGGCGGCCGTTTCCCTATGGCTCTGCAAGGACTGAATCGAGGCTTTTCAGACGAGCAAATCAAGGCTTTTCAGACGAGCGAATCAAGGCGTCGCTTGAGTTCTTTCAGCTCGTCGCGCACGGATATCAACGTGGCAAGAATGTCCGAACTCTTGTCCACACCGGCGCGGTTCTTGTTGAGCATCTTGCGTGCTGCCGCCAGCTTGAAGCCGCGCACCTTCACCAGATTGTGTATGGTGCGTATCTGCTCAATGTCCTTCTCGGTGTATTGGCGCACGCTCTGGCCCACCGTCTTGGGCTTGAGATGCGGAAACTCCGACTCCCAGTAGCGCAACGTCGACTCTCGCACGTCGAACATAGCCGCCACCTCCTTGATGGAGTAGTATAATTTCACATTCTTATTGGTATTCAGTGCCATATTAGTCTTAATTTATTTGCAAAAATAACCAAAACAGAGTACCTTTGCAAACGTTTTAGGAAGAATTTAATACAAAGTACATAATATTATATAATATGATGACAGCTAACGAAATCCGCGACTCGTTCAAAAAGTTCTTCGAGTCGAAAGGACACACCATCGTACCAAGTGCACCGATGGTAATCAAGGATGACCCAACGTTGATGTTCACCAATGCTGGTATGAACCAGTGGAAAGACATCATTCTCGGTACTCGCGAACCGGAGCCGCGACGCCGTGCCGACACCCAGAAGTGCCTCCGTGTGAGCGGCAAGCACAACGACCTCGAAGAGGTAGGACACGACACTTATCACCACACCATGTTCGAGATGCTCGGCAACTGGTCGTTTGGCGACTACTTCAAGGAGGGCGCCATCGACTACGCATGGGAATATCTCGTTGACGTATTGAAACTTGACCCCGCCGATCTTTACGTTACCGTATTCGAAGGAAGCGAAGAAGAAGGCCTGAAACGTGACGACGAGGCTGCATCATATTGGGCAAAGCACGTGCCTGCCGACCATATCATCAACGGCAACAAGCACGACAACTTCTGGGAAATGGGCGATACGGGTCCTTGCGGACCTTGTTCGGAGATTCACCTCGACTCGCGCACTCCCGAGGAGAAGGCCAAGACTCCAGGCCGCGAACTCGTAAACAAGGACGACCCGCAGGTTATCGAGATATGGAACATCGTGTTCATGCAGTACGAACGCAAGGCTAACGGCTCGCTCGTTCCGCTGCCTATGCACGTTATTGATACCGGTATGGGATTCGAGCGTCTTGTACGCGCCATGCAGGGCAAGCACTCCAACTACGACACCGACATCTTCCAGCCCATCATCAAGCAGGAAGAGGCCATCACAGGCATGAAGTACGGAGTCAACGAGGACACCGACGTGGCTATGCGTGTATGTGCCGACCACCTGCGTGCGGTAGCTTTCTCTATCGCCGACGGACAGTTGCCGTCCAACGCCAAGGCCGGATACGTCATCCGCCGCATCCTGCGCCGTGCCGTACGCTACGCCTATACCTTCCTCGGACAGAAGGAAGCGTTCATCTACAAGCTCATCCCTGTGCTCACAAACGAGATGGGCGAGGCTTTCCCCGAGCTCAAGGCTCAGCACGACCTCATCATCCACGTCATCAAGGAGGAGGAGGACTCGTTCCTCCGCACACTCGAGAAGGGCATCAACCTCCTTTCTTCGGCTATGGAAGAGCTTAAGAAGCAGAACAAGACACAGCTCGACGGCGTGCAGGCTTTCCGCCTCTTCGACACCTACGGATTCCCCCTCGACCTCACCGAACTCATCTGCCGTGAGAACGGATTTACTGTAGCAGAGGACGAATTCAACGCCGAGATGCAGAAGCAGAAGGAACGCGCACGCAACGCAGCAGCCGTTGAGAACAGCGACTGGGTGAACCTGCGCGAGGGCGAACAGCAGTTCGTGGGCTACGACTTCACCGAGTACGAGTGCCACATCCTGCGCTATCGCAAGGTGACACAGAAGAAGAATACATACTACGAACTCGTATTGGACTACACACCGTTCTACGGCGAGATGGGTGGTCAGGTCGGTGACACCGGCGTTCTGGTAAGCGAGAACGAGACAGTGAACATTACTGACACCAAGCGCGAGAACGGCCAGTCGATACACATTGTAAAGGAACTGCCCAAGAATCCTGAAGCTGACTTCATGGCATGCGTCGACGTTGACGCCCGCGAGGCTTCAGCAGCCAACCATACAGCCACCCACTTGCTCGACTACGCTCTGAAGCAGGTGCTCGGCGACCACGTTGAGCAGAAGGGTTCGTTCGTTTCGCCCACCACTCTGCGCTTCGACTTCTCTCACTTCACTAAGGTTTCAGACGAGGATCTGCGCAAGGTAGAGCGTCTGGTCAACGACCTTATACGTCAGGACTTGCCGCTCGACGAGCATCGCGACACTCCGTTTGAGGAGGCAAAGAAGCTCGGTGCCATCGCACTCTTCGGCGAGAAGTATGGCGACAAGGTACGCGTGGTGCGTTTCGGACCCAGCTGCGAGTTCTGCGGCGGTATCCACGCACAGTCGACTGGCCGCATCGGATTCTTCAAGATTATCTCTGAGAGCAGCGTTGCAGCCGGCATCCGCCGTATCGAGGCAAAGACCGGAAAGGAATGCGAGGAGTTGATGTACAACGTTGAGGACTCTCTGAAGGCTATCCGCACCCTCTTCAACAACGCCAAGGACCTGCAGGCTGTCATCGGCAAGTACATTGAGGAGCACGACGCAATGAAGAAGAGCATCGAACAGTTCCAGGCTCAGGCTGTAGAGCGCACCAAGGCAGAGCTTATAGCTAAGGCCCGCGAGGTAAACGGCGTTAAGGTTATCACCGCCGTGCTGCCCATGGAGCCGGCAGCCGCTAAGGACTTGATGTTCAAGCTGCGTCAGGCTGTAGCCGAAAACATGCTCGCCGTCGTCGGCACAGTATCTCACGACAAGCCGATGCTGAACGTTGCAATGAGCGACAATCTCGTTAAGGACCACTCACTCAACGCCGGACAGATGGTACGCGAGGCTGCCAAGCTCATCAAGGGAGGCGGAGGCGGCCAGCCACATTTCGCCCAGGCAGGCGGAAAGGACAAGGACGGACTGTCAGCAGCAGTCGACAAGGTAGTCGAGATGGCTCAGCTGTAAGTTCAACAGAACAATAAATATTTAAAACGGGGTACGTAGACATTCGTTACAAAGCATGTCTTCATACCCCGTATTTTATTATTATGGCAAAAATTAAAGTTGAAACTACTGAGATTACAATCATTTCTCATAACGAAAAGGATTACATTTCTCTGACAGATATGGTCAGACCTATAGAAAATGGGCTTGCCTTAATAGAGAAATGGCTTCGTAATAAAAACACCATCGAATTCCTTGGCATTTGGGAAAAGATGTATAACCCACTGTTTAATTCCCCCGAATTCGAGGGAATTAAAATGGAAGCCGGACTAAACAGATTCATTATGTCTGTAAAACAATGGATTGAGAAAACCCATGCCATAGGAATTATTGCAAAAGCAGGTAGATATGGAGGTACTTATGCTCATAAAGACCTTGCTTTTGAATTTGCAAGTTGGGTTTCGCCACAATTCAAGCTGTACCTAATCAGAGAATTCCAACGACTTAAAGATGACGAACAGAAACAACTCGCATGGTCTGCCAAACGCGAGCTTTCTAAGATTAACTATCGCATACACACTGATGCTATAAAGGCAAACCTTATACCTTCGGAGATTACAAATCAACAAGCAGCAATAAAATATGCAGATGAAGCCGATGTTCTTAACATTGCCATGTTTGGAATGACCGCAAAACAGTGGCGCGAAGCTAATCCAGACAAAAAAGGAAATATTCGTGATTATGCATCAATCAACGAACTGATCTGCCTTTCTAACATGGAAAACATAAACGCTGTGTTTATCAATGATGGTATACCTCAGTCTGAAAGACTAATTAAACTCAACAGAATCGCAATTCAACAAATGAGAATATTGGAGGATACAGGCGGACGTTATCTATTGAAATAGAAAACTATATAAAAAACATTCTTGCATTCATTCACTCTAACACCGCTAATAATTCTATTTTCAAGCGTAGCACACGAGTAAAAGAAACATTACAAAAGGAAATAAAAGCCTAAGAATTCAGAGGTCGGTATTATTGTAGTATTTAAATAAAAAGAAGTCCTTTAGGTATGCACCATTACCGCCCGGTTTCCAAAAGGAGTCCTTTTGATCTGCAAAAGGGTTCGTTTTGGACTGCAAAAGGAGTCCTTTTACAATGCAAAAGGACTCCTTTTGGACTGTAAAAGGACTCCTTTTTGCGATGACATGCAGCGCTGCTGATGTATCGTTTAAAAATATGCGTGATGTACCTACACCTTTTCAACGCCTCAACCGAGGCATTGCCGCCCGACTCACTATGCTAATCCAGCGGTTCGGTCTTCAACTCCACTACCCCACCCGTGGCAGGATCGAGGATGATGTGCGATGTAAACTTCTTGCCGAACAATGCTCCGTTGAGCATTTCCACGGTGCCGAACTGTGCGGCATCGGTCTCGTAATAGCCCAACGGCTTGCCCTCTGCGGTTGCCAGTGTGATGCGGATGTGTCCGGGACGTGCCACGCCGAGGTTGAAGCCGTCCTTCATCTTGGCAACTTCGGCTGGTGTTTCGGGCAGCGGCTTCGACGCTCCAGTGTCCTCAATGTTGGCATACACGGGTTCGCCCGAATAGTCGTCGGCAGTACAGAGGCCGAAACTCTTTGAGAAGCGGAACACTACGGGGCGCAGGTTTTCCTTTGTCGGAATGAAGCTGATGACGGTTGCCGTGGTGTCAACGGTCGTTTTGCCCTGGAACAATTGCATGAGTGCCGCCTCCTGAGTGGCAAGCTGGCTGTACATCAGGCGCAACTGCTCGCCGTCCTTCGGCATAAAGTCGGCCTCACCACGCGACAGCTGCGAGCGCGAATCGCGTATGTCGTATATCTCCTGTGCTACGAGCTGTGCCATCTTGGGCAGGTTGCCAGCCGAGAGAATGTCCTGGCTCATATAGTCGCGAGGGTTGAGCGGAGCCTTGCGGGGCGACGGCACGAAGGCAGCAGGGGCCTTGGCACGCTGCGCCTTGGTGTTGATTGCGAGCAGCGAACCGTCTGGTGCGCAGTCAACCGAGAGAACACTGTGCTTCTTGTCGATAGCTATTGTGTACTGACGGTCGGCATCGGCACGACCTTCTGAGCTGAACGACACGCCCACTATGCGATAAACGGTCTGTCGGGTGCTTACACCAGCCTTGCCGAAGTAGAGCTGTGAGAATCCGGCAAGCTGTCCCGGCTCGGTCACGGTCTTCTCTACGAGCACCTGCATACGTACTGCTGTCTTGGGCAGCGAATACGACAATCCGTCAATGGGCTTGTCGCCACCAGCCATTGCCGACGTTGCGGCCAATGCCGAAAGTAATATTGTTGATAGTATCTTCATATTTACTTATATCTTGTTAGCTTGTATCTTGTCAACTCATATCTTTTTAATACATTGCCTTGAACGCTTCGGGCAGCGCAGCGATAATGTCGCTTGCCACGAGCGACTCCTTGCCCACACGCTGTGCGGCTATGTCGCCTGCCAGTCCGTGCAGATACATGCCCACGATGCAGGCGTTCTTGCGTGAATATCCGCGTGCCAGGAGTCCGGTAATGATTCCGGTGAGCACGTCGCCGCTGCCTGCCGTCGCCATGCCCGAATTGCCCGTAGTGTTGAACATTACGCTTCCGTCGGGCATGCACAGCGCCGTGTAGTGTCCCTTGAGCATTATATAGGCGCGAAGATTTTCCGCCATGTCGCGCGCTACGGCAAGACGCTCACCGTCGCTGCGGCTTGCTGTGCCTGCCAGACGGTCGAGCTCGCGCGGATGCGGAGTCATTATCATATTGTCGGGCAGCTGACTTATCCACATGCCATGCGATCCGAGCATGTTCAAGGCATCAGCATCGAGCACTACCGGACATTGCGTCTGCTGCAACTGCGACATCAATGCGAGTGCCGAACCTTCGTCGCGACCCAGTCCCGGACCTATTCCTACGGCGTTGTATTCCTCGGTTGATATCGCCTCAGAATAATAGTTCTCGCTGTCGGGATGAACTATCGCCTCGGGCACCGACATTTGCATTATCGCGTAGTTGCAACGTGGAGTGAGCGTAGTCACCTTGCCCACACCGCTGCGCAAGCATGCACGTGTGGCAAGCACGGCCGCTCCAGCCATTCCTTCGCTTCCGGCTATGAGCAGCGCATTGCCCATCATGCCCTTATGGGCGAAATCGTCGCGGTGCAGCATCATCTGTCTTACGAGGTCGGCCTCAACGGTTGAGTAGGGCGAGGGAATGCTCTTGATGTACTCTTTCGACAGACGTATGTCGAGCACACGCACCACTCCGAGGTATTGCTGGCAATCGGCAAAGAGCATTGCAAGCTTTTTCATCTGCAGAGTGAGCGTAACGTCGGCGCGGACAATAGCCATTGTGGGCACAGCGGCATTGTCTTCGGTCATCATACCCGACGGAATGTCGATGCTCACGACACGTGCCGGCGACTGGTTGATGTACTTCACGAGCGAAGCGAAGCCCCCCTCAAGCGGCTTGTTGAGTCCCGAACCGAACAATCCGTCTACTATCAGCGTCTGTTCGGTAAGTTTAGGCGGGTCGAAGTTGTTCGACACTTCCGTGAAACGATGTATCAGGCCCTCGCTGATGAGTCGGTCGCGGTTCTTGGCACACTCATCCGACAGATGACCGTGCACGTTAAACAGATAAGCATCAACGCTATAGCCTTTCTCGGCAAGCATACGCGACACCGCCAATGCGTCGCCGCCGTTGTTGCCCGGACCTGCAAACACCACAACCGGTGTGCCTTGAGGCCACTGCTGTTGGATAGCTGCAGTAATGGCACGCGCTGCACGCTCCATCAAATCTATCGATGCTATCGGCTCATGTTCGATTGTATACTTGTCGAGCTCGCGTATCTGCGCTCCTGTTAGTATCTTCATAATTCTATAAGGTATTTTTATGGATTTTGCACTTATGTCGTCTTCCACGCCATACGAGTGTGGTACAAACGACTGTGCGACTGTGCAAAAATACAAAAATAAAAGGAAATAGTAGCCCTAACTATAGTAAAAAGGGCTTAAAATGATGTATTATGAAATGTAAGGGCACAAAAAAAGGGGCTCCGCTGAGTCCCAACCTTTGTTAACCTTAAATCTAATACCATGAAAAACATTGCAAAGATACGCTCATTTTACATTATAGCAAAATTTTGATTACAATTTTTTGTTAATGAGCATATTTTCAAATGATTTTATTGATTTGTATCAACAAGTTTGCAATATTTGTTGTATATTTGCAAAAGATAAACTGCATCCCGGCTATTGAAGCATCTTTTCATTATGCTACGCTGCAATATCAAGTTACATAAAAACAGAAACGTGTACAATAAAACAGATGAACACGATAGCAAAACAACTGCTTCAAGCCACTACAACAGCATGCATGGCGGTCATTATCATTGCATTACAGGCTTGCAACCCTAAACAAGACAATGACCAAACGGCTGAAAACGGCAATCTGCGATGGCTCGACGACTCGATTGCTGCACTCGCCCCATCGGCTCTGCAAGCCATTGAAAAGGGCATGAACGAGGCTGACGACAGCACGACTTACTACGAGTACATGTTGCGAAAGGCTCGCTTCTACAGCCTGACCGAACGCCCTGAACGTGCCGACACGCTCATCGACAGCATCAAGACATTCGTAACGCAGCAGGACGACGGCTATTACGCCACTAACGGAACATGCCTCTCTCCACAACTCAATTCGCTTATGGCTGGCGCAAAGGCTTGCCAGGCGGCACGATACATGAGCGTTCACCGTGACCCGCGACGCATTGTAGCCCTCAACCACGAAACTTACAATCTGCTGCTCAACAGCAACAGCAAGCATAATCTGCCCAAGACGTGCGCCAATATGGCTGACGCCTATATGCTGTGCAACGACCTTCCCAACGCTGCCAAGTGGTATAGGCGTGCGCTTTTTCTCGTTGATTCGCTCGAATTGCCCCAAAAGGAGAACATAACGCTCTACATGGGACTGGCACAGATTTACGTTACACTGCGCAACTACGACAAAGCCAAGCTCTACTACGACCAGACCGAACCTCACGTCAAGGAAATGTCGCCCTCGATGCAGGCTTATTATGTCAACAATCTGGGCAACTACTACTACTACCAAGACGACTATAAGAATGCGCTACAGAGCTTCTTGCGCATGAAGAAACTACTCGAACAGCACGGCATGGTGCGCACATTCGACATGTATCTGTGCAAGATCAATCTGGCTGACGTGTACCTTAACCTCGGCAAACTGAACGATGCTACTGCCATGCTGGATGATGTAGAACCTTACTTCAGAGCGCATGGCGACAACACATCCATTTATTATTGCAACACAATACGCTTCGGCATTGCCGTGAGAGCAGGCAGAATGCACGAAGCCGAGCGCATTATGGCTGACAAGACCGATGACTCGCTCATACCATACACGCTTGTAAACATACGCAACAAATACAAACGCAGATACTACGAACTTACTGGCAACTACGACAAGGCATACGCTTTGCTCAACAAGTCGATAGCCTACAACGACTCTATCGAACACAACCTCTCCAACATGCGAACCGCCGAGATAATGTCGCGTTTCACTACCGACACGCTGCAGTTGCACCGTGACCTCGCCATTGAGCACAAGAACGCCGAGATACAGAGCATAAAGTTCACCAGCACATTGGCCATTTCAATCGCCGTTACATCCATTCTGCTGCTCATACTGTGGTATCTGTATCTGCGCAAACGTCGTTTTAAGATACAACTGCGCATGATGAACCTCAAGCTTGACAACGTTCGCAACCGCATATCGCCCCACTTCATGTTCAATGTGCTAAACAACAGAATCATAAAGTCGGACGCCAAGGAGACCAACGAGCTTACCGAGCTGGCACAACTGATTCGTGCCAACCTCGATATGTCGAGCACTTTGGGCGTAGAACTGCAAAAGGAGCTGGAATTCGTGCAGCAATACGTACGCGTGGAAAGCTATCTGATGGGCGACGACTTCCACTTCAACATCGACATTGCGCCCGATGTGGATGCCAGCAGCGTCAGGATTCCGTCGATGTTCATACAGATTCTGACCGAGAACGCAATCAAACACGCCCTCCGAAACAAGGAAGGCATCAAGCTATTGAGCATTACCGTAAGACGCGAACAGCACAATACGGTGATAAGAGTGACCGACAACGGACCGGGATTCAACCATGCCACGCTACGCCGCAAGACCGGAATGAACATCATTTCGCAAACTATAGCTGTGATAAACGTGCGCAACAAGGACAAGATACGGTTCACCATACGCAACATCTACAGCCCAGACGGACAGCAGACAAAGGGTTGCGAGGCTACGCTGAAAGTGCCCGACGGAGTGAAAATAGAGTGAAACAAACAATTTAAAACCAGCAATAAAAAAGAACTAAACTATGAATATCATCATTGTTGACGACGACAGGAAGGCCGCTGAGACCCTGAAGTACAAGCTGGAGGAATATGACGGAATAGAAGTTATAGGCATGGCGTATAACGGAATGGACGGACTGAGGCTGTACAACGACAGTAAACCCGACGTGATGTTTCTCGATGTGGACATGCCCGACATCTCTGGCATAGAGTTTCTGGAGCGCATTGAGATGAACATTGGGTCACGCTGCCGTGTGGTAATGTACACTGCGTACAGCCGATACATGCTGTCGGCATTCCGCAACAAGGCGTTCGACTATCTGATGAAACCCATCAACGACACCGAACTGCGCACCATCATCCGACGCATATGTCTCGACAGCAGCACCGAACAGCAGCACACGCAGCGCACAACAACCGTTCCTACTGCCCCGACAATCATCGGCGACGGCATAGCAAGGCGCAACGACGGCAAATACATTGTCTATACCAATGCCATCGATTTCCGTCTGGTAGACATCAACGACATCGGACTCTTTGCATACAACAGCGATCTGCGTGTATGGGAGGTGACTCTGGCTGGCGAGAAGCACCCTATCCGACTGAAACGAAACATAAACAGCGATATGCTTCTGGCGCTTAACGACACCCTTGTGCGTGTAAGCCAGAAGCATATCATCAATATTGCATATCTTATGGAGGTGGCTGACAACACCTGTCATTTCTATCCTCCATTCGATGCGTTGCAAGAAGTGAAGGTAGGACGACTCTTCCGCAAGAAACTAATCGACCGTTTCAGCAGCTTCTAATCCCACCTTATTAATATATAAGGGCATTACCGAAATCGGCAATGCCCTTCTTTTTTATTACACAAGAGCTATACCGTTGTCGGTGATATTGATCAGTCGGCGGCGGTACAGGTCGCCAATGGCACGCTTATACACCTTTTTGCTCACCTGGAAGCGTCGCTTTATGTCTTCAGCATCGCTGCGGTCGCCCAGGTCGCACACTCCTCCATTGTCCTTAAGATACTGCAACAGCGTCTCCGAGAAGTCGAGTGTCTGCTGACGTCCGGTAGGCTGGAGCGTCACATCAATCTTGCCGTCGGGTCGCACCGTATTGATATATCCCTTCACACGGTCGCCTGTGTGCAGATAGCGGAACACTTGGTCCTCGTAGACAAGTCCCGGATAGCAGTTGTCGATTATCACCTTGAATCCCATCTCGGTCTTCTGCCACACCAGCAGGTCAACTTCCTGTCCGTGATTGTAGAAAGGATGGCGCTCGGCAAAGTAGCGTTCCACCTTGGCAGAAGCCACGATACGATAGCTCTCCTCGTCGATATGCACGTGCACAATATAGCTTTCGCCCTTCTGCATGCGCTTCTTCTGCTCGCGGAACGGGCAGAAGAGGTCCTTCATCAGTCCCCAGTTGAGGAAAGCTCCGTACTCGTTGACCCACGAGACTTCCAAATAAGCGAAGTCGCCTACTTTACAAAGCGGATGCTCAGTAGTAGCAACGGGGCGCTCTTCCTGGTCGAGATATACGAACACTTCAAGTTCGTCGCCTGGTTTTACGCCCTCTGGTACATAACGTTTGGGCAATAATATCTCGCCCTCATCACCGCCGTCGAGGTACAATCCGAAGTCAACCTCCTTCACAACGGTCATCTTATTGTAATCGCCAAGTTTTATCATTCGTATATTATTTCTTTACAATTCCTTTATTTCTACATCAATAACAAACATATCTCCGTCTTCATCGCGTAAAACATTCTTTGGTTTCAAATCAGACATCAATAACGTTGAGTTCTTATATGTCCAATCATCAACCTTTTCAAAGCCTAAAGACAACATATACATTTCTATCTCTATAGGTGTAGCAGGGCGAGCGTTCTCTACATATCGTTGCGCCAATACTGGATAAACTGTTCTTTCTTTATATCCAGTAAAGCCCAACAATATGTATTCGGTTTGTGGAAAGACTGAATTATGCAACATCAAACGCCTAAACAACCGATAGAAACTACCGGTATGTATAAGATTGTTTGTTTTATAAACAATGCCTCCGTTCTTGTCTACATATGTATCATTTTCACTACCTGACGGCCCTGGCGTACCAAGTTGAAAGATGTATTCTAAAGAGAACCAACAATTATGCGTTTCCGCATATTTTACGATTTGCTCTTGTTCTGTATAAAGGTCGCCTCTATATGCTGAGCCTTTGCCAGATTCTGCTTCATTTTTTCGGCTGCTTCTGAGGAGGATGTTGGAAACTTCTTCCATTCTTCCATTTTGCGAAGCATCCTCTCGGTACTCTCTTGATGGAAACGATTTAAGTAAGTCATAATCCATATAGTTTTATTATTATTGTTTATCAAACGGTTTCACTCACTTCACTTTCCTCTGCATCCTTTATCAGTCCGTCCTCGATATGTATTGTGCGGTCGGTGATGCTTGCCAGATGCTCGTCGTGAGTGACAATGACAAAGGTCTGGCCGAAGCGGTCGCGCAGGTCGAAGAAGAGTTGGTGGAGTTCGGCCTTGTTCTTTGAGTCGAGCGAACCCGACGGTTCATCGGCGAAGACTACAGCCGGATTGTTGACAAGTGCACGTGCTACAGCCACTCGTTGTTTCTCGCCACCGGAGAGTTCGGCAGGCTTATGCGATGCACGTTCGGCCAATCCCATAAACTCAAGGAGTTCCATGGCGCGCTTCTTGGCTTCAGCCTGGCTCTTGCCGCCTATGAATGCCGGTATCATAACATTCTCGAGGGCTGTGAATTCGGGCAGAAGCTGATGAAACTGGAACACGAATCCTATATGACGGTTGCGGAAATCGCTCAATTTCTTGGTAGACAGACTGCGCACGTCTACTCCATCGACAACGATTTCGCCGCTGTCCGGACTGTCGAGTGTACCCATTATCTGCAACAATGTTGTCTTGCCGGCACCGCTCGGACCGACAATGCTCACCACCTCACCCTTGTTGATGTGGAGGTCGATGCCCTTGAGCACCTGAAGCGAGCCGAAACTCTTTGTTATTCCTTTAATGTCAATCATATTGAATTTTGAGTTTTGAGTTTTGAATTTTGAATTGTTCTCGGCTACGCCTGCGATTGTGAATTATTCATTTTTGAATTTTCAATTACAGCTTCTTCTTTATCCACTTGCCGATAGCCTCGTATGCACTGTGTTCCTCGGTATGTTGCGGCTGTGCGAAGGTCATTTCGTCCATAGCATCGCCGTGCTGGTCGGGGAATATTATCATGATGTTGGAGCCTGAGAAGTGGCGTGTTATCTCGTCGGGCAGGAACTCCAGCGCGTTCTTATACGACACTGTGCCCTTGCGCGCGGTCACTACCACAAACAGATTGTCGGCTGATATGGATGCAGCCAGGCTTGGCATCTCTGCCCAATGCGCCATCTTAGTGTACGACACGCGCATGTCGTGATGGCGGCTGAGCACATAGTTCTCTATCAGCGGCAGCACATCCTCACGTCCGAAGAACTCCGTGTGGCACTCCAGATTGCAGCCCAACCGGCACAAGCGTTCAAGCCATCGGTAGAATCCAGGCTCAAACTGCGCCCTCGAAGGCACTGCCACCTGTATGCGGCGTATTGTGGCGAGCGGCTGAGTGAGTCGTGCCATGATGATCTGGCTGTTGAGTCCGTTGAACAGACTCTGATGAAACTCGCCCCAGAACTTCTGCGACACCTCGGGATGCATGTGCATACCGATGAGTATTTCTGTTGCGCGGAACTCCTTATAGGCATGGCGTATGCCGTTGGCGATGTTCGCCGCCACGCGCACCTGGGTCTGCATGTGTATGTCGGCAGCCGCTGCATATTGCGTCATGCGCTCCAGCAGGCGCTGTCCCTGCTCCTGCTTGCGCGGCATGTCATCGTCGTCGTACACCACATTGAGACCCACCATCTGCGTAGTGTTCTTAGGATTGCGCATCATCATAGCCAGATTGACCAGTCGCTGGGCATATTCGGGATAGCGCATGGGTATGAGCACCTTCTCTTCGCTCTCGTTTGCCGTAGTGTCTTCGGGCATTTCCTTGTCGCGCAGGGTTATCTGCTGTGCCGCACGTTCGGTCATGATGGTGGAGATGACGCACGTGAAGAGTATCATTATTACCACTCCGTTGAGCATATCGTCGGTAACGAGCGGCACACCCGGCTCCACCTCCATCTTCATGCCCACCATCACCATGGCAATGGCGCCCGCTGCATGTGCCGACGTGAGTCCGAACATCATGTTGCCCGACGATACTGGCAGGCGAAAGAGCCAACCGGCGAGATAGGCAGCCACTGCCTTGCCCACCGTTCCGAACACCACTATCATTATGACCACGCCCACTATGCCGCCTCCGGCAAACAGCAGTCGCAAATTGATGAGCATGCCCACACCTATAAGAAAATAAGGTATGAAGAGCGCATTGCCTATGAACTCGATGCGGTTCATCAGCGGCGACACGTGCGGAATGAAGCGGTTGAGGATGAGTCCTGCCACGAAGGCTCCGAAGATGCCCTCCAGTCCGACGGCCTCACTTAGTGCTGCGCTCATGAAGAGCATCGACATGACGAAGATAAACTGCATCACGGCATCGCTGTAACGGCGCAGAAACCATCGTGCCAGGCGTGGAATGAGCAGCGCCATAAGCACGCAGTAGCCTACGAACTTGCCCACAAACCACAGCCAGAACATCACTCCCGTATTGCCGCCGTATGCCGCCACTATTGCAGCCAACGACACAAGAGCCATCAGCAGCGATATCATCGACGAGCCAACCGACAGCGTTACGCTGGGCTTGCGCTGCAATCCGTATCTGCCCACGATGGGATAGGCTATCAACGTGTTTGAAGCCATGATGCAACCCAGCAGCAACGAGGCGAGCACCGAATAGTGCAGCACCGTTATGCATGCCACGTATGTCATGACAGACGGCACGGCGAAGGTGAGCAGTCCGAACACTCCGAAGCGCCCCTTGTTGCGCCTTACGCCCTCGATGTCCATCTCGAGCGAGGCAAGAAACATGATATAGTAGAGTCCTACCTTGCCAAACAGCTCGAAAGAGTCGTCGCGCACCAGTATGTTCAGACCATACTGACCCACTGCCACACCTGCCAGCACCATTCCGATGATGTGCGGAATGCGCAGCTTGCCCATCACTATCGGGGCAAACAGGATAATGAGCATCACCACGAAGAAGATGAGTGTGGGGTCGGTTATGGGGAAACAACTGGCTATATCGGTCATGTCGGCTTGAGTTTGGGTTCTACATCGTGGGGTGCTTGGGTTATTATAACTCTTGCAAAGTTACGGAAATTCCGTTTAAAACATTCATAAAGCCTTGTAAACTTGACGTATAGACACAAAAAAAGCGGACAAGTATTAAAACCTGTCCGCTTATCGGAGTGGGCGTTGACGGATTCGAACCGCCGACCCTCTGCTTGTAAGGCAGATGCTCTAAACCAGCTGAGCTAAACGCCC
>URDM01000039.1 GCA_900546575.1 uncultured Prevotella sp.
TGACGCAGGATTTGACGCTTTTTAGCATATCTTCTTGGTTGAATTGCCAAAAAAACGTAACTTTGCAACATGATGCAAGAAGATGCTATACAAAATGCACATGCTACACTCGCTCGCAGCTTGCAGACGATGAACTGTCGCTGCACACCCGAACGGCGAGCCATACTTGACGCAGCATGCTCTATGGATGCACCTTTCTCTATAGCAGACATTGCGGCACAGATGGCAAGCCATGGCTTCAAGGTAAGCCGTGCCACGCTCTACAACACGCTTCGACTGCTTGTCGACCTGCGGCTCATAGTGTGCCTCAGAATGCAGAACTGCACACGCTACGAAGCCGTAGACCCCACGAGGACACGTTGCCGTCAGGTGTGTACGCTGTGTGGCCGTACGATGGAGGTAAGTGCGCCAGCCGAATTGGATAAGCTGCCAGGAGCCAAGACACGACGCTTCCGCCCAACGGCTTATGCGCTCTATGTCTTCGGCATGTGTGCTTCATGCCAGCGACGAGCCTGTCAAGATACGAACATTAACAAAAAACATACTCGGTCCGCAGGGACAGAGAAAGAAAAACAAGGAAATATATGAACAAAGGAAAAGTTGACGTCCTGCTCGGATTGCAGTGGGGCGACGAAGGTAAGGGCAAGGTTGTTGATGTCCTCACCCCGAAGTATGATGTGATCGCACGTTTCCAGGGCGGTCCTAATGCAGGCCACACTCTCGAGTTTGAGGGCCAAAAGTATGTACTCCGCAGCATCCCGTCGGGCATTTTCCAGGGAGGTAAGGTTAACATCATCGGCAATGGCGTAGTGCTCGCTCCCGACCTCTTCATGCAGGAGGCCAAGGATCTTGAGAAGAGCGGACACGACCTCAAGAGCCGTCTGCACATCTCAAAGAAGGCACATCTCATCATGCCTACACACCGTGTGCTTGATGCTGCCATCGAAGCCTCTAAGGGCAAGAACAAGGTAGGCACTACCGGCAAGGGCATCGGTCCGACATATACCGACAAGGTTTCGCGCAACGGGCTCCGTGTAGGCGACATCCTTGACAACTTCCAGGCTAAATATGAGGCTCACAAGGCTGCTCACCTCAAGCAGATTGCAGCTCTTGGCTACACCGACTTCGACATTACCGAAGTAGAGAAGACATGGATGGAGGGCATCGAATACCTCAAGCAGTTCCAAATTGTAGACTCTGAGCACGAGATTAACCGCGTGTTGCGCTCAGGCAAGGACATTCTCTGTGAGGGTGCCCAGGGCACTATGCTCGACGTTGACTTCGGATCTTATCCTTTCGTTACTTCTTCTAACACCATCTGCGCCGGTGCCTGCATTGGATTGGGCATTGGTCCTAACCGTATTGGCAATGTCTATGGCATCATGAAGGCTTATTGCACACGTGTAGGTGCAGGTCCTTTCCCCACAGAGCTGTTTGACGAGACTGGCGACAAGATTCGCGACCTTGGTCACGAATACGGAGCCGTTACGGGTCGTGAGCGCCGTTGCGGATGGTGCGACCTCGTACAGCTCAAGTATTCTGTCATGATCAACGGCGTTACTGAACTCATCATGATGAAGAGCGACGTGCTCGACGGTTTCCCAGTTATCAAGGCTTGCGTAGCCTACGAATTGCCTGACGGCACACAGACTACTGAGCTGCCTTACGAACTGTACGATGCAAAGCCTGTATACAAGGAATTCAAGGGTTGGAACGTAGACATGACACGCTTCACAAGCGAGGACCAGTTCCCCGAAGAGTTCAATGCCTATGTCAAGTTCCTCGAGGAGTATCTCGAGACCCCGATACGCATTATCTCAATAGGCCCGGACCGCGAACAGACAATCGTTCGCAAGTAGTTCTTTTATTTATAATCAATAAATGGCAAAACCAAGTATACCTAAAGGTACGCGCGACTTCTCGCCCGTCGAGATGGCCAAGCGTAACTATATATTCGACACCATACGCGAAGTGTACGCCCTCTACGGTTTCCGTCAGATAGAGACTCCTGCCATGGAGACTCTGTCTACGCTGATGGGCAAGTATGGCGAGGAGGGCGACAAGCTGCTCTTCAAGGTGCTCAATTCGGGCGACTATCTCGCCAAACTCTCTGACGACGAACTCATGCAGCGCAATCCGCTCCATCTTGCTACAAAGCTGTGCGAGAAGGGTCTGCGCTACGACCTCACCGTTCCGTTTGCACGCTATGTTGTGCAGCATCGTGACGAGATTCAGTTGCCGTTCAAGCGCTATCAGATACAGCCCGTATGGCGTGCCGACCGTCCGCAGAAGGGACGCTATCGCGAGTTCTACCAGTGTGATGCCGACGTTGTAGGTTCCGACTCGTTGCTCAATGAGGTGGAGCTGATGCAGATTGTCGACACCGTATTCACACGTTTCGGAGTGCGTGTAGCTATTAAGATAAACAACCGTAAGATTCTTACCGGTATTGCCGAGACTATAGGTGAGTCTGATAAGATTGTCGACATAACCGTAGCCATCGACAAGCTCGACAAGATTGGCATTGATGCTGTCAACGAAGAGTTGCGTCGCGACGGCATCTCTGACGAAGCAATCGAGAAGTTGCAGCCGATAATTGCGCTCACGGGTACCAACGACGAGAAACTCGCAACAATAGCCCAGGTGCTTGCACAGTCTGAAGTAGGTATGAAGGGCGTTGAGGAGACACGATTCATTCTTGATACTCTCAAGACCTGCGGTCTGCACAATCAGATTGACCTTGACCTTACCTTGGCACGTGGCCTCAACTACTATACGGGTGCCATTTTCGAAGTGAAGGCTCTCGACTATGCCATCGGCTCAATTACTGGTGGCGGACGCTACGACAACCTTACAGGTATCTTCGGACTGCCAGGCATTTCAGGTGTTGGCATTTCGTTCGGTGCCGACCGTATCTACGACGTGCTCGGTGGTCTTGACCTTTATCCTAAGGAAGCAGAGCAGGGCACTCAGTTGCTGTTCATTAATTTCGGCGCTACTGAGACAGCCTACTGTCTGCCCGTATTGCGTCGTTGCCGTGAGGCTGGCATCCGCACCGAGATCTATCCTGACAGCGTCAAGATGAAGAAGCAGATGGCTTATGCCAACGCCAAGCAGGTTTCGTTTGTAGTGCTGGCTGGCGAGGAGGAGATAGCCCAGGGCAAGCTCACTCTCAAGAACATGGCTACTGGCGAGCAGACTCTTGTTACGCCTGAAGAGCTCGTTGAGACTGTTAAGGCATAAGAAGATTTTAGCAGTATTTCTCAATACCTATCATCAGGGACAATATCGTTTTCTCTAATATGGAGCAGGATGATATTGCCCCTGTTGTCTTTAGTTGGCGTGTCGGCTTGTTTTATATTGAATTCAGTCTGACCATGCATTGGTGTCAGAATATTTCTTTGAGGCACGACTACCCAACTGCATCTAATAACAGCATTAACCAGAGCTTGTTTTAGTGATAAATAAACATCTAAAACAAGCCTTACTTTTTTAAAGTGGGCTTAATTAATGATACTTGCTCATGTATATTAATGATACTTGCAAAATGAATACGTATTACTTTGCCTTTGAATACGTATTACTTTGCCGATGAATACGTATTGCTTCAGAAAGCATGATTTAACCAATTGTTAGGAGACTTCAATTCAACATTCAACACTCAACATTCATAACGGTAATTCGTGACAGGAATATTGTATTATTCTTTGTCACGAATTATCGTGAATTACTCCTGTAGCTTGCTTATCAGCTTGCTCAGGTTATGGCGGGGACACCATTTGCAACCTTAACATTGTACAATTCATAATCGCAGGCGTAACCGAGAACAACTCCTAATTAAACATTCTTGCTCAGGCAAGCGGCACAGCCGATTACAAAACTCAACATTCTTGTTTTTCTATTCCTTCAACCACTTGTCGATGAGGTTGATGATGTTCTGTCGCTCAGGCTCGGGGAACGAGAGAATGCGTGTCAGGTGCGAGCCTCCCTTGAGCATATAGACATGTAGGTTTTGCTTGTTTTTAGTGAAGGGAAGTCCGTAGATGCCCGAAGCGCTCCATGGGTCGATGTCACCATAGATGTACACCATTTTGGGGTCGTTGTGGGTTAGGAAGTCAACCGTGTGCTTGTAGAGTGCAGGCGAGAACTTAGTGTCTTCCATTCCCTTAGGCAGCATCAGACGCTTAAGATAGCCCTTGGCAGTCTTGATGCTTAGATACTTCTTGAAGGGCTTGATATAATAGCCATAATATCCCAGTTCCTTTGCGGCCTGGACATTAAACGACATGAATACATTCTGATTGGCGAAATAGTTAGGCTCGCACATGTTTATCCAATAGTCGAACACCTGCTTGTCTGAGGCGTTAATTGTAGGAATCTCGTTAATGTCGTTGCCCCATTGCCAGAAGGCGAAAGCATATTCAAATACGGAATAGTCGAATATCTCGCCCAAGGAAACGTTGAACGTGTAATTCTGCTTGCGGCAATATTCCTCGAGCATGGGCAGCAGAGTAGCCTTGCGCTTGAATAAAAGCAACTGGAAGTCGAGCACCTTCTGACGGTTTCCTTTTGTCGAGACTTCGTGCTGCAGGAACTTCTCGTGTCTGCCGTCTTCCACGCTTCTATTAAGCGGAGCCACGTAGGGCACGGAAATGTCAACGTCGTCGGGGAAGTAAGAGCGATAGAACATAGTGGTCTGTCCGCCTTTGCTGATGCCTGTAGCAATCCATTTGCCCTTGTATATGGCGTGCAAGGTCCGGTTGACGTTATGCAGGTCGTAGAGCGAGTTCTCCACGGTAAGATACTGCCAGTTGCAAGGCGTAGGCGTTGACTTGTCGAAGTAGCGGTATTCCACCAATACGATGTTTGTATTGAATATCTGTGCCAGTTCCTCGATATAGTCCTCGCGCAATCCGTAGTTGGCATTATAGCCTTCGGTAACGAGTACGGTGGGACGGTCGAATCCACGATGGCACAATATCACTCTCTGTTCGAAGTTGCCTTTGGAAGCATCCTTTGCGTCGAGCTGCTGCTTGATGAAGAACACGTACTTTTCCTGGAAAAGCTTGCTCTTCAACGTCTCTACGTCACTCACTCCAGGCAACGCGGCCAGACGCTTGCCAGCCTCGCCTAATTCGGCAGCTATAATCTGCAACGGCATTATGAGCAACAGCATCAGCCATAGGGCCAATCTCGTAATTGATGATGATTTTTTCATAATTGTAGATTTATTATAATTAAATTGGCAGGTAAATCTTCTGCAACACCTCTTCATACTCCTTACGGCAGCAACTCTTGGCGGTAATACCTCCACCAGCCTTGAACGCCATACCATTCTCGTCCTGCTCCACAAACCTGATCATTACGGCAGAATTGAGTTCGCCATCGTTGTATATTCCCATTACGCCCGTATAGAAGCGCCGGTCGTAACGCTCAGCCTCACGGATTATCTCCACGGTCTTCTTCTTCGGAGCACCCGTTATAGAGCCGGCAGGAAGTTGTGCGTCTATAATTTCGCCCAGATGCTGGCGATAGTCGTCGGGCAACAGTCCGCTTATCTCGGAACTGGTCTGCAGAATGTCGCCATTGTTGGTATGTAGAGTGTCAACGTAGCGATAGCAGTCCACCCTCACATCCGTAGCCACCCGACTCAGGTCGTTGCGGATGAGGTCGACTATTGTAGCGTGTTCGGCAGCCTCCTTCGTGTCGTTCATCAGCTCTTGCCTGGCATTGGGAAGCGAAGCGTCTATAGTTCCCTTCATGGGATAGGAATAGATGCGGCCATGGCTTATTCTGAGAAAGCTCTCGGGCGAGAAGCACACGAAGCGCCTGCCACGATTTCTATCACCTCTAAGCAGAAGCCTGTATTTGCCCTTGGAATGAGCGAAAATGTCGTCGAGTGAGAGATTGCAGTTTACCGGTACCCGGCAAGTAAGGTTGGCAAGATAGCTGTTGCCAGCCAGCATGTTGCTCTTGACAATATTGAAGCTCCGCTCGTAATTCTCGTAAGCAGGCGCATCTATATCCCATCGGATGGCGGAGGGTAGGGGATGTTTGTAGCCGTCGTCAAGTACTACATTACTTATTCCTTCAAAGTCGTACAGACATTCCTTCGGATCAATATCCTTAAGTCTTCTGATGTAGGCATCGTCGCCATCGTAGTTGATGACAAATAGGAAAGGTTCGTTTTCTTTTGCAAGAATGTTTATGTTGTTGATTATTTCCCGTTTCATACTTTATGCGAGACTTATCTCCTCCAAATCGTCAGGTACAACAATCTTGCCTTTGAAGTTCTCGGCAGCCTCCTTGGTGTAGCTTTCCTTGCGTGTAGAGAGTGTCTTCTCCTCGGTATGATACAGTATGAGATTCTTCACGCCAAGTTCGGCAGCAAGTCGGCCTGCGTCGAGAGCCGTACTATGACATTTCTCGTAAGGCTTGAACGTATCGCGGTCGGCATAGAGACAGAATGCCTCGCACATCATCCAGTCGGCATGTTCTATGTAGGGGCGGTTGAGCGGATTGTAAGGTTCGTCGCCAAGACACGCCACAACAGTAGAGTCGGGTAGCTGGGCACGAAATCCATATTGCTTCTCCTTGGTGGAATGAATGTCGAAACAGGTGAGGCGTATGTCTCCTGCATCGAAATTCTCGCCGTCGGTAAGCTTATGGAATACAACACGTTCGCCAACTTTACTCAACTGTTTCTTGGCGAGTATCATATCGATAATTGTGCCCACGACCTTCATCACCTTGTCGTTGCCATAGACGTGCAAATGGCCCTCGTAGCCCTTACATTGTGCCACCATACGAATCACCCATATTACGCCCAACGCGTGGTCGGTATGGGAGTGGGTAACGAACAGATGATGAATGTCAGAGATGGGGAGACCAACCTTGCGCAACTGGGTGAGAATGCCGTTGCCTCCGCCAGCATCAACAAGCAGCTGGGTGGTGGCGGTAGAAAGCACAAAACAAGTATTGTAGATATGGGAAACTGTGGCGCTGCCCGTGCCGAGCATCGTTATCTTATTCATTGTAAATGGCTATCTTTATTACTCCCTCTTCTTTGTTCTCAAATATGCGATAAGCCTCATCTATACTACTCAGAGGAAAGCGATGGGTGATGAGTGGGGTAGTGTCAATCTTGCCCTGCTCTATAAGCTGTAGCACCTCCTCGCAGTCGCATCCGTCTACTCCTCCAGTCTTGAATGTGAGGTTCTTGCCATACATATCGGGCAAAGGCAGAATCTGCGCCTCGTCGTATAGGGCTACAACCGTAACTATGGCATTAGGACGTGCACATTGCCAAGCCAACTGGAATGTGGTCTTAGCTCCAGCCACCTCCAGCACACGGTCAGCTCCGCCATGGTCGCTATTCTTCAGCACGAAGTCGCGGCACTCGTCGGGAGTTGTGAGCAACACCTCGGGACAATACTCCTTGACGAAGTTGCGGCGCTCCTCTGATGGCTCGCACACGATTATGCGCTTGGGTTGCTTGAGCATTACGCAAAGCAGAGTGCAGATGCCTGTAGGTCCGGCACCAATTATCAGGACTGTGTCCTCCTTGCTGATTTCGCTAATGCGTGCAGCCCAGAAGCCCGTGGCAAGCACGTCGCCTACGAAGAGGGCCTGCTCGTCGGTAACGCTATCCGGAATACGGTTGAGTCCTTGCGTAGCCAACGGCACACGTACATATTCCGTCTGTCCTCCGTCAATACGGCATCCGAGAGCCCATCCGCCATGAGGCGAGGTGCAGTTGTTGACGTAGCCATGCTTGCAATAGAAGCATTCGCCACAGAAAGTCTCCACATTTACCGTAACGCGGTCGCCAGGCTTTACGCCCTTAACGTCGCTACCTATCTGTTCAACCACGCCCACCATCTCGTGTCCTACGGTAATGCCCTTTACGGCACGTGGCACGCTTCCGTGCTTGATGTGTAGGTCGCTCGTGCAGATGCTGCCAAGTGTTACGCGCACGATGGCGTCGGTAGACTCTTGAAGTTCTGGTTTCGGCTTGTCTGTTAATGCGAACTTGCCCTTCTCTATATAAGTGTATGCTTTCATAATGTAGTAAGTCGTGTATGCATGTTTACTTTGTTACGGGCATTCTGTTCTTAACCCAATCGTTATAACCGCCATCCAGTTCGATCACCTTGAATCCGTTCTTTACAAGTATCCGGGCTGCGTTCTTGCTTCGCTTTCCGCTTCTGCAGTTTACGGCAATGATATGGTTCTTCGGAAGCATAGCGACAGCCTTGCTCTCAAAATCGTTCTTGAGCACATCTATGTTTAGTGTCTTGGCAATATGTCCTTCAGCAAATTCTTCTGCCGTACGTACGTCGAGTCGTACGATAGCAGTATCCTCAATAGCCTTGGCGTATTCTTTTACCGTAAGGCTCTTGAATCCTTCTGTTTGAGCGCTACAGCCAAACAGGCTGCAAAGCATTGTGATTATTCCCATAAGTCGTTTCATATATTACTTTTTAAGTTAGTCGATTCGTAGATGCAAAGGTACAAATTAATAATGAGTTGAGTCAATTTACATAGAAAAGTTATTTATGGCGAGTCTAAGAATGTTATGAAAGGCTCTTTTCTGAAAAGAAATTAGTAATTTTGCAGTCTGAAAGTATAAGATATACAGTTTTTTGCAGATAAAATGATAGATTTAGTACAGAATATTTTAGTTCAGGTTAGCGATTTCCTTTGGTCGTATATCATCATTACGGTTTTGATATGCTGTGCCGTGTTTTTCACTTTGCGTACTCGTTTTGTTCAGTTCCGTCTCATCAGGGAGATGGTCAGACTGCTGCTTAATCCCGACAAGGTACAGCCCCAGGAGATAGGCGAGGACGAATTGTCGATGGATGTTAAGGTGGATGGCGAGATGAAGCACATCTCCTCGTTCCAGGCATTCGTTGTGGCGTTGGCAAGCAGAATAGGTACGGGCAATCTTGCAGGCGTAGCCACCGCCATAAGCATAGGCGGACCTGGAGCCGTGTTCTGGATGTGGATGCTGGCCTTGCTGGGCTCGTCGTCGGCCTTTATTGAGTCTACGCTTGCCCAATTGTATAAGCGCAAAGGCAAGACTTCCTTCTATGGCGGACCAGCCTATTACATGAAGTACGGACTGGGCAAGGGATGGATGGGCATTCTCTTTGCCGTATTGATGATCATCACGTTCGGTTTCGCCTATAATTCCGTGCAGAGCAACACCATCTGTCTGGCTTGGCAGAAGGCTTTCGGCATAGATCCTGCCACTATGGGCATAGTGCTCACGGCGCTCACCTTGCTCATCATCTTCGGCGGCATTCATAGAGTGGCAAAGTTCTCCTCAACGGTAGTCCCCGTAATGGCTGTCGTCTATCTTCTGATAGCCATAGGAGTGGTGGTTTGGAACATCAGCTCTTTGCCTAAGGTGCTGCTTACCATTGTAGAGAACGCTTTCGGATTCAATCAGGCTGCGGGCGGAGTGCTTGGCGTGACCATAATACAGGGTATTAAGCGAGGCTTGTTCAGCAACGAGGCGGGCGAGGGTAGTGCACCTAATGCGGCTGCCGTGGCTACTGTGAGCCATCCCGTTAAGCAAGGATTGATACAGGCCTTGGGCGTGTTCACGGATACCTTGGTGGTATGTTCTTGTACGGCATTCATCATACTTGTTAGTGGGGTGGACGTGACAGCCTCCAACGGCATACAACTCACCCAGGATGCCTTGACCCACGAAATCGGAAGTATAGGCAATCCCTTCGTGGCTGTGATGATATGGCTCTTTGCATTCAGCAGCATCATCGGCAACTACTATTATGGTGAGACCAATGTCAGGTACATCAAGGATACAAAGCTTGGCGTGTTTGTCTATCGTCTTGCCGTGGCGGCTATGGTGATGACGGGAGCCGTGGTGTCGCTTGATTTTGCATGGAGCCTTGCCGACATCACGATGGCGCTTCTCACCCTCTGCAATCTTGTGGCAATAGTCATGCTCTCGCGCCAAGCCGTTTTCTTGCTGCAGGACTATCGCCAACAGAAGAAGGAAGGCAAGAATCCTGTGTTCAGCAAGGACAAGATGCCGGAGATTGCAGACAAGCTTGAGGCGTGGTAATGTTTTTTACCTCTCGTACAGCTCTGTATTACTTGATAAATTCCCTTACGAAATGTGGGTTGTTTGCATCGCCTAATTGTGGCGCGTATTCAAAGCCTTCGTAGCTGAAAGCGGAAAGTTCCTCGGGAGTTACGAGGCGGTTGTTCAGAATGAAGCGTAACATAGCTCCACGGCACGACTTCGCCCATACAGCCTGCATCTTCAGTCTGCCGTCTTTCTGCCGCACATAGAAGAGAGGTTGCATGACCGTCACTTCCTTGCATACCCTCTTCCAGTCGAACAGGTGTTCATATTCCTCTGTGGATAGATGCAGGAGGATGCCGTCGTCTGCCTTGACGCTATCAATAAGCACATCTGTCAGCCTGTTCTTCCAGAACTGATTGATGGGCTTGTCGTTTGTGGCTTCGAGCGTGACGCAATGCTCCATACGATAGGGTACGATGCCGTCCATAGGGCGAAGTAGACCATATAGGAAACACGTTATCCAAAGATGCTTTTGGGCGTACTCCAATGCCTCGTCGCTCAAGGTGTCGGCACGCAGATGCTTGTATGCCTGACCGTTGTAGGCAAGTAGGGCTGGCATCTTCTCGGCTGCCATAAAGTTCTGGTAGCGTATCCAGTTCTCAGCCGCTATCTTCTTGCTGCAATCCAGCTGCCGTGCCAAATCTTCCACGTCCATCCTTGCCATTTCCGCAGCCAGAGTTTCTGCCACGCTCTGGAAGAGTGGGGTAGAAACAGCCTTCCTGTCCGTCTTGCCGAACATTATCTTGGCGTTTGCTAATAATATCTGCATGTTGTATTTTTGCTTGTAAATGTTTTTGTGCAAAAATACACCATTTATTTCGAAATAACCAGCTTTTAGCGATATTTATCATATAAGAGTGAATATGCTATTATTTTAGGTTCAATACCCGCAGATATTCCTTCTACTTGGGCGAGATTCTGTAACTCTCGAAGGCATTTAGGATTGTGAGTACGCTCATTATGACTGTAGAACGGTCTGATTTGGCTTCGGGATGCGTTCGGGATGCGTTCGGGACATACTTTTTCTTATATCTTATCAATTATTAAATTAGTTATAAGTATTTAAAGAAATGAGTGTAGATTTGTTTGTGACTGTTTTACAACTGAGATTCTGAGATTGAGATTGTTTGTGATGCAAGATTAACGTTCGGATGCGTAATGTCGTAAGTTGTTGAATTATAGCCTTTTAGATGAGGTGACATTACTACAAGAGGTTTCAGTTTCAGTTGTTTCAGTTGTTTTTAAGAGGGTGGTAAATTCTTCTGTATCTATATAATATATTGATTATTAATTAGTTATAAGTGTTTAATAAGAGGGTTGATACATAACTGACCCTTTGAAACGTAACTGAAACTGAAACAACTGAAACGCTGTTTGTTTAAATGACAGAAAGTTTTTATCTTTGCAGTCGTTTTGAAGAGAAACAGAAATGAATTAAGCAATATGAACGAGAAATATCAGTTTCTGACGCATGCGCCTGTCCATCGTGTGATAGGCGCAATGGCTATTCCTACGATTATATCTATGTTGTTGACCAGCGTGTACAATCTGGTCGACACCTTTTTCGTCGGACAAATCGATACTCAGTCGACGGCAGCTGTAGGTATTGTGTTTAGCGTAATGTTCTTCATACAGGCGTTCTCTTTCTTCTTTGGCAACGGTTCGGGCAACTATATCTCCCGACAGCTTGGCGCTCAGAAGACGGAGGATGCTGAGACCATGGCGAGTACCGGACTTTTCTACACGCTTATGTTCTCTATTTTGACCATGCTGTTAGGACTGCTGTTTCTCGAACCAATCAGTATTCTCCTTGGCAGCACGCCCACCATTCTGCCATATACGCGCCAGTATCTGGGCATCAGTCTGCTGGGCACGCCTTTCATCATGGGTACGTTCTGCATCAACAATCAGATGCGATTTCAAGGCTTTGCCAAGTACTCGGTATATGGAGTTGTTGGCGGTTCGATAATCAATTGTCTGCTCGACCCTCTCTTCATCTTCGGCTTCTCCATGGGTGTTGGCGGAGCGGCTTTGGCTTCGGTTGTAGGTCAGTTTTGCGGATTCGTCATACTGCTTGTGATGAGCCGAAAGGAAGGCGTGATACATTACAGCTATCGCAAAATCTCATTTGAAGGCAGATTTGTGAAGGAGATTATTGCGGGAGGCACACCTTCCATCTCGCGTCAGGGACTTGCCAGTCTCAGCACCATAGCCCTCAATAGCGTAGCAGGCAACTATGGCGATGCAGCCATAGCCGCCATGAGCATCGTTACGCGTATAGGTATGTTCATCTTCAGCGTCATTATCGGCTTAGGACAAGGTTTTCAGCCCATGTGCGGCTTCTGCTATGGTGCCAAGCTCTACGATAGGGTGAAGGCTGGCTTCTGGTTCGGCACCAAGATAGGTACTGTGTTTCTGCTCTTCTGGTCGGCAATACTCATCGTCTTCAGCAAGGAGGCTATCGCTTTGTTCCGCAACGATCCTGACGTGATAGCTATAGGCATTCCTGCGTTACGCTATCAGATGATTGTTTTCCCGGCATGCAGTTTTATGCTGATGGCGAACATGATGATGCAGACATGCAGAAAGACGATACGAGCCAATATACTTGCAGCCTCACGCCAGGGATTGTTTTTTATTCCTCTCATCATCATCCTGCCCCATTGCTTCGGACTGTTGGGAGTGGAGATCTGTCAGGCTGTGAGCGACCTCATCTCTCTCGTCGTGACGATTCCTATTGTGTGGACAGCTTTCAAAGAGATGAACAATTTTAACAAGTAAAATTGCCTTGCAATCATCAAAATTTTTATCTTTGCAGAATCATAACTATTTGAAATTGACATGAAAAGGAAAGATGGTATTATAGGATTGCTTATCACATTCTTTATCAGTAGTCAGATACTGACGGGATGCGCAGAAAAAGTCAAGAAGACTGAAAAGAAAGACGTAAAGGTAGAGACGCTCACCGTAGGAAACACAAGCCTTGGAGGGGCGAAAGACTATGTGGGAACCATCGAGGAAAAGACCGGTTCGACACTTAGCTTTGAAATTGCCGGTAACATAACTTCCATTCGAGTGGATGAAGGAGACAGAGTAGGCAAGGGACAGCTGCTTGCCACTATTAACCCGACAACCGTCAAGGAAGCACATAGGGCCACTCTTACGACTCTAAAACAGGCGGAAGATGCCTACCGCAGATTTCTCCCACTACATAATTCTGGTACTATATCCGATATAAAATGGGTGGAGATAGAAAGCAAGCTGGAGCAGGCTAAGGCTGCTGAAAGCATAGCCCGTCAACAGCTTTCGCATACTACCATTACGGCTCCATTTGCTGGTGTCATAGCTGCCAAAAGCGTAGATATTGGTACCTACGTACTTCCAGGTCAGCCGGTGCTGAAAATAGCCAATGTAGCCCAAGTCAACGCCAAGGTTTCTGTGCCAGAAGCAGAAATCTCCCATCTCCATGTAGGCGACAAGGTGAAGCTGACGGTAGCGGCTCTTGGTGGGGCTGTATTCTATGGCGCCATTTCAGAGAAAGGAATCGATGCCAACCCTATCTCGCACACTTACGACGTCAAGGTGGGCATTACCAATCCGCAGGGCCGTCTGCTGCCTGGCATGGTGTGCAACGCCCAGATAGAGGGTCGTGCAACCACATCGTCTCACATCATATTGCCTCCACAAAGCATAGAGCTTGATGTAGACAACTCACGATTCGTATGGACTGTAGTGGACGGCAAGGCTCACCAGCAACCCGTAACCATAGGCGATTTTGATGGCGATGGCGTCATCATTCTTTCGGGACTTAAGGCTGGCGACAAAGTCATAATAAACGGTCAGCAGAAGGTTTCAGAAGGAATGAAAGTGGATGCCGGCAAGAATGGCAACCGATAAAGAGTGGAGAGCAAGGAAATGGATCAAGATACAAAAAAGCCAAAGAAGGACACGGCCCTTCGCGACCACATCAAGGCACGCATAATGCGAAAGCCCAACCGCATTATCAAGCGCTCGTTCATAGAGGCAGCCATGTGCAATCACAATATCGTGATATTGCTTATGGGTATGCTCGTTTTCGTGGGTATGTTGGGCATCTGCATAATGCCAAAGCAGGAGATGCCACAATTCACCATCCGCCAGGGTGCCTGCGTAGCTATATATCCGGGTGCTACGTCAGACGAGGTGGAAGAGCGTGTGGCAAAGCCTTTGGAGAATTTCATCTTCGGATACAAGGAGGTGAATAAGAAGAAGACCTACACCCAAAGCAAGGACGGAATGCTGATAGTATTCCTCGAACTCAACGACGACGTGGAGGATAGGGATGCCTTCTGGAGCAAGTTCAAGCATGGACTGCAAGCCTTCAAAGCCTCCCTGCCGTCGGGCGTGCTTGCCTTGCAGGCTGTGGATGACATAGCCGACACATCGGCCTTGCTCATCACGATTGAAAGCAAGCAGAAGACCTATCGCGAACTGAATACCTATATCGACCGGCTGAAGGACCGTCTGCGACGTATAGACGCTATCTCCAACCTCCGCACCTACGGACTGCAGAACGAGCAGATAAGCATCTGCCTTGACCAGAACAAGCTGGCAAGATACGGTATCGGTCCGTACAAGATTCTGAACGATCTTGCCCTGCAAGGCTTTACTACTGTTAGTGGAAGTCTGGAGCAGGCCAATCTGAACCTGCCCATACACATCACAGACTCGTACAACAACGAGCGTGATGTGGCAGAACAGATAGTCTATTCCGACATGAAAGGCAACATCGTGCGCCTGAAGGATATTGCCTCGATAAAAAGAGAATATCCAAAACTGAGCAAATACATCAAGAGTAACGGCAACAAATGCGTGCTCCTTTCCATTGAGATGCGACCGGGCAACGACATAGTAAAGATGGGTAGAGACGTGCACAAGGCTATGGAGACGTTTGAGCAGACTTTGCCCGACGACGTACACATCAATACCATTACCGACCAGAGCAAGGTGGTAAGCGAGTCTGTTATCAACTTCCTGCGTGAATTGCTCATATCTGTAATATCTGTCATCGTAGTGGTCATCCTGCTCATGCCGCGTCGTGTGGCAGAGGTTTCAGCCCTAAGCATACCTATCACCATATTCTCCTCAGTAGGAATATTCTATATTTTCGGTATGGAACTGAATACCGTCACCCTGGCTGCCCTAATCGTGACCTTGGGTATGGTTGTGGATGATTCTGTGGTGATAATAGACAATTATATGGAGAAGTTGGGACGCGGAATGTCGCGCTGGCATGCAGCCATAGCCGCCCCACGAGAGTTCTTCCTGTCCGTGCTCTCGGCTACGCTCAGCATCTCGCTCACCTTCTTCCCCTTCCTCTTCACCATGCATGGCGATATGGGCGATTTCGTGAAGTCGTTCCCATGGGCCATGTTCATCATTCTGAGCATCTCGCTTACGGTCTCGTTGCTGCTAACGCCTTATATGCAATATATGGTGATTCATGAGGGCATAAGCAGCAAGCCTAAGCCCAACGCCCATAAGAAGCCGCTCGACTATCTGCAGACGGGCTATACATGGCTGCTGAAACGTTGTTTCGCCTTTCCTCGCACCACTCTTGTCGTGGGTGTTTCCCTGGTGGGCATAGGAGCCATTATCTTCGTAAAGCTTCCGCAACGAATGATGCCTATTGCCGAAAGAAACCAGTTTGCCGTGGAGTTCTATCTTCCCAATGGAACTACCGCAGAGAAGACGGCACAAGTGGCTGATTCGATGGCCCACATCTTGCAGCACGACCCGCAGGTGACAGCAGTAACCACATTTATAGGTCAGGGTTCGCCCCGTTTCCATACCACCTATGCTCCGCAGATAGGCGGTCCCAACTTTGCGCAGTTCATCGTGAATACTGTGGATAATGATGCTACCGAAGATGTGCTCGACCGTTATGCCGACCGCTACTCCAACTACTTCCCCGACTGCTACATACGCTTCAAGCAGATGGATTACAACAACGCCACTTACCCAATAGAAGTAAGAGTGAGTGGCGACAGCATAAGCGATTTGAAAGCCGCAGCCAAGAAGATTGCTGCCTGCATGCATAATATAGAAGGAATAAATCTGATTCGCACCAACTACGAGGAGCCTTTGCCGGGCATAAGAGTAACTCCTGATGCTACAGAGGCAAACCGGTTGGGTGTGAACAAGACCCTACTCTCTGCCGACCTTGCCATTCATTTTGGCGATGGCATCCCGATGTCAACTCTATGGGAGGGCGATTATCCGGTAAAGATGGTGCTGAAATCGGAGAATGACAGCAACCTTGCCAACGAATACATACCCGTTATGGGCGGAACCTCAAGCGTTCCACTCCGCCAGTTGGCAAAGATTTCGCCCGACTGGCACGATGGCAGCATAGTACGTCGAAATGGTGTGCGCACCATCTCCGTCATAGGCGAACCGTTGAGAGGCTATAATGCCAACAAATTGGCAAACGAGCTGAAGCAGGAAGTTTCGAAACTACAGCTCGATACCGACCTTGACTGGAATATTGGCGGAATGGCAGAGAAGGATGCCGAAACCATGCCACAGGTCACTTCAGGCGTGATGATAGCGGTATTGATAATATTCTTCATTCTGCTCTTCCATTTCAAGCGCATCAGTCTGGCTTTGGTCAATCTGTCCTCCATGTCGCTCTGCATATTCGGAGCTGCTATAGGACTCCTTGTTACGGGCTTTGACGTGAGTCTTACCTGTATCTTGGGCGTGGTGAGCCTAATGGGTATTCTGGTGAGAAACGGCATCATAATGCTCGATTATGCCGAGGAACTCCGTCGTGACAAGGGACTCTCTGTAAGAGAGGCCGCCTTCCAGGCTGGCGAACGTCGTATGCGCCCTATCTTCCTCACATCGGCAGCCGCTTCAGTAGGCGTATTGCCTATGATGATAGAGAACAACACGCTATGGTCGCCCATGGGAGCCGTCATATTCTTCGGTACGCTCATCTCGATGGTGCTCATAGCCACCATTCTGCCCGTGCTGTACTGGATAGTATTTGACAAGCACAAGAGTGAAATCTAAAATCATTACCATTTTATATTCTTGGCATCAACCTCTCTCTCTCCGAAATCTATCATGGCATTAAACAGCCTTACGCGTTCAGCCCGTTTCAGGTCGTATGCGGTAATGTCCGCCTCCTTAATGAGCCCTTGGTTCAAGAGACTGGCTCGTTTGGTGCCAAGGAGTAGTGGCTGACGTGGAGTAAGCCAGCAGTTGCCGTCGGATATGGCAAGATTGGTGAAGGATGTGTCCGTAAGAAGATTGTTTTTGACAATTATGATTTCGTCGCAGTCGCCTTTCTTGGCTGCCAGAGCGTTGAGTTGAGAGCGGTCGCAACTCTTGTAGCTGTAGCTGATTGTGTCGTCGCAGACCACCTGTAAAGAGCTGATTGTTCGCATGGAGTAGGGGGCGTATTCTATAAGCTCCACTCCGTCTGCGCCATATACTACACGAGCCTTGACAAGCGCCATATCGTCGCTGGCTGCTATCAACTTCTCCAGACAAGGCATGGACCGAAGGGCAAGATTTGGGAAGAAATGGCGTATGGTACGCTCCATCCTTGCCTGGTGATAAGGCAGGTTAGAAGGCTTGCCGTTTGCTATCTTTATGGTCTCTACAAATTGCTGTTGCATGATTGGTATTTTACTCTAACGGATTTTGGCAACTTACTGACAATCACTCCGTACGACTCTCGTATGATGGACTCGACAACGTCTGTATCCAATTGCTCGAAAAACACGTCGCTCCAATGAGTCTTGTTCCAATGGAACGCAGGCGTGACGGCTGAATATAGCTCGCGCAGCTCCTCGTTTCGTTCGGGAGCGAGCTTGCAGGCAAATCTCAGCATCGTTTCGTCGATGTTATATTTGCCCCCTCCAAGCCAAAGGCACATGAAAATCTTGCCCTCGACACGGAATGTTATGTTGTCGTCGCCAAAGGGCTGGTCTTCTGTCACCCCAGGTAATGACAACGCAAAATATCTGACTTCTTCAATGTTCATAGGTAACCGATTTGATTGTTGACCGCAAAAATACGACTATTAAGGCAAAGTGGCAAGATTTTTACATTCAATATCGCACGTATATCCTCATTTTTCATTAACTTTGCATCCGTTATAACATTTCTGAGGAAAATAAATACAAAACGTTAAATACAAAATGTCAAACAAGTTTGTTGAACACAAGGGTTTCAATCTTGTAGAAACCAACAAGGAAGTTTTGGACAAGTGGATGGCTGACGACGTCTTCCACAAGTCTATCGACGAGCGCGAAGGCTGTCCGCAGTTCGTATTCTTTGAGGGACCTCCCTCAGCCAACGGTCATCCGGGCATTCACCACGTTCTGGCACGCGCCATTAAGGACACATTCAATCGCTATAAGACCATGCAGGGATTCCAGGTTCACCGCAAGGCGGGATGGGACACACACGGACTCCCCGTAGAGCTTGGCGTAGAGAAGGAGCTTGGTATCACAAAGAAGGATATCGACAACAAGGCTTCGGAGAAGTATATCTCTACCGAGGAATACAACCATAAGTGTCGTGAGAATGTGATGATGTTTACAGCCGAGTGGCGCAAGCTGACCGAGGAGATGGGCTATTTCGTCGACCTCGACCATCCGTACATCACATACGACAACAAGTATATTGAGACTCTGTGGTGGCTTCTCAAGCAGCTCTACAACAAGGGTCTGCTGTACAAGGGTTACACTATTCAGCCGTACTCACCGGGCGCAGGTACCGGACTGTCATCGCACGAGCTTAATCAGCCTGGTTGCTATCGCGACGTGAAGGACCTGACCGCTACCGTTCAGTTCCTCATCCGCGATCCTAAGGAAGAGTGGACAAAGTGGGGCAAGCCTTACTTCGTGGCATGGACTACAACTCCGTGGACTTTGCCTTCGAATGTTGCGCTCTGCGTTGGTCCGAAGATCGACTACGTTTCGGTTGAGACATACAATCTCTATAATGGTGAGCCTATCACCATCATTATGGCTGAGAACCTCGTCAAGGCTTACTTGAAGCCTGAGCAGGAGTGCAAGGAGGGCGAGTTGGCTCCGTTTGACAAGGAGAAGAAGATGTGCCCATGGCGCATTACCGGCCACTTCAAGGGTACAGAACTCGAGGGAATGCACTACGAGCAGCTTATGCCGTGGGTGAAGCCATGCGAGAAGGTGGACGACTTCGCTCCGAAGTTCGTGACAGAATATGCTGAGGCACATCCAGAGAAGGTGTTTACAGGTGAGGACGGACGCGACAAGTTTGTGGAGATGGAGAGCGAGGCTTTCCGTGTAATCCTCGGCGACTACGTGACAACCGACGACGGTACTGGTATCGTACACATCGCCCCGACATTCGGTGCTGATGACGCCAAGGTGGCTAAGGATGCTAACATTCCGGCTCTCTACCTTATCAACAAGAAGGGCGAGACACGTCCTATGGTTGACCTCCAGGGCAAGTTCTACCTCATCGACGAGCTTGACACTAACTTCGTGAAGGCCTGTGTAGACGATGAGAAATACGGTCATCACGCTGGCGACTACGTGAAGAACGCCTACGACCCACAGTTCAATCAGGATGGCGTATGGGACAAGAAGGCTTCGGACAAGGCTGAGGACTTGAACGTTGTGCTTTGCTACGAATTGAAGCAGGAGGGCAAGGCTTTCAAGACAGAGAAGCACGTACACAACTATCCTCACTGCTGGCGTACAGACAAGCCAATCCTTTACTATCCGCTCGACAGCTGGTTTATCAAGGACACGGCACGCAAGGAGCGTATGGTGGAACTCAACAAGACCATCAACTGGCAGCCGGAGTCGACAGGTACAGGACGTTTCGGCAACTGGCTTGAGAACCTCAACGACTGGAACCTCTCACGCTCACGCTTCTGGGGAACACCGCTGCCTATCTGGCGCGACGAGAACCGTGGCGAGAAGTGCATCGGTTCGCTCGAAGAGCTGTATGCCGAGATAGAGAAGTCGGTAGCAGCTGGCGTTATGAAGAGCAACCCGATGAAGGACAAGGGCTTCGTACCGGGCGACTACTCTAAGGAGAACTACGACCGCATCGACCTCCATCGTCCTTATGTAGACTATATAGTACTTGTAAACGACGAGGGCAAGCCTATGCATCGCGAGGCCGACCTTATCGACGTTTGGTTCGACTCAGGCTCTATGCCTTACGCACAGCTCCACTATCCGTTCGAGGGTGAGATGTCGCGCGGCACAGAGGAAGACCGCAAGGCTCTTGTCAACAGCACATACGAAGGCTTTGCCATCGCTCCTAAGTTCTATCCTGCCGACTTCATCAACGAGGGCGTAGACCAGACACGTGGATGGTTCTTCACCCTGCATGCCATCGCAACAATGGTGTTCGACTCGGTAGCATTCAAGAACGTCATCTCTTCAGGTCTCGTTCTCGACGCTAAGGGCAACAAGATGTCAAAGCACCTGGGCAACGCAGTCAATCCGTTCGACCAGATTGAGAAGTATGGAGCCGATGCCGTACGCTTCTACATGATGACCAACTCGGAGCCTTGGGACAACCTCAAGTACGACGAGAAGGGAGTTGACGAGGTACGTCGCAAGTTCTTCGGCACATTATATAATACATACTCGTTTTTCTCGGGCTATGCCAATGTTGACGCTTTCGACACAGAGGCAGCTCAGGTGCCCGTGGCAGAGCGTCCGGAGATTGACCGCTGGGTACTCTCTGTACTCAACACTCTCATCAAGGGCGTGCAGAAGGAGATGGAGAACTATGACCCGACCCGTGCAGGCCGACTCATCGAGGACTTCGTCAACAACGACCTCTCCAACTGGTATGTACGTTTGAACCGCAAACGTTTCTGGGGCAAGGAGATGTCGCAGGACAAGCTTGCTGCTTATCAGACTCTCTACACCTGTCTGACAACAGTAGCCAAGCTCCTCGCTCCGTTCGCTCCGTTCTTTGCCGACCAGCTCTTCTGCGACCTGGGCGCAGCTCAGCTTGAGGGTACAACATCAGTACATCTCGCCAAGTTCCCCGTTGCCGACGAGCAGCTCATCGACCGCGAACTTGAGGAGCGCATGGGTATGGCACAGAAGATTACTTCTATGGTTCACGCTCTGCGCAAGAAGGTGAACATAGCTGTGCGCCAGCCGCTTCAGGCCATCATGATTCCTGCTGTTGATGACGAGCAGCGCCGCCACATCGAGGCTGTCAAGGACCTTATCCTCTCGGAGGTTAACGTCAAGGAACTTCGCTTCGTAGAGGGCTCGGGCGTATTGGTAAAGAAGGTGAAGTGCAACTTCCGCACCATGGGCAAGAAGTTCGGCAAGCTCATGAAGGGTATTGCTGCTGCTATGTCGGCTCTCGACCAGGAGCAGATTGCTGACCTTGAAGCCAACGGCAAGATAGCCGTAGAGGTAGAAGGCAACGCCGTAGAGGTAGAGGCTGCCGACGTAGAGATTATCTCGGAGGACATCCCGGGATGGCTCGTAAGCAACGAGGGCAAGCTGACCGTGGCTCTTGAGATAGAACTCAACGACGAGCTGCGCAACGAGGGTATGGCACGTGAGCTTATCTCACGCATACAGAACCTCCGTAAGGAAACTGGGCTCGAGATTACCGACCGAATCCACGTGACTCTCGCTCCCAACGAGAAGGTGGAGAAGGCCGTGGCAGGATTTGCTGACTATATACAGTCGCAGGTTCTCGCTCTCGACATTACGCTCGCTGACAACGACGGCATAGCTACCGAAATCGACGACTTCATGATAAACATAAAGATAGTTAAGGCTTAAACATAAACAGAGGCAGAAGGGTGCGGCTCAGCAGGTCGCACCCGACTGCATTTTTTAACACACAACCTTATCATCCCACTAACAATCCTAACAACTATGGCAGAAAAATTACGTTACTCTGACGAGGAACTACAGGAATTCAAGAACATTATAAACGAAAAACTTCGCTTGGCACGCCGCGACTTCAACTCTATGATGCAACAGCTTATGAATGCTGACGGCAATGGGGTAGAGGACACTTCGCCAACATACAAGGCGCTCGAAGAGGGTAGCGCTTCGCAGTCGAAGGAGGAGATAGCACAGATGGCCAACCGTCAGCAGAAGTTCATCCAGGGACTTGAGGCGGCACTTGTGCGTATCGAGAACAAAACCTACGGAATCGACCGTATTACAGGTCAGCTCATTCCTAAGGAAAGACTACGTATCGTGCCTCACGCCACCTTGAGTGTCGAGTCGAAGAATGCACGAAAGAAATAATATGGAAAACAAAAAGAAGTACATCACCAACGGATGGCTTGCCGTAGTCATCGTGGCTCTGATACTCATCGTCGACCAGATCATAAAGATAGAGGTCAAGACCAATATGACATTGGGCGAGGCAATACGCATTACCGACTGGTTCTACATAGAGTTTATAGAGAACAACGGAATGGCGTACGGAATGACATTCTTCAACAAGCTTGTGCTGTCGCTATTCCGCACATTCGCCATCGGAGCTATCACATGGTACATCTGGCGTGTCGTCAAGACCGGAATCTTCAGCCGTGGCTATGTGGTATGTCTGGCTATGATACTGGCTGGAGCAGCAGGCAATCTTATCGACTGTCTGTTCTACGGACTCATCTTCGATGCCTCTACTCCGTTTAGCGTGGCCGACTTCGTGCCGTTCGGTACAGGATATTCTACATTCCTGCACGGCAAGGTGGTGGACATGTTCTATTTTCCGATTATCCGCACTACTTATCCCGATTGGGTGCCGATGGTAGGCGGAGACGACTTTGTCTTCTTCTCACCAATATTCAATTTTGCCGACTCGTGCATAAGTGTTGGAGTGGCAGTACTGCTGCTGTTCTTCAGAAAGGACCTGGAGCGAATGTCTTTAGCTTGGAAAAAATGACAAATACTAATAATGTAGACAATATGACAAGAGTGTCAGGCATGCTGCGTATGCTGGCTGCCTGCCTTGTATTGTTCATGACCGTTGTTCTGTCAGGATGCAAGCCGGGAATCCCCGGACGCTATCTGCAGCCCGACGAAATGGCCGACATCCTGTACGACTACCATCTTGCTGAAGGTATTGTGCAGACCGACTATAGCTCGTCCGACTCGATAGCTATGCGCGCCTATCGCATCAATATCCTGCATAGCCACGGAGTGTCGGAAGCCGACTTCGACTCGTCGATGGTGTATTATACACGCCACACTCGCGAGTTGCAGCAGGTGTACAACAAGATAGGCGACCGACTCGACCGCGAGGCTGTAGAACGAGGCGGACAAGCCGGATTTGCCGACATGACAGACAATGCTGATACTACAAACGTATGGAAACTGTCGTCGGCCTTTGTACTATCGCCTTATGTGGCGACAAACCGTATGTCGTTTGAGATTAAGGCCGACAGCTCGTATCATGAGGGCGACCGCATGGTGCTCGACTTCGACGCTCAGTTCCTCTATCAGGACGGTATGCGCGACGCTTCGGTTGTACTTGCCGTTACCTACGCCAACGATAGTGTGGAGTATGTCAACAACAGCATCAACTCGTCTACCCACTATCATATGCAGATAACGAACGAGGGACGGTTGGCTATAAAGGCTGTGCGTGGATATTGGATGCTGTCGAGCGACAGGTCTATGCCGACATCATCAGCCACTACATTCAAACTCTTTGTCGTTTCTAACATACGACTTGTGAGAATGCACGTAGCCGAACCCGTAATCAATCCGGAAGACGAAGGCCAGAAGGCCGACTCGCTCAACCGCCCCAGACTTGACAGTCTAAAACGTCTGCCGCCTCCCACTCCCCTAAAAGACCGCCGCATATGACACGTATAGTGGCTGCCAATAGGGTGATTGATGCGGATGGCGACGAGATGAAGCCAGGCGTAGTAGAATTGGAAGGAAAGTACGTAAGTAGTGTCTATCCATTGTTTGGTGAGCGTCCGTTTACAGAGTGGCTTGGTGGCACGATCAATATCAAGCGCTCTGCCGACGGAAGGCTCCAAGCCTACAAGGATGGAGAGGTAATCATCGATAATCAATAAAACAGATAATTAACAATTAAACATTATATTATGCTTAGTGTAAACGAATTGGAAGACCGCCTTATTGACCTCGCTTTTGCAGAGGACATAGGCGACGGCGACCACACAACCCTTTGCTGCATACCTGACACAGCTATGGGCAAGTCGCACTTGTTGATAAAGGAAGACGGCATTCTTGCCGGAGTAGAAGTGGCAAAGCGCGTATTTGCACGTTTCGACCCGACCATGCAGGTTGAGGTCCTGATTGGCGATGGTGCCCACGTGAAGAAGGGCGATATAGCTATGGTGGTTACCGGCAAGGTTCGCTCGTTGCTTCAGACCGAGCGCCTTATGCTCAACATCATGCAACGCATGAGCGGTATCGCTACTATGACAGCCAAGTATGTAGAGCGCCTCAAGGGTACAAAGACTCACGTTCTCGACACTCGTAAGACTACTCCCGGAATGCGTATGCTTGAGAAGCAGGCTGTAAAGATAGGTGGTGGTATGAACCATCGTATCGGACTGTTCGACATGATTCTGCTTAAGGACAATCACGTAGACTTTGCCGGCGGTATTGCCAACGCCATCAACCGTTGTCACGAGTATCTCAAGGAGAAGGGTCTCGACCTGAAGATTGAGATTGAGGTGCGCAATTTCGACGAGCTGAAGCAGGCTATGGATTGTGGCGGCATCAACCGTATTATGCTCGACAACTTCTCGGTAGAGAACACCAAGAAGGCTGTAGAGATGGTTGCAGGCAAGTACGAGACCGAGTCGAGTGGTGGCATTACCTTCGACACAATTCGAGACTATGCCGAGTGTGGTGTCGACTTTATTTCTGTAGGTGCCTTGACTCACTCTGTAAAGGGACTTGATATGTCGTTTAAGGCTTGCTAATCATGAATATATCAAAGCAAATTAAGACTATTGCCCTTGCCGCTATTATGTCGGCTTCGGCAATAGAGTCTTCAGCTTGTACCAACCTTATCGTTGGTAAGAAGGCAAGTGTCGACGGCTCGGTACTCGTATCCTATAATGCCGACGACTACGGCATGTTCGGCCACTTGTGCCACTATCCAGCAGGAACTCATAAGAAGGGCGAGATGCGAAAGATATTCGACTGGGACACAGGCGAGTATCATGGCGAAATACCCGAGGCTCCCGTAACGTATAATGTTATCGGTAATATCAACGAGTTTCAGCTCTCTATTGGCGAGACCACTTATGGCGGACGTGAGGAGATGGTAGATACTACCGGTATTCTCGACTACGGTTCGCTCATATACGTCACTCTCCAACGTGCCAAGACAGCCCGTGAGGCAATCTCGGTTATGACTTCGCTTGTAGAGAAATACGGCTATTGCTCTGAGGGCGAAACGTTCTCAATCTGCGACCCCAACGAGGCGTGGATTATGGAGATGATGGGTACTGGTCCTGGCAGCAAGGGTGTTGTTTGGGTGGCTATGCGAATACCTGACAACGCTATCTGCGCTCATGCCAACCAGAGCCGTATCGGCAAGTTTGACATGAAGGACAAGAAGAACGTGCTCTACTCGAAGAATGTCATTTCCTATGCCCGCAAGATGGGATGGTTCACAGGTAAGGATGTCGACTTCTCATGGAAGAATACCTATGCACGTCCCGACTTCTCGGGTCGTCGTTTCTGCGACGCTCGTGTTTGGAGCTTTTTCAATCATTATCAGAAGGGATTCGACCGCTACCTGCCTTGGGCACTTGGCAAGGACCCTAATGCCGAGGACATGCCTCTGTGGATTATTCCCGACCGCAAGCTTAGCGTACACGACGTAGAGATGGGTATGCGCGACCATTACGAGGGAACAGCCTTGGCTCTCGACACAACCAATGTTGGTGGTGGTATATATCAGATGCCTTATCGTCCCACACCATTGCAGTTTAAGGTTGACGGCAAGACCTACTTCAACGAGCGCCCTATCTCTACCCAGCAGACAGCTTTCTCGTTTGTATCGCAACTTCGCTCATGGATGCCGCGCGAGATAGGTGGCGTGATTTGGTTTGGCAACGACGATGCCAACATGGTGGCATACACACCAGTATATTGTGGCAATAATGTTCAGCCTGAGTGCTACAACACTCCAGGTGCCGATGCTGTGACATTCTCTGACAAGAATGCATTCTGGGTTTGCAACTGGGTGAGCAACATGGTTTACCCGCGTTACTCGCAGATATTCCCCGAACTGCAGACTTTGCGTGACTCGCTCGAAGCAAGCTACTTTGCTCAGCAGGCAGATTTCGAGAAGAAGGCTATGAATCTCTATGCTACCGACAAGCAGGCTGCTCTTCGTATGCTCAACGACTATAGCGTGGAGAAGGCTCAGCAGATGCTTGCTCAATGGAAGAATCTCGCAATCCGTATCATCGTGAAGTACAACGATATGGGTGTGAAGCAGGAGAAGAACGGCAAGATTATCCAGAAAACTATGCGTCCAGGCTATCCAGAGAGTTTCGCAAGAAAGCTCGTTAAGGAGACTGGTGACTGGTATGTTGTGCCTGAAAACAAATAACAGGAGCTAATTAGCATCCTTATTATATTAGGAGGTTTTGGTTATAATGCCAATACCTCCTTTTTTTAGTACCATTCTACAAGTAACACCTTTTCGAGCAAACCCTTAGTCCTGCAAATCTCAACCGAGCCCCTACAAGGCAGTTATGAGAAACGTTTTTCTGATGAAACTCCTTTCTTGTCTTATCCATTGCTTCCGTAGCCAGGTTATGGGTCTCTATCTGCAATACAATCACATGAGCCACCTGTCCAAACGTAATATGTAGAAGTATCTTGTGTCATAATTATTTTATTCTCAATGTCCGCAGATGTTCCTTCTGTTCGGGTGTGATTCTGTAGCTCTCGATGGCCTTCTGGATGGTCTTGTTTTGTGTCCAGGGAGCAAGGCGGTGTTGCTCGATGTAGGGAATCGCCTGGTCCCATTGCTTAGCAAGGGCGGTGGCGAAGAACCAGGCAACCATCATCTTTACGTAATACTCTTCGCTCCTTACTGATGCAGGAATTTC
>URDM01000040.1 GCA_900546575.1 uncultured Prevotella sp.
CTAAACCGTAAGGCTCTTATTGCCCAAACCGATGAGTTGCGCTCGCTATTGCTAAGCATGATGTCGCATGCTGGCGACATTCCTGTTGTGGCTCCATTGCGCAAGTTGGCTGCCGAAGCTGTTCAGAAGATTGTCAACGAGAATCCTCTGCTCTTTAACGGACTACACATCGTTAGTCCGCTCGGCTATCTTGAGTTCGGCTATCTCACAGCCCATGCTCTTGGCATTGTTACCGATTCGGGCAACGTGGCTGAAGAGGCAACGTTCAATACCGTGCCTTGCATCACGCTTAACAGCTATACCGAGCATATCGAGACAGTTAAGACAGGCTCTAATGTGCTTGTAGGCGAGGATCCAGTACTGCTTGGCGAGGAAATGACTCGTATGGTAAATGGCGAATGGAAGCATTGTGGCATTCCAGAACGCTGGGACGGACGTTCGGCTGAGCGAATCGTGCAGACGTTGGTGGAGTAAAAGGCGCAAGCCCTACCCCCAGCCCCTCCATCGTAGGGAGGGGAGTGGTATGATTTGAGTATGCTTTTTAAAATATTTGCTTATGAACAACAACAGATCCATTTTATGCTCCGCGCTGATAGCATTGAGTATTGTAGTCCTTGGTTTCTGTATCAAGGGCGGTATTGACAATTTTGCCAATAAGGACCGCAAGGTCGCAGTGAAAGGACTGGCCGAAAAGGAGGTTGACGCCGACAAGGTGACGTGGCCTATTGTGTCGAAGGAAATAGGCAATGAGTTGCCCGAGCTTTATACCCGCCTCGGTAACACTCAGTCGAAAATCAAACATTTTCTTGTTGCTAACGGCATCAAGGCTGAGGAGATAAGCGTTAACGCCCCAAAGGTTATCGACCAGACTGCCGACCAATACAGCGACAACCGTCGCACCTATCGTTACAATATTACGTCGGTCATCACCGTTACATCGCGCAATGTGAAGCTTGTGCGTTCTATTATTGCACGTCAGGGCGAATTGCTTAAGGAGGGTGTGGCCATTGTAGATGGCGGTTGGGACAACCCTGTCAAGTACGAGTTTGTCTCGTTCCGCGACATGAAGCCTAAGATGATGGAGGAGGCAATAGCCAATGCCGAGAAGACTGCCGAGCAGTTTGCCAAGAACTCTAAGAGCAATCTCAACAAGATTGTATCGGCCGACCAGGGACAGTTCTCTATTGAGGACCGCGACCAGAACACTCCATATATAAAGAAAGTAAGAGTAGTAACGACGATTGTTTATTCGTTGAAGAATTAATATGCAACCACGACACAGAGACAATTACGAATTTCTCACACAGGCACCTGTATCACGTGTCATCCTTACGATGGCAGTGCCTACAATTGTCTCTATGCTTGTGACATGCTTTTATGTTATAGTCGATACCTACTTCGTCGGTCAGCTCAACACACAGTCGACTGCCGCAGTAGGTATCGTCTTTCCCTTGATGTCGCTTATTCAAGCCATAGGATCTTTCTTCGGACATGGCAGTGGTGCCTATATGTCGCGCGAACTTGGCGCGCGTCGCACCGACAATGCTTCGTCTATGGCCACTACCGGACTGGTCTATGCTTTGCTTACAGGCATCTTGATTGCTGTTGTTGCACTGTTGTTTCTGCGTCCTCTCTCTTTGGTGCTTGGCAGCACCGCCACAAGTCTTCTTTTCACCGAGCAATACATGGCTATCATATTGCTTGGCGCTCCTTTTCAGATAGCCTCGTTCACACTCAATAGTCAGTTGCGTATGCAGGGTAATGCCCGTTATGCCATGTGGGGCATCATCAGCGGAGCCTTGCTCAATGTGATTCTCGACCCAATCTTGATATTCGCTTGTGGCCTTCAACTGCGTGGTGCTGCTCTTGCCACCGTCATCGGACAGATAGTTAGTGTTGCTGTATTGCTTGCAATGTGCCATTTTCGTGCTACAACCGGAGTGCGTCTCCGTCCACGATTCTTCTCTTTGCATTGGCATTATGTGCGTGAGATAGTATATGGCGGTTCGCCTTCGTTGTCGCGACAGGGATTGGCAAGCATTTCCGTCGTTCTTCTTAATGTTGCTGCAGCAGGTTATGGCGATGCTGCTGTGGCAGCCATGTCTATTGTAAGTCGTGTCACAATGTTTGTAATGGCAGTCATTGTTGGTCTTGGTCAGGGTTTCCAACCCTTCTGTGGCTATTGTTATGGAGCCGCCCTGTACAACCGTTTACGTCATGGCTTTTGGTTTACCGTGCGTGTTGGTTTTGTCTTTTTATTGTGTTTTTCGGCTTTTTTCTTTTGCTTTGCCGAACAGACCATAGCTGTATTTCGTGACGATGCTATCGTAATAGCTGTTGGCAGTACGGCTCTGCGTTGGCATCTTGCCGTCTATCCGCTCAACGCTTATATTATGGCAGGCAATATGATGCTTCAGACCACGCGTCGTCCCCTACGTGCCAATGTGCTTTCGTCGGCTCGCAAGGGTCTTGTGTTTATTCCCTTCATCCTTATTCTTCCGCATCTCTTTGGTCTTATGGGCATTGCCATGTGTCAGGCAGTGTGCGATGTGGTTACGTTTATCATTGCAATTCCAATAGTGCGTAGTGCATTTCGTGAGATGACATAAAAATTGAATAACGTTGCAATTATGGTAAAATAAGTTTAAAATCGTAAGTATTTAGTTTGAAAAACTTGCAAATGTCAAAAATAATCGCTATATTTGCAATATCTTAAAAACTAAAAAGGGTGAAGTCTCACATCTCCAGTATTAATCTAAAACGGCCGACAATGAGACATAGGCCAGAAAGGGAGGATGGCATTATGAGAACAGCTAAGAGAGTGTATGATTTTGAATCATTTGAGCTCGACAATATCTACAACGAAGAAGACGATCGTCAGTTTCGTGTGGATTGTATAGATTCATCCATTTGGTACAATTAATCAAGTCGCAATGATTGATTGACTACGTACAAATCATCTGCAAGAACATTTCCCAAAGAGAACGAGTTACCCATACCCCGCAAGCACTCGCCCTCTTTGGGGATTTTTTTATTCCTAATTCTTAACGCATCTCCTGAACACTCCGTACGACCTCATCCGGCGGTCGAACTCGTTTTCTGTAACTATCACAGTGTACTTGTTCTGCGTATAGCGTTGTATGATGCTGTTGATTTTCATTGCCAGCGTTTCAGCCATATTGCCGTCGATGCAGGCAAACAGATGGGCAATATTGAACACAACGAGCCGCGACGGCTGACTTTTCTTGTCTGCTTCATCATCGAGCATCAGACTTTCTGCAGCCTCGTCGAGGCTGCTCGTAAATCGTTGCTCAACGTTAGCCCAAGGCTTTTCGTTATGCTCATGCTCGCAAAGCCTACGCTCGTCAAACAGCCGTTCGCCCATGCGTAGCATTTCTTCAGACGTATCCACTCCGACGTATTCTATCTTGTTCATTTCTGCTGCAAAGCGCTGGGCGAAGGCAATGCCGTAAGTAGCCGGACCGCAACCAATGTCTATCATTACTACTTGCTTGTTACATTTTTCAGCCATCTTCATAATGCTCTGATGCATCTTGTGCCACACGGTTTCGGCTTCATTCAGGTATTGTGGCATGTAGTAATGACAATACATACGTACTTGGTCCTTGGCTGAAACGGTCACAGCCTTGTCTGTCTGTCGGTTGTATGCAGTCTGAGGAGTGTCAAACTCCAGTCTGCCGTAGTTGATAATTGTCTTCTCGAAATCCTCGCCCAGTCCAAGAAGCCCATTGCTTGCTGCTGATACCTCAAGTTCTTTAACCTTGAACTCGCCTTTGCAATACTCAATAGGTGGAATGTCGAAGAAACAATCCTTGTCTTTCAGATACATCAACAGCTTGTAGAACGTGAAGTTCTCCATCAGAATGTCGGCATTACCCACCATTAGCAGTTGCAGTCGGGCGCGTGTCATGGCTACATTCAGCTTGCGGTCAATCACCATTCCGTCCTCCACGAAAACGTTGTTGGTGAGGAAGTTCAGCTGATTGTATTGCTGCACCGTGAATCCGTAGATAATGTAGTCGCGCTGACTGCCTTGATATCTCTCTACCGTGTCAATGGTGATGTTGTGCAGTACGGCAATGCCCGACTGGTCGATGGCGCTGCGCACAGTAGCAATCTGGTTGCGGTAGGGTACAATGACACCTACAGTCTGGTTTTCGTCAAACCATTCTTTGGTCTGCCTGTAAATCTCGACTACCGTTGCAGCAATCATTTCTGCTTCCACCTGGTTTGTCTTCACCGAAGCCGAAGTTCTTGGGCGTGGTGCTGACACGAATGCTACACGTCGCATATTCAGCAGTTGTGCTATTCCGTTGGTGGATGCTGTCGGACTGTACGGCAACGTCTGATGTTGCAACGGCACCACTTCAAGGCGGTTGCCGTAGAAGGCATAGTTGGCAAACTCGGCTATTGTCTGGTGCATACGTCCCTGACGCGTTAGCATATAGACATAGCGCGGGTCGTAGCCCTCATCGGTCTTGAATTGCGCCAGCAAGCGTTCGAAGAGCGACCGACGGCAGTCTGTAAGATTGATGTCGCGCAACAATGGTTCGTCAACAGCCGATTCCTCCTGCGTCTGTTGTACAACGGCAGGCAACTGCTTGTGGTCGCCTATCAGTACAAAGCGTTCTATGGCATTTCTGCCTCCCGACTTGGCGCTGAGCAGGCCAATCAGGTGTGGCTCCAGAATCTGTGACGACTCGTCGATAATGGCAAGGTCGAAGTGTTTTATCTTAAAAAGGTGGATGTTGGCGTTCAACGCTGCCGTGGTAGCACAGAACACTCGCATTCGGTCTACCACTTCCTTTACCTCCTTGCCAGTTCGGCATTGCTCCACTCGGTGGCTGAGCAGGTGGCCGTGGAAAGCCTCGTCGCAGTTCAGTTCCGAACCTATGCGTATGAAGTCGATGTTGCTCTCCACCAGTTTCGAGCACATTTCGTCCACCGCACGGTTGGTGTACGACAGCAACACTATGTTCGAATGCTCGTCGGTGAGTTCTTCCTTCAGTATGTTGAGTAGTCCGAACGAAGTCTTTCCAGTTCCCGGAGGACCGATAACCAGGAATATGTCGCGCGATTGCTTGGCACGTTCCACAAGGGTGTTGAACCTTCCGTATTCGCCATGCATGTGTATGTGCTGGTCTACGGTAGGCGTGCGTTGGCTCAGTATCAAGTCGCGGCGCTCCTTATTTGCCGACAGAAAACTGTGCAGACCGCTGTACAGAGCGCGTGCTGATGATTCAAACATGTCGTGCTCTATAGCCCAACGAGTGCCTTCGGGCGCATCAAACACCTGCTTGTCGGTCTGCGAATTGCGCAGCACAACCTCGACGCCCTTTGTCGTGATTTCCTTTATCGAAGCGCGGTTTACCATTTGGGCGCAGGCGTTGGGCACGTTGCCCTCATGGTATGGATAGACTATCACGATGTCGCCCTTGCGGAAGTTGGACGTGTCGGCAGTCTGTTCCATGTCAAACCTCAGTCTCAGACTCTCCACCATACCATCGGCAGAGAGTCCGAACTCTTCAATCGTCATTTCTTCATATATATTGCCTGCTGCCCGTTTGTCCTCAAGAGTGTCGAGCCAGATGGCCGCAAATCCACTGTCGTCCTTGGTCTTGTTGCCCACCTTGGCAAGCAGATGTTCGCGTTCCACGAATTTTAGGAATCGGAAGTAGTATGTCCGTTCCAGTTCTGTAGCCTCATGTATTGGGCGCAGTATGTTTTCCAGTTCGGGTCGTGTCCATTCATCCCACAGCCGTCCGGTCACTCCCTTGCGGTTGAGTTTGTCGGCTGTCAGATTGCGCAGTATGCTTATGCCCATATTGCCTGGTGTCAGATCTGTCCACGTGAGCAGATTGCGCATACGTATTGCGCGCAGCGTCAGTTCCGGAAGATTGGCAATCGACACCAGTCCCTCGGCATATTTTGAATAGAGCAGCATAAAGTGGCGCAGCTGGTCGGAGTGTTTCTTGAACTCGTAGTTGAACAGGGCACGATATAGCGACAACTGTACAAGATGCTTCTCTTGTGGTACAGGTCGGTTGGAATTGTATTCGGGCGATGTATAAGGCACAAATTCACCCTTGCCCGACTTTTGCTCTATTATCGTGGTGCGTCCTTCCTTCTCGTGCAGCAAGTCGAGACGGCCCTGAATGCCGAGTACGTCGCTGAAGAAGGTAGGCTCCAGTACCACCGCCTTCGGGTCGTACTCGTCCACTTCCTTGGGTAGGTCGTTGCCAATGAGCTTCTGTATATTCTGTTTCTGCGAGCGTGCGTCCTGATAGAACTTTTGTACAGTAGCCTGGTCGTTCATGTCGTCGCACGATGTCAGACTTATGGTGTTGGTCTTGAAGAATTCCATAACGCCCTCGCCGAACGGTACGTTACGGTTGTGTACCGTGTCGTCCAGGAAACGTCCAGCAAGATTACCGAGATGGATGTGCACCGTGTTGGCTTGTGGCTTCAGTCGGTTCACCATGTTCACGTATGGCGACTCGGCGTAAGTCTCAAAGCACGACGCAATTGTCGTGATGTCTATCAGATAGTCGGGTTCGTAAATGATGAGTTCGGGCATGCATACATCCTCTTCCATGCGGATGCGCACGAGGTTGAGCTGTGTGTCAACCGACAGAATTTGTTTCAGATAAGTCCAGTCGCCTTTTCCTCCCAGCGTCAGATAACGGTTTTGCTGTCCGTAGCATATCTTCAGTTCCGAAGTGTTCTGTTCTTCCGTGGCGTAAATGTAGTCGTCGTCCCACGATCGTACGATGCAGCGCAGCAGGTTTATGTCGAACTTGCTCCAACGTCCCTTGCGGTCCTTCTTGGGCAGCAGCCTGTTGAGCGACTGCGGTATAGCCGTAACTCCGCACACATAGCTCACCAGTAGGGCTGTCGACTTGATGTTGTATGCCAGCGCCTGCTCCAGTTCTTCGTTGCTCATGCTGTGCATAGCGTTCAGCTCCTTGCGTGTGTCGTGTATCAGCATAGCCGTTTCGGTAGGGATGCCGTGTTGCTTCGTCAGATAGTCGAGCTTGGCAAACATACCGATAAAGTTGATGCTGTTGTGGGCAATGCCTTGATTTACTACGCGTTTGAATATGTCGCGCAGTATGGCGTATTTCTCGCGTATGGTGAAGTCGGCTGTGCACACGTCTTCCAATTGTTCGTAAAACGACATGGCGCAGTCGGTTGTATATGCTATGTTTTCGTTATTGTTGTTATGTTCCATTCTGTTTGCAAAGGTAGTGCAAACCTAAGACAAGTCAAAATCCATAAGTCTGTTTTTCTGAATCTTATAATCTTTATCCTTAAATCTGTAACACCTTATATAATAAAAAGCCGTAACTTTGCACCTATGGAAAAGAAAATACTACCCGTAATGGGAATGGCATGTGCAGCCTGTAGTGCCAATGTGGAGCGCAAACTCAAGTCGATGGACGGTGTGAAGTCGGTGGCGGTATCGCTGCCCGGTCGTACCGCCATGGTAGAATACGACGAGCGTGTAGTAACGCCCGCAGATATGAAACGCGTCATTGACGGTGCCGGCTATCTGCTTATTATCGATGACGAAACGCGTGTCGACGCATTGGAACGCAATGCCTACCGACAGCTGAAGCGACGTATGATACTGTCGTGGCTGTTGGCGCTTCTCACCATGTCGGTGTCGATGGGGTGGGTTAGTGTAGGTTCGAACGATGCTGCCAACCAGGTGCTTCTCATCATTGCTTTATTAAATATGGTGTATTGCGGACGCCAGTTCTACGCCAATGCTTGGCGTCAGCTCGTACATCGTTCGGCAAATATGGACACGCTTGTGGCGCTGTCAACCCTCATCTCGTTCGGTTTCAGCGTGTTTAATACTTTTGGGGGCGAACAGTTTTGGGGTTCGCGTGGCATAACGTGGCACACCTATTATGATGCGTCGGTGATGATTGTCACCTTCGTGCTTACGGGCCGCTGTCTTGAGCAGCGTGCCAAGCGGTCTACAGCTTCTGCCATACGTTCGCTCATGGGACTTGTGCCCAAGCTGGCACACGTGGTAGTAGATGACGAAGTACACGATGTGCCGCTTTCTACTGTTGCCACACGCGACATTGTCGAGGTGCGACCGGGAGAGAAGATACCCGTCGACGGAACAGTAAGCACAGGTGAGGGTTATGTCGACGAATCGATGATAACGGGCGAACCGGTGCCTGTGCGCAAGCAGTCGGGCAGTCGTCTTTTGGCTGGCACGATAGTAAGCGAAGGCACTTTGCGCTTCCGGGCTGAGCAGGTAGGCCAGCAGACGGTGCTTGCAGGAATAATACGTATGGTGCAGGAGGCGCAAGGCTCGAAGGCTCCCGTGCAGCGTTTTGTCGATCGTGCAGCCCTTGTCTTTGTGCCTTGTGTGCTTGGCGTTTCGATGCTTACCTTCGTGCTGTGGCTTGCCATAGGCGGAGCGGCAGTACTGCCCCAAGCCGTTCTGTCTGCCGTGTCGGTATTGGTCATAGCCTGTCCGTGTGCCATGGGACTCGCTACACCTACAGCCCTGATGGTTGGCATAGGCAAGGCGGCTCAAAAGGGAATTCTGGTGAAGGACGCTACAGCCGTAGAGCAGCTCTGCCGTGTCGACGCACTCGTCATTGACAAGACCGGAACGCTCACAATACCTAATAAGGATGTGAATTTCAAGTCTGCTGAGAATATTGCACTTGAGAATCGCGAGCAGCTGAAGCCCCATGCTGCCGAGGCAATAGCCATGCTTAAGGCACGTGGCATAGAGGTATGGATGATGAGTGGCGACAAGGAGGAGGCTGTTGCCTATTGGGCTAAGAAGGCAGGTATAGAGCATTGGCAGAGCCAGTGCCTGCCGCAGAATAAGGAGAATATAGTGCGTCGTCTGCAAGGCGAGGGTCGTCGTGTGGCAATGGTTGGCGACGGCATCAACGACTCGCAGGCTCTTGCCCTTGCCGATGTGAGCATTGCCATGGGCCGTGGCACCGACGTGGCAATGGACGTTGCACAAGTGACGCTTATGGGCGACGACCTGCGTCGCATAGCCGATGCCTGTCAGTTGTCGCACCATACGGTAGGCATGATACGACAGAATCTTTTCTGGGCGTTCGTCTACAACATTGTCTGCATACCACTGGCTGCAGGACTTCCGCATATCTTCGGTGTTGATTTCCAGATAACGCCAATGTGGGCAAGTGCACTTATGGCTATGTCGAGCGTAAGTGTTGTGATGAATAGTCTAAGGTTGAAGTACAAAAAATAGGATAGAGTAGTGCTCTACAGATAGACTGTACGAAATAATAGTACACTAACTTATATACACAATAAATTATGGGCTGGTAGATTGCGACCTTTTCCGCAATCTGCCAGCCCATAATTATATAAGCCTAATGATTATTTCACCAACTCTTTCTTGACCATGCCGTTGCTATATTTCACAACATTGACACCCTTAGTAGGAGTAGTTAGTCTTTTACCATTTACGGTATATCGTGAAACCTCCTTTAGATTAGTAGATGTCATTGGGTTATTGATACCCGTAGCGTCAAGTTCCACTATGTTCTTAAAATAGCCGAAGTCCGACTGGCGATACATATCTATAGTGCCTTTAGGAACATAAAGTATGCAATTATCAGCATCGCAATTCTCAAACACCGTATATCCCATTGTTGGCAGTTGTTCTGCATACACGTAAACAGAAGCCAAACCCTTACAACCAGAGAAGCAAGAAGACCCTAACGAGTTTATACTTTCGGGCAAATTAATACTTTTCAAGCTACTGCAACCAAGGAAACACCAATCCCCTAACGAGGTTATACCAGAGGGCAAAGAGACTTCTATCAAGCTACTGCAATCTTTGAAGCAAGAATAATCTAACGAGGTTATACCAGAGGGCAAAGAAATAGTTTTCAAGCTACTGCAACCTTCGAAGCATTCACCCCCTAACGAGGTTAACCTTTCGGGCAAAGAGATTTTTGTCAAGCTACTGCAATCACGGAAACACCAATCCCCTAACGAGGTTATACCAGAGGGCAAATCAATACTTGTCAAGCTACTGCAAAAATAGAAACAAGATTCTCCTAACGAGGTTATACCATCGGGCAACTTGATACTTTTCAAGCCCTCACAACCAGCGAAGCATTCAACCCCTAACGAGGTTATACCGGAAGGCAAATCTACACTTTGCAAGTTTTCACAGTTGTTGAAACAACGTCCCTCTATCGAGGTTATACCATCGGGCAGCTTGATACTTTTCAAGCCCTCACAATCAGCGAAACAACCAAACCCTAACGCATTAATTTTATATACAACATTATCATAAGTAATATTAGCAGGTATATCAATATCACCAGAGTAACTGTGGTTATTGGCAATTACTTTAGCTGTTTTCTGATTTGCATCCAAACTATACTTTATACCATCAACAACCGTAGTCATTTCTTTTTGTACAAAATCACTACCGTTTCCTTCCTTTAGCAGAGCGATATCAAAAGTAACATGAAAATAAGGATCATCTTCATCTGGATAAGTCCACCAGTAGAAGCTATCACCATAACCTATGAGTCCAGAACCATCAATATCATTCCAAAAGCACACCCCACCATTCTTAGAATCCCATGTAAGCTTTACTTTTACAGCAGAGCTTTTATTTGCGGTACATTTCATCCCTTCATCAAGTGAAGACCCTTGATATGCCCAATAACATCCATTGTTGTTTTTGACATAGCAAGAACCGTCGCCTGTATCTTCCAAAGTCCACTCATCGCCAGAAACTACATTTTTATAAGTATCCAACGGCTGTCCATCACCACTACATGCCAAAGCATAATCCTTATCATCATAATGGTCCTGATATCGTTCTTTCGGATAGATTTTAATCACACAACCAGCCTTCAACTGATTGGCACTCGTCACTTTTGTCTGAGCAGACATCGTAATGGTGTTGCAAATCAAGACAAAGACTGCAACCAACCATTTGTAAAAACACGTTTTCCGTTTCATATTAAACATAAATAAAAAAAACTATAATATTGATTATATAATATCTGAAGCAGGACACTTCCCTATACGACACGACGCCCCGTCCCAATCAGTCCACATCGCTTCCGCAGGAAGCTCTTCAGGACCAATTGGGTTATTGGCTATACAAATAAGATGAGAGGATAAATCTTTTAAATCACTTAATATCGAGCGGAGCAAAATTACCCCCCCCCACGATTAATAATCTGCAACAAAGTGGCGGGCACTTTGTTCTCCTTTTGGCAGTAAAGCCCCAAAACGGATAAATCTTCTATGTCCATAGTTTGACTTATTAACTTTCTGCCGACAAAGGTACAAAAAAGAAATGATAATTCTGTCTTTTTTAGATGAAAAACATATCTTTTCAAAAGGAGTCCTTTTACCCTTCAAAACGAGCCCTTTTGCCCTTCAAAACGAGTCCTTTTGCAAGCCAAAACGAGTCCTTTTGCCCTTCAAAACGAGTCCTTTTGAACCGCAAAAGGATAACTATTCAAAACGTGATGTTTTTTGCTGCCGAGACGACTGGTCTCAGTTCTTTCAGAATATTGAACTGCCGTTGTTTAACGGCTCGGTATCCAGCGGTTCTCTACCGACACTTCAATACTCAGATTATTGTTGAAGTTGTAGCGAACGGTTGCACCGATGCGGTCGCCGAAGTTGCAGATGTCGTAAGGCGAATATGAGGGCATTCCGTAGAAGTTGCGACTGAAGCCTCCTAATGTTCCGTAGCCGGCAGGACCGTAGCCGTAGTAGCCTCCGTATGGACTGAAGCGCAGACGGTTGGAGATGTTGTTGGTTATTGTCTTCTGTCCGTAGACGTAAGCCTCCCAATGCTCGTTGAATCGATAGCCCATTACGGCTTGCACTCCTGCGTCGCGCCAGTTGTCGCCAGCAAAGTTGACATTGTTGAGATAACCGCCCACGGCTATCGACAACTTGTCGTTGACAGGCATGGCGTACATCAATGCTATGTCCTGCTGAAAGCCTGCTCCATGATGGGCACCTTTGCCAAACTGTGCAAACACCGAGGCTCCTAACTGCACGTTGAGTCCACGATGAAGAGCCCAACTATTCCATCCGCTGAAGCACATAGGATAGCGTGCTATGGCTTCGGGCTGACCATAACGATTGATGCGCGGCAGATGGAGCGAGTCCTGATGAATATCGTTAGAGATAGGGGCTGACTGTTCGGCTACTTCTGCTTCACGCCATTGGCGCGAGTGTCCGCCATAGCGTGTGGGCATAATGCGCTGTAGGGCAGAGTCGTCAAACTTGGCGGATGGGGTAGTGCTGCCGGTGTTGACTTCCTGGGCTGCCGATGTTGAGACCATAGTCAATAGGATGACTATGACGGCAAGCGCTCTATTGATTTTTATGGTGCGTGATATTGTCATTGTTGTATCTTGCTTTATTCTTTGTTTGCCACAAATTTACGTATAAAGCGTGTAAAATATTGGCGTTTTCATACACTTTAACGATATTTTCCTTAATATTATTGAGAGTTATCCGTGATAAATATTACCTTTGAGGGCACATATTGTAAACCTAATAATAATATCCACTAACGACAATGAATATATTCAAAGCTTTATTCGGCAGCAAGAGTAAGCCGGCAGAAGAGGTAAAGAAGGACGTGACACGTGATTTCAACGTGCTGAAGTATGACGGCGTGCGAGCTTTGCGCGAACGCCAGTTCGACTATGCCGTACAGTGTCTTGTGCGGGCTATTGAAATGAACGGTGCCGATTTGGAGTGTCGCGACTATCTGTCGCAGGCTTATATCGCCACCGACAATCTGTCGCAGGCTTACGAACAGTTGCAGAAGATGGCTGAAGAGTGTCCTGATAATATAGCAGTTTTATTGCGCATGGCTGATGTGGCGTATATGATGGAGAATTATACGGCTATGGCCGATGTGTGCGAGAAGGCTATGATGCTCGACGGCGACAACGTACAGGTGTATTTCTACTATGCCAAAGCGTGCTGCGGTCATGGCGACCTGACCAATGCTGTGGTGATGCTGAGCAAGGCATTGTTGCTGAATGCTGATTTTGATGCAGCCCGATTGCTGCGTGGCGAATTGTTGCTTGAGAGTGGTGACGTTGAAGAAGCAGCCGAGGATGCTGACACCTTGTGTGCACGCCTTGAGGGCAATGAGGACGTGCTGCTGCTCAAGGCACGTGTAGAGAAAGCCAAGGGATGTATGGCGGAAGCAGAAATTGCCTATGGTAAGGTGATTGATGCAAATCCGTTCTCAATCGATGCTTATAGAGAGCGTAGCGAAGTGCGCAAGGCGTTGGGCGACGAAGAAGGTGCCAATGCTGATGAGGCTGCTGCCAATGAGATGCAGCAGGAGCCCCCGCAGCCTAACGAAGGCATTGAGCAGAATATAAAGAAGAAAATGCAGCAAATGGACCCGTATGAGGTTTTTAATAATGAGTAAAGCCCAAAGCCCCAGAAAGCCCCCCCCGGCCCCTCCCCCGTAGGGAGGGGAGCGGTATGCTTGGCTGCTTGTCCTCTCGTACACTATATATATAATAAGGTGTAATCTTATATTATTTTCCGCTTTTTGTGGAATTGTAAGGAAAAGTTCATTTTTGTTGACATTTTATCGCTAAAAATTTGTGTGTAACAAATAATTGTTTTACATTTGCACAAAACAAAAATAAAACCAAGTTATGAATAACGTATTTGCATACATTTATCGATTTTACTTTTACTTTACAAGAAATTGTGAAGCGGTAAGTCGTGTGCAAATTTAGACTTAGGTTAGAGTGTATAAATAATAAACAATATACGAACCCCGCTTCACATAAACGTGAAAGCGGGGTTTTTTAATTTAATACAATGAAGAGAATAGCTATACAGGGCTTCCACGGCTCTTTTCACGACATCGCCGCCCATCAGTACTTCAAAGGCGAGCAGATACAGCTTATTTGCTGTGCCACCTTCGAGCAGGTGTACGAGAATATGCGACGCGACCCTACCGTGATAGGCATGACGGCGATAGAGAATACTATAGCAGGAAGTTTGCTGCACAACTATCAGTTGCTGCGCGATTCGGGTGCTACTGTGGTGGGCGAGCATAAGCTTCACATCGAGCATTGCATCTGCTGTCTGCCCGACGACGACTGGTCTACGGTTACTGAGGTGCACTCGCATCCGGTGGCGCTGGCACAATGCAACGCTTTCCTTGCCAATCATCCCGACATAAAGGCGGTTGAGGCAGAGGACACGGCGGGTTCGGCAGAGTACATAGCCAAATACAAGTGCAAGGGATGGGCTGCCATCTGCAACGCTTCGGCTGCAAAACTCTACGGACTGAAGGTGCTGCAAGACCAGATACAGGACAACAAGCATAACTACACAAGGTTTCTGGTGGTAGCCAATCCCAACAAGGCCGACTTCCTTCGTCCGCTTGAAAAAGCCAACAAGTCGAGCATCGTATTTCATGTGGCTCACGAGGAAGGCTCGCTGTCGAAGGTGCTGACAATTCTCTCGTTCTATGGCATCAACCTTACGAAGATACAGTCGCTGCCAGTCATCGGTTGTGAATGGGAATATCTGTTCTACGTCGACCTGACGTTCGACAATCTGACACGCTATCGTCAGAGCATCGATGCAATAATTCCGCTGACACGATCGCTCAGGATACTGGGAGAATACGAAGCGTGCTAAGCACGCAATTAGGAATGATGAATGAGGAATGTTGAATGAGGAATGGTCGGCGAAGCCGATGAAGAATTATTCAATGAAGAATTAATAAATTCCACACTCCACATTCCACATTCCACACTCCACATTGCGGCTCTGCCGCAACCAATTCAACATTTAACATTCAACACTCAACATTATGACAATACAACCCGCCGACCGACTTTCGTTGGTCCAAGAATATTACTTCTCGCGCAAGCTCAAAGAGGTTGCCAAACTGAATGCAGAGGGACAGGACATCATTTCCCTCGCTATAGGATCGCCCGACATGCCACCGTCGAAGCAGACTATCGACAAACTGTGTGAGGTGGCATCAAAGCCCGAGTCGCATGGCTATCAGCCCACAATGGGTACTCCGGAGCTACGTGAGGCAATGGCGGGATTCTACAAGCGCTGGTATGGTGTCGAAGTTGACCCGAAGACCGAGGTGCAACCGCTCATAGGTTCGAAGGAAGGCATTCTGCATGTGACGCTGGCCTTTGTCAATCCGGGCGAACAGGTGCTGGTGCCCAATCCGGGTTATCCTACCTACACTTCGTTGAGCAAGATTCTCGGTGCCGAGATTGTCAACTACAATCTGCGTGAGGACAACGGATGGCAGCCCGACTTTGACGAACTGGAGAAGATGGACCTCTCGCGTGTCAGACTGATGTGGACCAACTATCCTAATATGCCTACCGGTGGCAACGCTCGTCGCGAAACCTACGAACGACTCGTTGCATTCGCCCAAAAGCACAACATTGTGGTGGTGAACGACAATCCTTATTCGTTCATCTTGAACGACAATCCGATGTCGCTGCTGCAGGTGCCAGGTGCAAAGGACTGCTGCATTGAGTTCAACTCTATGTCGAAGAGCCACAACATGCCGGGTTGGCGTGTGGGAATGTGCGTATCAAACCCCACTTTCATCTCGTGGATATTGAAGATAAAGAGCAACATCGATTCGGGTACATTCCGTGGAATACAGCTCGCAGCTGCCGAGGCTTACAATACCAACACTCCCGAATGGCACCGCGAGGCTAACATCACCACCTACCGTCGTCGTCGCGACATTGCCGAGCAGATAATGACCGAACTCGGATGTACGTTCGACCCCAATCAGGTGGGAATGTTTCTTTGGGGAAAGATTCCCGAGAAGTATAAGGATTGCGAGGAGCTTACCGAGCGTGTACTGCACGAGGCACGGGTGTTCATCACTCCTGGATTCATCTTCGGAAGCAACGGACAGCGATACATACGAATCAGTCTGTGCGCCAAGGACGAGAAAATCAAGGAGGCGCTGGAGAGAGTGAAGGGAATGAAATAGAAAGCCCTACCCCCAGCCCCTCCCCCGTAGGGAGGGGAGTGATGTGCACAGCTAATAAAAAAATAGAGAGTATAAAGAAATAAGATAATAAGAAATACAATAATAACAAAATAAGCCTTACATACTACTCCCCTCCCTACGGGGGAGGGGCAATGGGGTAGGGCTTCTAAACGATTACGACTATGGATTTAGAATTACAGCCATTAAACTTACCGAGTGACAACCCACGCCCATTCGTAATTGCCGGACCGTGTTCGGCTGAGACCGAAGAGCAAGTAATGACAACTGCACAGCAGCTCAAGAAGCTTGGATGCAAGATGTTCCGTGCCGGTATATGGAAACCGCGTACCAAACCGGGTGGCTTCGAGGGCAACGGCGAGGTGGCTTTGCCTTGGATGAAGCAGGTGAAGGAAGAGACAGGCATGCTCACAGCTACTGAGGTGGCAACTCCTGAGCACGTGGAACTGGCTCTGAAGTATGGCATCGACATATTGTGGGTGGGAGCGCGCACATCTGCCAACCCGTTCGCCATGCAGGCACTTGCCGACAGCCTTAAGGGTGTTGACGTTCCGGTGTTCGTGAAGAACCCTGTCAATCCCGACCTTGAGCTGTGGATTGGTGCTATGGAGCGTATCAATCAGGCTGGCGTAAAGCGTATGGCTGCCATCCATCGCGGTTTCTCAAGCTTCGACAAGAAAATTTACCGCAACCTGCCTATGTGGCAGATTCCAATCGAGTTGCGCCGCCGCATACCAGACCTGCCTATCATCTGCGACCCGAGCCATATTGGCGGTCGACGCGAACTGATTGCTCCGCTCTGCCAGCAGGCTATGGACCTTGGTTTCGACGGACTTATGGTAGAGAGCCATTGCTCGCCCGACAGCGCATGGAGCGATGCCAAGCAGCAGGTTACTCCCGATGTGCTCGACTACATTCTCGGACTGCTCGTAGTGCGTTCGGAGACTGTTACCACCGAGGGCATTCACGAATTGCGCAAGCAGATTGACGAACTCGACAACAGCTTGATGGAACTTCTTGCCAAGCGTATGCGTGTGTGCCGCGAGATTGGCCAGTACAAGAAGGAGCACAACATGACTATTCTTCAGACCGTACGCTACAACGAGATTCTCGACAAGCGTGGAGCACAAGGTTCGCTCTGTGGTATGGACTCGGAGTTTGTCAAGGAAATCTTCGAGCACATACACGAGGAGTCGGTAAGACAGCAGATGGAGATAATAAACCAGAAGTAATGTTGAATGTTGAGTGTTGAATGTGGAATGGTTGCGCGTTGCGCAATGTTGAATGTTGAATGTGGAATGTGGAATGGTCGGCAAAGCCGATGAAGAATTATTCCACACTCTACACTCTACATTCAACACTCCACATTCAACATTCAACACTCTACATTCAACATTCCTCATTCAACATTGCGGCATCGCCGCAACCATTCAACATTCACCATTCAACACTCAACATTCAAATATGAAAATACTTGTTCTTGGTGCCGGCAAGATGGGCAGTTTCTTTCTCGACGTTCTCAGCTTCGACCATGAGACAGCTGTATACGAGAAAGATCCGAAGCGCATGCGCTTCACTTACAACTGCCAGCGTTTCACCACGCTCGACGAGATAAAGGAGTTTCAGCCGCAGCTCGTCATCAATGCCGTTACACTAAAATATACTATATCAGCTTTCAAGGAAGTTATGCCCGTGCTTCCCGACGACTGCATCATCAGCGACATATCGTCTGTCAAGACCAGTCTGAAGGAATTTTACGAGCAGTCGGGACATCCATACGTCTCTACTCACCCGATGTTCGGTCCTACATTCGCCAACCTCGGACAACTCTCGGAGGAGAATGCCATCATCATTACTGAGGGCGACTATATGGGTCGCATCTTCTTTAAGGACCTCTATGCACGATTGGGACTCAACATCTACGAGTACACCTTCGAGGAGCACGACAAGACTGTGGCTTACTCATTGAGCACGCCATTCGTCAGCACTTTCGTCTTCTCGGCTGTCATGAAGCATCAGGATGCACCGGGCACAACATTCAAGCGCCATCTGCGCATAGCTAAGGGAGTGCTCAACGAGGACGACTATCTGTTGCAGGAAATTCTGTTCAACCCGTACACCAGTGGACAGGTGGCACAGATACGCGAAGAACTTGGCGAACTGATTGACATCATCGACAATAAGGATGCCAAGCGTATGAAGGCTTATCTCACAAAGATTCGCAACAACGTTAAGCAGGATATAGAAAATATATAATCCTCTATGAGTCTGTCGATACTTCTAATTTCCCTCTTCACATTTGTAGAACTCAACTGCGAGAACCTCTTCGACTGCCAGCACGACTCGTTGAAGAACGACACCGAGTTTCTGCCAGACGGGGCGTATCATTGGACACGTACTCGCTATTGGCAGAAGCTTGATAGGATAGGGCAGACCATCTTGTCGTGTGGCGAACAGCAGGTGGCCAACCAACAGTCAGCAAAAAGCCAAGTGGCAAAGCGAAAAGTGAGAGGAGCGAATAATGGCAAGTCTTGGCAGTTGCCCGATATGGTGGCTCTGTGCGAGGTGGAGAACGACAGCGTGCTTCGCGATCTCACCAGGCGCAGCCTGTTGCGCAACGCCCGATACGAGTATGTGATGACCGATTCGCCCGACGAGCGTGGCATTGATGTGGCGCTGATGTATTCGCCCTATTCGTTCAGATTGATAGAGAGCCACAGCGTCAGAGTGAACCCCGTAAAGGGCATGCGTCCCACTCGCGACATCCTTTATGCCTCGGGTGTGACAGCTTCGGGCGACACCTTGCATGTCATAGTGGCGCATCTGCCGAGCCGTCGTGGTGGCGAGAAGTATTCACGCCCGTTTCGTGTGGCTGCTGCCAGACAGGTGGCAGCCGTAATAGACTCTATATATAATAATGTATCGGTAGAAGCAAAGATTATAGTAGCAGGCGACTTCAACGACTACAGCTATTCGGAGAGCTTACAGCTGTTGCGCAGCAAGCGTATGGTCGAAGTGTCGCAAGGAGCCAAGGGACGCAATGGTGCAGAGGGAACTTATAGATACCAAGGGCAGTGGGGCAGTCTTGACCACATACTTACGAGCAGGAATCTGGCTGATGGTCTGATTGAATGCTACATCAACGATGCCGAATTTCTGATAGAACATGACGAGAAATATGGTGGTGTAAAACCGCATCGCAATTATATCGGGCCACGCTATAATAATGGTTTCAGCGACCATCTGCCACTTGTGGCAAGGTTCGGATGGTGAAGCCTTGGTACAGAGGCAAAAGAAAGAATGTGCTAACAAACCGAAACTTTTTGCCCACACTTTGATTGCAAATTGTCTGTATAGTTGATTTTTTTAGAACGAAATTATTGGTAGTTATGTAAAATCTGATTACCTTTGCAGCAATAGATAGTGTTCAAGGATAGCTATTGTAGAAAATCGGCTTGCCCCTACGATGAATTCAAGGCGATAGATATGGGACACTTTTATGGAAGAGAATAAAAGAAATAGATAAAATTAGAAACAATATGCAAATGAAACATCAGTTAAGAAGCGCAGTGTGTACTGAAGGCCGCCGTATGGCAGGAGCTCGCGCTCTTTGGGTAGCCGCAGGTATGAAACATGAACAGTTTGGCAAACCCATTATTGCTATTGTCAACTCGTTCACACAGTTTGTACCGGGTCACACACATCTGCATGAGATTGGACAGATTGTGAAGAAGGAAATTGAGAGTATGGGTTGCTATGCTGCCGAGTTCAACACCATCGCCATTGACGACGGTATCGCTATGGGACACGACGGTATGTTGTATTCTTTGCCGTCGCGCGACATTATCGCTGACTCGGTGGAATACATGGTCAACGCCCACAAGGCTGATGCTATGATTTGCATTTCCAATTGCGACAAGATTACTCCGGGTATGCTTATGGCTTCTATGCGCCTTAACATCCCTACCGTGTTCTGCTCGGGCGGACCTATGGAGGCTGGTCGTTGGAATGGCGAAAATGCCGACCTTATCACAGCCATGATCAAGGGTGCCGACAAGACCGTGTCCGACGACGAACTGGAGAAGATTGAGAAGTGCTCGTGTCCGGGATGCGGATGCTGCTCGGGCATGTTCACAGCCAACTCCATGAACTCTCTTACCGAGGCTATCGGTATGGCTCTGCCTGGCAACGGCACCATCCTCGCAACTCACAAGAACCGTATCGAACTCTTCAAGGCAGCTGCACGCCAGATTGTGAAGAACGCCTTCGCCTACTATCAGGACGGCGACGAGAGCGTGTTGCCGCGCAGCATAGCCACTCGCGACGCTTTCCTCAATGCCATGACTCTCGACATTGCCATGGGTGGCAGCACCAACACCGTGCTCCACTTGCTCGCTATCGCTCAGGAGGCTGAGACCGAATTCACAATGGCTGACATCGACCGCTTGAGCCGTCACGTGCCTTGCCTGTGCAAGCTCTCGCCGAATACTCAGAAGTATAGCGTACAGGAGTGCAACCGTGCAGGTGGTATTCTCGGAATTTTGAACGAGCTGAACCGTGGCGGACTCATTCACGGCGACGTGAAGCGAGTTGACGGAATGACGCTTGCCGAGGCTATGGCCGAATACGACATTACAGGCGAAAGCATTTCAGCCGAAGCCGATCGTATTTATCACAGCGCACCGGGCAGAAAGTTCTCTACACAGATGGGCAGTCAAGACGCTCAGTGGGAGTCGCTCGATGCCGACCGTGAGAATGGTTGCATACGCTCGCTCTCTCACGCCTATACCAAGGATGGCGGACTGGCTGTGCTCTTCGGCAACATTGCCCAGGATGGCTGCGTGGTTAAGACAGCAGGTGTAGACCCGTCAATATGGAAGTTCAGCGGTCCTGCCAAGGTGTTCGACTCACAGGAGGCAGCTTGCGAGGGCATCCTCGGTGGCAAGATCAAGAGTGGCGACTGCGTTGTCATCACTCACGAGGGTCCAAAGGGCGGTCCGGGTATGCAGGAGATGCTCTATCCTACATCTTATATCAAGAGTATGCACCTCGGCAAGGAGTGCGCACTCATAACCGACGGACGTTTCTCGGGCGGTACGTCAGGACTCAGCATCGGACACATCTCGCCTGAGGCAGCAGCTGGTGGCAATATCGGAAAGATAAAGGATGGCGACATCATCGAGATTGACATCCCCAACCGTTCAATCAATGTGAAGCTCAGCGACGAGGAACTTGCAGCACGTCCGCAGCAGCCGCTGACACGCGACCGCCATGTGAGCAAGGCATTGCGTGCATACGCACAGAGCGTAAGCTCGGCAGATAAGGGTGGAGTGAGAATAATATAAAAAACGAAGCCCTACCCCCGGCCCCTCCCCCGTAGGGAGGGGAGTGGTATGCTTTGTAGCTGACAAGGGGGCTGATGCGATGATGATTGACTGATAATATAATGTGAGAGAAATAAATAAGTGTAATAATAAAAATTCCCCGACGGTGGGGCTTTACAATATGGAACAGATAACAGGAGCAGAAGCCTTGATGCGTTCTCTCAAGAACGAGGGTGTTAAAACCATCTTCGGCTATCCCGGCGGAGCTATAATGCCGGTGTTTGATGCTCTCTACGACTATACGAGAGGAGAGAAGAAAGCTTTCGACCATATACTCGTGCGTCATGAACAGGCGGCTGCACATGCAGCTGAGGGTTTCTCGCGCGTTAGTGGTGAGGTAGGAGTGTGCTTGGTTACGAGCGGTCCGGGCGTTACCAACACTTTGACAGGTGTTGCCGATGCCATGATTGACTCTACGCCTATTGTCGTCATTGCCGGACAGGTGGGCGTGAGCGCACTTGGCACAGACGCTTTTCAGGAGGTCGACCTCGTAGGTTTGGCTCAGCCTATCAGCAAATGGAGCTATCAGATACGTCGTCCCGAGGATATAGCATGGGCCATAAGCCGTGCATTCTACATTGCACGCACCGGTCGTCCGGGACCGGTCGTAATCGACTTCCCCAAGAGTGCACAGGTGAGCACATGCGAGTGGCAGCCGGCTAAGGTTACGTCGGTACGCAGCTACGACCCTTATCCAAAGATTCAGGACGACCATGTGGCAGCAGCAGCCCAGCTTATCAACAATGCCAAGCGTCCGTTGGCGCTTGTAGGTCATGGAGTGGAATTAGGTGGAGCGCAGAACGAACTCGTAGAGTTTCTTGAGAAAGCCGATATTCCGGCTGCACGCACCTTGTTAGGCTTGTCGGCTTTGCCGTCCGACCATCCGCTCAACGTCGGAATGCTTGGCATGCACGGCAGCTATGCTCCTAACGTAATGACCCAGCAGGCAGATGTTATTATAGCCATAGGTATGCGTTTCAGCGACCGTGTGACTGGTCGTCTCGACACATACGCCAAGCAGGCTAAGATAATACATCTCGACATCGACAATGTAGAGATTGACAAGAACGTGAAGACCGACGTGTCGGTAGTGGGCGACTGCAAGATGTCGTTGCCAGCCATAACCCGACTGCTCAACAAGAACGAGCACACCGAGTGGATAGAAGGCTTCAAGCCTTATCTCCAGCAGGAGACCGAGAAGGTCATCGAGCCAGCCATTCATCCTAAGGAAGGACCGCTGCTCATGGGCGAGGTAGTGAATGCCGTGGCTGAGGCTACCGATGGCGAGGCTGTTCTGGTTAATGATGTCGGTCAGAACCAGATGTTCTCTTGCCGCTACTTCAAGTACAAGCGCAAGCTGAGTGTAGTGACAAGTGGCGGACTCGGCACAATGGGATTCGGACTTCCGGCTGCTGTAGGAGCTACATTCGGTGCTCCCGACCGCACTGTCTGCCTCTTCACAGGCGACGGCGGTTTCCAGATGAGCATTCAGGAACTTGGCACCATTATGGAGCAGCAGGCACCGGTCAAGGTGATACTGATGAACAACAACTACCTGGGCAACGTGCGCCAGTGGCAGGACATGTTCTTCAATCATCGCCAGTCGTTCACCAAGATGCTCAATCCCGACTATCGTCAGATATGCAGCGGCTATCATCTCAACTACGATGTGGTGATTGACCGCAGCGACCTTCATGCTGCCATCGACAATATGCTCGCCACTCCCGGTCCGTACATCCTCGAATGTGCCATTAAGGAGGAGGACAACGTGCTGCCGATGACACCTCCCGGAAAGAGCGTTGACGAAATGCTGCTTGAGATAAATATTTAGTGTTAGTTAATAATTAAAGAAAAATGGAACTATATACATTGCTGGTTTACTCGGAAAACATAGCTGGTATTCTGAATCAGATTACCGCTGTGTTCACCCGTCAGCAGGTCAACATAGAGAGTCTGAACGTTTCGGCTTCGAGCATAGAGGGAATACATAAGTACACCATCACGGCATGGAGCGACGAGGAACAGATAATTAAGATTACCAAGCAGATAGAGCGCAAGATTGACGTTATCAAGGCCGACTACTATCTCGACAACGAGCTCTTCATCCATGAGATTGCCATCTACAAGATTTCAACACCGGTGATGATGGAGAACCCGGAAGTGTCGCGCGTGATACGTCGAAGCGGTGCGCGTATGATGGAGGTCAACCCCACATACGCCACAGTACAGATAGCAGGACTTACTGATGACGTGCAGAACCTCTTCAATGCCCTCAACTCCTTCGGATGTCTGCTGCAATACTCACGCTCGGGCCGTATTGCCGTGACACGTAGCATGGACGAGCCTGTGTCGGAGTATCTGCATAAGAATAAGAATATGTAAAAACAACAAGCCCTACCTCCAGCCCCTCCCCCGTAGGGGGAGCGGTACGTGGGGCTTTTATCAATCTATCTTTATGAATCTACTAAGCAAAATCGGAAGCTACGACTTCCTTGTGGAACCATTCCACTGTGATTTCTCCAATCACATCTTTATCGGACACTTGGGCAACCATCTGCTCAATGCCGCCGACTTCCACTCCAATGAGCGAGGCTACGGCATGGACTATCTCAACACAGTACACAAGACATGGGTGCTATCGCGCTTCGTAATGGAGATGAACGAGATGCCCGAAGCCTACGACCGCATCACCATCGACACATGGGTGGAGAATGTCATGAAGTTCTTCACAAGTCGCAATTACGCCATCCGCAACAAGGAGGGCAAGGTGTATGGCTACGGACGCAGTATCTGGGCAATGATTGATACCGAATCGCGTCAGCCCGTAGACATTCTGCAGGAGCGCGACGGACTAATCACGAAGTATATCGAAACCACGAAGGAGTGCCCCATCGAGCCTTTCAAGCGTGTCAAGGTGGCTAAGACTGCCGAGTGCATACACCACGTGGAGACTCACTATAGCGATGTCGATGTGAACGGCCATATCAACTCCGTGAAGTATATAGAGCACATCCTCGACATGTGGACCGTCGAATGGTATAAGACCCATCGTCTGAAGCGCCTCGACATAGCCTATGTAGCCGAATCGTACTTCGGCGACACGCTCCACTTCTCGGTAGAGCGACGCTCCGACGAAGAGTGCGACATATTAGTGCAGAAAACTTCCGACGAAAGCCCCGAAATGAAGGAAGTGTGCCGATGCAAACTTGCATTTGCTAAGAAATAATAGGAATATCCTCAAATCGAGTAGCAGGAAAAGCAAAAATGTGCTTTCCTACTACTCGATTTTTTTGTAGCTATAGTCATATTTGAAAAATAGTTTAAACCCCAATCGGTCATTAGAAAAAACTTTAACTAAAACTCCCAACATCTATAATTATCTAAAAATTTTGCTTTTTGAATTTATTGTTGTAGATTTGCGGTGAGATATGTTTTAACTAATAAATGTGATTATGTCAAAGATTAAGGAAAACGGCATACTCTCCGGTCACACTGGGAGGTTTGTATATAGAGAATTGAATGGTAAGCAGGTGGTGCAGTCGATGCCATCACATTATCGTGATGCAAATACTGATGCGCAAAAGAAGCAGAGAAGCGGCATGAGAAACATACTTGCTTACTACCGTTTGTTGAAGGATGTGATAGTGGAACAGTTTGAAGATTCTTCAAGTGTAAGGAAGTCCCCCTATCATAGTTTCGTTCATCACAACATATTGTTGTCTCCAGTTGAATTGCCTCAGGCCGAATACAACAAAGGTCTTAGTGTTCTTGCTCCATATATAATTTCATTCGGTTCATTGCCACCACTTGAAGTGGCTGTCGAAAATAATAGTCTACGGTTCTGTATGAAGAGTGAAGAATGGGTGAAAGGGGACATCCTCCGACTTATCAAGGTAGAATGTCCCGTTTCAGGCAACAATACTCCATCGTCATTGGATGCAACCTATGTTGATGAAGTGATAAATGAGCCAGAGAACAAGCTGATAATGACCTCTCGACTACCTCATGGAGCCTATGCCTATGTTCATATTCGCAACGTCGTTAGTCGTAGCCTTGTGTCGTCACAGCGTTTGTTGTTGATATAGCATTCCCTTCTTCGTTGTTCCTTCGTTCGTTCTTCGTTCATCCTCCGTAGTGAACTCGATCTACCTCCGTAGTGAACTCGATCTACCTTCGTTAACGAAGCGAAGGCATAACGAAGGCATAACGGAGGTATAACGAAAGCATAACGGAGATGTAACGAAGAGCGAATGAAGAAGGAACGAGGATGTTTATGTCTTGCTATTCATTAGTTAAATGGTATTCATTTTTGTTTTTATCCCAACAGGTTTATAATTCAGGATTTTTAATTATATTTGCAACTTAAATAGCCATAGTAGTTATATATGGAACAAAGCTAAATACGCCTAAGATAATAAAAGAAGTAAATAGTAATGTTTTCTATAGTGTAAATAACAAAAAGTAATAAGATATGCCAGTACAAAGTGAAGCTGCCCTCGAAAACGGACTTATAGATACTCTTCAAAAGATGAACTACGAGTATGTTCATATTGAAGAGGAGAAGAACCTGTCTGCCAATTTCAAGAAACAGTTGGAGAAGCACAACAAGAAGAAGTTGGAAGAATTGGGTCGTACCGAATTTACAGAGTCTGAGTTTGAAAAGATACTTATCTATCTTGAAGGTGGCACTCGCTTTGAAAAGGCAAAGAAACTGCGAGACCTCTTTCCTCTTGAACTGGAAAGCGGTGAACGCTTATGGGTGGAGTTCTTGAACCGCACTCACTGGTGTCAGAACGAGTTCCAAGTTTCCAATCAGATTACGGTTGAGGGCAGAAAGAAGTGTCGTTACGATGTGACGATACTTATCAACGGATTGCCATTGGTTCAGATAGAATTGAAGCGTAGAGGCGTAGAGTTGAAACAGGCATATAATCAGATACAACGCTATCACAAGACTTCTTTCCATGGACTGTTTGATTACATCCAACTGTTCGTCATATCCAATGGTGTAAACACTCGCTATTTTGCAAATAATCCGAATAGTGGCTATAAGTTCACATTCAACTGGACTGATGCAGCCAATGTGCCTTTCAACGACTTGGAGAAGTTTGCCACAGTGTTCTTCGACAAGTGTACATTGGGCAAGATTATCGGTAAGTATATCGTCTTGCATGAGGGTGACAAGTGTCTGATGGTGCTTCGTCCTTATCAGTTCTATGCAGTGGAGAAGATTCTCGACCGTGT
>URDM01000041.1 GCA_900546575.1 uncultured Prevotella sp.
TACCACTGTTTCTCAAATACTCAGTTAAATGTTTATTCTTCAAACGGTTATATTAAACCGTTGAAAATCTAAAATAAATAAATAACTAAAAACAATGTCTAAAAAGTTATTCTTAAATGTTGTGCTTTTGCTGATAAGCATAAGCATCAACGCTCAGACCGCCATCAAGGGTAAGGTGTTTGATGGAGCTATGAACAACGAGCCTATGATTGGCGCGAGTGTTCAGGTGCCGGGCACCAGTGTTGGAGGTGTCACCGACATGGACGGTGCCTTCTCATTCACCCTGCCCCAGGGCAAGTCTGTCATTCAGGTTTCGATGGTCGGATATAAGACCCAAGTGATTAACGTAAAAGGCAAGTCGTACATTGAGGTGACTCTTAAGGAGGATGCCGAGGTGATGGACGAGGTGGTAGTCATAGGCTATGGCACGATGAAGAAGCGCGACCTTACAGGCTCTATGACCCAGATTAAGAGCGACGAGCTTATGAAGGGCGGTACTACCGATGTGGCTCACGGCCTGCAGGGTAAGATTGCCGGTGTCAACATTTCGCAGAACGACGGTTCGCCGGGTGCCGGTGTGAGCATCACTGTGCGTGGAGCCAACTCGTTCACCACATCGTCGCAGCCTCTTTACATCGTCGATGGCGTGCCTTATGGCACCGACCCTAACGGCGCTCCGAAGAGCGGTGCCAACGATGGCAACAACCAAACCACCTCGCCTCTGTCAATGATCAATCCTAACGACATCGAGAAGATTGAGGTGTTGAAGGACGCTTCGGCTACAGCCATATATGGTTCGCGTGGCGCAAATGGCGTTGTCATCATCACCACAAAGCGTGGACAGAAGGGCGACGGCAAACCTAAGGTGGAGTTCAACGCCAAGTGGAGCGTGTCTAACATCGCCAAGCGTGTGAATGTGCTCGATGCCCGTACATATGCTCTCTATCAGAATGAGGCAAACGAGAACAGTATCTACTATGAGGGTGGCACACAGAAGAATCCTTATTCAGGCAAGTGGGAATATCCATACGTAGGCAATGGCTACGTATACAGCAAGGGTACATACAATCCTTCGCCCGACGACTTCCTCAATCCAGGCATACGTCAGGACGAATATGGCAACATCGATGAGGTGGCAGGTGCCGATTGGCAGGACGAAATCTATCGTACCGGTTGGCAGCAGGACTACAGTCTCAGCGTAAGTGGAGGCAGCGACCAGGGATGGTACAGCTTCTCGGGCAACTATACCACACAGGACGGTATCATACGCAACACCGGTTTCGACCGCTACGGTGTGTCGCTCAACATTGGCAGACACATCAACAAGTATCTGGAGATTGGCGCAAGTTCGTTCTTTACGAATACCGTGACCAACTTCCAGCGCACCAATTCGGAGAATACGGGCATCATTCGTTCGGCCCTTATCTTCCCCTCTACATACGGCGTTCACACCTCTACCGAGCAGCTCGACAATCTAAACTGGCTCGCAGCCAACCCATACAATTACGTGCATGGCGCCAAGGACGAGCTGAAGCAGATTTCATGGTTCTCAAGTTCGTATCTTGAGGCTAAAATAACATCATGGCTTAAGTTCCGCCAGAACCTCGGTCTTGGCTACAACGACGGCCATCGTGGCACCTATTACGACCGCCACACCCAGGAGGGCAAGGCTCCCAACAATGGTAAGGGCGGCAAGGCATCCAACATTTGGAAGAGTATGACAGCCGAGAGCATCCTCACCTTCGACAAGACATGGGGCATGCACGCCGTAAATGCAGTGGCTGGTATGACATTCGAGAAGGGTGTTGGCGAGACAGAATCGATGACTGCCACCAATTTCCCTACCGATATGACCAAGGATGCCGACATGTCGTTGGCCCTCGATCGTGCTGTAGTAGCTTCGAGCAAGACCCAGCAGACTCTGGAATCGTTCCTTGCACGCATCAACTATACGCTCAATGGCAAGTATATGTTTACGGGTAGTGTGCGTACTGACGGCAGTTCAAGCTTCGCCAAGAACCATAAGTGGGCTACATTCTTCTCGGGAGCCTTCGCATGGCGCGCCAGTGACGAGACATTCATCAAGAATCTCAACATCTTCAGCAACCTTAAGTTCCGCCTTAGCTATGGCGAGACGGGTAACCAGGGCATCGGTGCCTACCGCACACTGAGCATTCTCAATGCCGCCAACTATCCCTACAACGGAACATTGCAGAACGGCTTCTCGCTCATCGACTGGCGCGGACCTACCAATCCCGACCTTAAGTGGGAGACAACGGCACAGTTCAACGCCGGTATCGACTTCGGATTCTTCGACAACCGCTTGCAGTTTACTGTCGACTACTATTACAAGAAGACACGCGACCTGCTGCAGAACGTAACCATTCCGGCAAGTTCGGGCTTCGGACAGATGCTTATCAATTCGGGCAATGTCACCAACGAGGGTCTTGAGTTCACACTCAACTATGCTGTGCTGACAAAGACTCCAGTGAAGTGGAACATCTCTGCCAACCTCGCCATGAACCGCAACCGCATCGGCGGACTCGAAGGCGACCAGTATGCTACGGCTCTTTGGAGCAAGGCCGACCAGATGTACTTGCAGCGCAACGGATGTCCGATAGGTACTATCTTCGGATATGTAGAGGACGGATTCTACGACAACATTGCCGAGGTGCGCTCGTTCAAGGAGTATGCCAACCTCTCCGAGCGTGAGGCTCTGAAGCATGTGGGCGAGATAAAGTATCGCGACCTCAACGGCGACGGCTACATCACAGAGAAGGACCGTACCATCATTGGCAACACCAACCCCGACTTCACCTACGGTTTCACATCCAATCTGTCGTGGAAGAACTTCAACCTTTCGTTCATGATGCAGGGCAGTCAGGGCAATGACATTTTCAACTATAACCTCACCGACATTCAGTTGGCTAACATTGGCAACATCACCGTCGATGCCTACAACTCGCGTTGGACACCCGAAACTGCTGCAACAGCCAAGTGGCCTAAGGCTACAGCCGGCTATACACGTACATGGCTGATGAGCGACCGATTCATCGAGAACGGCAGCTATCTGAAGATGAAGTACATCACACTGGGTTATGACTTCGTTCATCCCACCAAGTTCATCGAGAAGATTGGCCTTACATTCACTGCCAACAACCTCTTCACCATAACTAACTACAGCTGGTTTGACCCCGATGTGAACGCAGGTGGCAACAATGCAGCTTGTCCAGGTGTCGACAGCTACTCTTATCCAAGTTCGCGCAGCTTTGCATTCGGACTGAACATCGTTTTCTAATCAACTAAAGACTTATAAAATGAAAAAGAATATATTATCCGTCCTCACTCTCGCTGCTGCGGCTCTTTGCCTCACAAGCTGCGACAGTTGGATTGAAGAGAACCCCGACGGCCAGATAACCGAAGAAAAGGTGGGCGACAGCGAGGAAGCTGCCAAGTCGTGGGTGACTGGTGTGTACAGCAAGTGGATTTACGACATGTTCTGCTGGGGTTACTTCCCGCGTGTATTGGAGATTGATGCCGACTACATATCTGGTCCCGACTGGATGTTCAACAAGTTCGGTACGGGCAACTTCCAGGGCGAGAACGACGTTACCGATGCCCTGTGGAAAGGTTGCTACGGACTCATAGCACGTGCCAACAAGGCTGAGAACCGCATCGAAGAGATGCGCAACATCACCGAGGCACAGAAGAACAACTTCATTGGCGAGGTGCGCTTCCAGAAGGCGCTTGCCTACTTCCTGCTTGTGCGTGCCTACGGCGAGGTGCCCATTCAGGCCAACGATACGAAGTATGAGAACATAAGCCAGCCGCGCCAGTCGGTCGACAAGGTTTACGAATACATCACTTCTACACTGGAGTCGGCAGCTACGATGATGTACAAGAACACCGACGCTGCATGGCAGGCAGGTCATGCTTCTGCCGGATCGGCTGCCGGACTGCTTGCCAAGGTGTACGCCACAGAGGCTGCATCGGCTATGCCAGCCGGAACGGAGATAACAATACGCTCGGGCAAGACCTACAACGGTTCGGGCGATACGCAGGCCTACGCCCCATTGCGCAGCATAACACTTAAGAAACAGGCGGTGAGCGGATACGAACAGCTTGACGCCAAGGCTCTGTACAAGAAGGCTGCCGACTGGGCTAAGGACGTTATCGACGGCAAATACGGTTCGTACGAACTGCTTGCTTACGACAATCTGTGGAAGAGAGTCAACGCAACGGCAAGCGAGTTTATGTTCTCTGTGGGCAGCGTAAGCGGCGATGCCACTTATAAGAACCACATCCACACACAGTATTCTGGCTATAAGACGGCTGCAGGTTCCGACTTTATTCAGGAGGGTGGATGGATTGGCTGTACACGCCACTGGTATGACCTCTTCGACCACGACGATCTGCGTATCGTTAAGGGCGTGAAGCACCGCTGGCGCGCCTACACTCAGGAGAAGTCGAACTCTGGTTTCTACTATCCTAATGATGAGGAGTACACACTCAAAGCCACGGGCTACAATCTCAACGGTGATAAAGTGGCTGACCCTACTGGCATATATGCCGACGGCGTGGGCTACTACTATTCGATGGACTCGCAGTGTCTGGCGTTCACTACTAAGTATGACGACGTCACCAACGATGCCATTAAGGATGCCGACAGCAACTGGCCGTTCCTTCGTTATGCCGATGTGCTGCTCGTTTATGCCGAGGCTGAGAACGAATTGGGCAACAGCGACGAGGCTGTGAAGTATCTTAACGAGGTGCGTCAGCGCTCGAATGCCACTGAGGCATCGCTCGAAGGCAACGGTGCACTCGATACTCAGCTCAAGCGTCGTTCGGCTATCATCGAGGAACGTGCCAAGGAGTTTGCATGCGAGGGCGACCGCCGCTGGGATCTCATTCGTTGGGGCATCTATCTCGACGCTATGAACGCTCTCGAAGGTTCCGACGACTCGGGTGTAAGCAAGGTGCGCCAGTCGCGTTGTCTGCTCTATCCGCTTCCAGCTTCGGAGATTAATACCAACAAGTATATCACGAAGAACAACCCGGGATGGAACTAATGGGAATTTTGAATTTTGAATTAGGAGTTTTGAATTTTGAATTATTTAGGACAAATGAAACATAACAGATTTCACATAAGAGCAATTGCAGCCATCTTTGCGGCTGCAACGCTCTGCGTGTCGCTTGCTTCGTGCGACGACATAGTCGATTTCAACGACGGATATACCGCTGCCGACAAGAGGGCTAATGCCGGAGCACCCGAGATAAAGGCTGTCTACAACATAGGTGACATTGAACTCACAACACCTATCACACAGGCGGAGATTGGTACGATGGTGCGCATTGAGGGTAAGAACCTCAACAACGTCAAGTCGATAACTTTCAATACTGTGCCAGTGGCGCTCGACGACATCTATACGGCTTCCACTTACGCCAATGTGCGTGTGCCCGAGACACTGTCGTTCGAACATGTCAACAAGATTGAATACACCACCGACCGCGGTTCGGCTTCGTTCGACTTCGTTGTGCCGTTCCCGTCACTTACCGTTGGCTGTATTGACAACGAGTTTGCCAATGCTGGTGGAACAGTTACGCTGAGCGGTGCCAACTTCGACGTTTATGAGTTCGGCTCGCAGTCGAAGGTGTTTGTGGGCGATAAGGAAGCCACAGTGAGCGATGTTACGAAGCAGTCGATGAAGATACAGATTCCCGAAGGCACTCCCGACAACTCGTTCATCACGCTGAAGTGGTCGGCAAGCGACGGCTCGGCACAGACCGTAAGTCTGCCTTTCCGCCCGACAAGCAACCTTCTGTATGCCGACTTCGACGGTGTATCAATCAGCAAGGACGGTGCTCTGAACGTAGAAATTGAGGGCGATGATGCCACATCTACTGCTTCTTCGGCTCTCGGACACAAGCATCTGCACTTCACTGGCAACTTCGCAGCATGGGCTTGGAACACCTACGACATCAGTTGCAATATGATTGACGCTGGCGACATGACCAATCTCGACGACTATGTACTTAAGTTTGAGGTGCTCAACACCAAGGATCATCCGCTTACAGAGGCTACAGGCTTGAAGTTCAGCTTCAACTGGGGCGACTCTTACGCATGGAATCCTGCTGACGGTGCTGGCATCAACACCTTCGGCAACTGGCAGACCGTAACCCTTCCGCTTGCACCTATGGCAACCAAGGGCATCAGCGCTGCCGGATCATGGCAGACATTGCGAATCACGATGCAGCCCTCGGCAGCCTACAATGCCGACTTCTGCATAGGAAACATCCGTATCGTCAAGAAATAGATTTTATTTGAGAGAGTTATAATAAAAACAATATCTTAAACCAAAAACATGATAATGAAACGAACATTATTTCTTTTCGCATTGCTCATGCTGTTAAGCATGCGAATTGATGCAGCTTCGGTAGAAGTGAAGACAAATCTATGGTCGTGCTCGGTTAGTATGGGTAATTGGGCTGCCTGGCAATCAGTAGAAGCTGCGGCGTTTGCCAATGCTAAAGTTGGCAACAAGATAGCTGTGAGCTATACTACCGAATCGGCCGACGGACAGATGGCTCTCAAGACAATGTCGGATGGTTGGCCATTGCTTAAAGGCACCGACTTCGTGACTCTGCCGGCATCAACCAAGGCTACATATTCCATTGTCATCACTCAGGATATGCTTGACGAGCTGAAAGCAAGTGGCTTGGTGGTGTCAGGAAGCAACTACACTGCTACAAGTATCGACCTTGTAAAGCAAGTGGAGGCAAGCGATGGCGAGAAGGGCAATCCCATCAATACGGTATGGACAGGTTCAAAGGCTATTGATTGGAACGGTACCAACGGATGGCAGACGCTGGACAAATCGTTCTTCGCAGATGCCAAGGTGGGCAATCGTTTGCGCTTCAACTATGCGTCGCTTGCTATTGGTGCACAGGGACATCTTTCTACAGGCGACTGGAAAGATATGCCAGACGGTGCCGAATACAAGCAGCTTACATCGACATACTTCGAGTATGCTATTACAGCCGATATGCTTGCCAAGTTGCAGGAGAACGGTTGTATCGTGACTGGAGTGGGCTACACTCTGACATCGGTAGACATTGTCGACCCTACACAGATACCGAATATTGTAGCCAGTGTAGACAAGAGCTATATCAAGTGTTGGGAGAAGGGCGAAACGCCTGCATTGCGTGTAAGCCTGCAGAATATAGAAAGCAAGGAGCAGACGGTTGCTGTGAAGGTGGCACTGCGTACAGATGCCTACACTGATGTCAATGTATATTCAAAGAACGTTGCCGTTGCTTCAAGCAAGACAGGCTATGCCGACATCACAATGCCTGAATTGGCTCCCGGTTTTTATCATGCTGTAGTGACTGCCAACTATCAGGAAGTTGCCGACTTCAACATAGGCTACGATCCTACCTCTATAGTTTCGGCACCCGATGCACAGAGCGATTTCAAGGAGTTTTGGGATAAGGCAAAGAGCGACCTCGCAAAAGTGACTCCTAACTACAAGCTCACTAAAATTGATTCGAAGTCGACAGCCAAGCGTAATGTTTATCTCGTAGAGATGCAGTCGATTGACGATGGCGACGGCAATCCGGTCACCATACGTGGCTACTATGCAGAACCCGTGGCAGAAGGAACATATCCGGTAATCATTACTCAGAACGGTTACGACAGTGACGCTGCTAACCATGTGGCTTTGGACTATTGTCCTGACGGCGACGGCAATGAAGGATGGATTGAACTTAATCTTTCGGTACGTGGCCAGGTGATAAACAATCATGAGCCGAACAAGAATATATATGGCGACTGGTTTGCCTATAATTTCGGCAACAAGGACAAGTACTATTATCGTGGTGCATATATGGACGTGGTTCGTGGCATCGACTTCATTGCCTCACGCGCCAAGGCACAGAAGAATAATATATTCATGACCGGTGGAAGCCAGGGTGGAGCGTTCACTATTATAGGTGCGGCTCTCGACACACGTATCAAGGCCATTGCTCCTGCCATTCAGTTCATGGGCGACTTCCCCGATTACTTCCGTGTCGGTTCATGGCCTGCCTCTGTGGCAAAAGAGCAGCAGAAGAATCTTGGCATGAGCGATGAGGATATGTATAAGTTCCTTTCTTATTTTGACACAAAGAACTTTGCGCCTTACATTACTTGCCCTGTATTCACTTGCATGGGACTGCAAGACCCCGTATGTCCACCGCATACCAACTTTGCACCGTACAACAATTTGAAGGTGGCAGACAAGCAATACACCGTAAATGCTGACTGTAAGCACGAGACTCCGTCAACATGGTGGAATGATTATATGAATTTCTTCAAAAGTCATATCAACGATTCTTATCCTACAGCAATCAGCGGTGTAAGTGTTCAAAAGCGCTCTGTCGATAATGTCATATATAGTATTGATGGTCGTAGTGTGGGAAATGACACGACAAAGCTGTTGAGTGGTGTATATGTGATGAATGGTAAGAAGTTTGTTGTGAAATAGAATGCTGAAGTTTTTACGTCTTGACGTACAGATATAAAAACATTGTTAGGGCTGGATTCCAATTTGGAGTTCAGCCCTTTATTATGGTTCATCCTAACAAAAAAAACAATCATTAACCACCCACAAATATTAAATATTAAAGATTCGTTTTGCAATGCAAAAGGGCCCCTTTTGGAGTGCAAAAGGAGCCCTTTTTTTAAGGTGAGTGTTTTAATATTGAATTGCAATCTTTAAAATTCCGTTATTCAGCGGCTTCGAGCAGCAGCACTCGGCTTGCCCATTCGTTGGCTTTGCCCCAGTCTGCGTTATGTCCATAAGGAATCTCCAGGCCGTTCTGCATGAGATATTCGCCTGAGAAAGTCTTGCCCTCGAAGGCGAGCGGAGTCTTGTCGATGCGGTTAAGTTCGGTGATGCGATAGCGCTTCTGCGGGTTGAGACCAGCCATTGGGATGCGTGGCAGGTGTTGGTTGCAGAACGACTCGGTCTTCCACCAGAAGAACACCGCCTTGTCCTTGGCGTCGGTCACGTACATAAGCGAAGCCACACCCTTCTTCTCATAGGGCGACTGAAGGCGATAGAGGTCGCCAAACTGCACTATTGGACGGATGCGCTTGTAGTCGGCGATAGCCTTGCGGCACTGCTCTTTGTCGGCTTCGCTGAGCACCTTAGGCTGTATCTCCATACCGAGACGTCCGCTCATAGCCACGTCGGTGCGATACTTCAAAGGCACGGTGCGGGCTGTCTGATGGTTGGGAGCGTTGGATATGTGCGAAGCCATGGCTATGGCAGGGAAGAAGTAGCTGGTTCCCCACTGCATGTATACACGCTGCAGAGCGTCGGTGTTGTCGCTTGTCCAGAACTCGTCGAAGTAGGGCAGTGTGCCCCAGTTGACACGTCCACCGCCCGATGCGCAGTCCTGGATGGTGAGGTCGGGGTATTTGGCACGGATGCGCTGCAATACCTTCTCGAAACCACGGTGATACTCAATGTAGAGATGGCTCTGATTGTTGGCAGTAAGATACTGCGATCCGTGGTTGGATATGTTCATGTTGGCGTCCCACTTGATGTAGTCAATCTCGGGATACTTGGTCATCATGTCGTCGACGATAGAGAAGACGAAGTCCTGCACCTTAGGATTGCCGAGGTCGAGCACCACCTGCGTGCCGCCACGTCCGCACTTAAGGTCGCGCTTAGGAGCTTTGATAACCCATTCGGGATGTTTCTCGAAGAGTTCGCTCTTGGTGTTGGACATCTCCGGCTCGAGCCAGATGCCAAACTTTATGCCCAGCTTCTTGGCTTCAGCGAGCAGACCCTCAATGCCGTGAGGCAGCTTTTCGCGGTCCACCTTCCAGTCGCCGAGCGCGCAGTTGTCGGTCTTGCGCGGATACTTCTCGCCGAACCATCCGTCGTCCATCACGAAGAGCTCGCCACCCATCGACTTTATGTCTGCCATCATCTGCGCCATGCCCTCCTCGTTGATGTCGAAGTAGACACCCTCCCACGAGTTAAGTAGAATCTTGCGTTCGCGATTGCCGTTCATCAGCTTATATTCCCGTCCCCAGTGATGGAAGTTGCGGCTCACTCCGCTCATTCCCTCCTTGCTGTATGAGAAGGCTGTGACGGGAGTGGTGAAGGTCTCGCCCTTAGCCAAGTGATACTCCGAGTTGTATTCGTCGATACCGGCGAAGAACTGATGATACTCCGAGTCGTCTGTCACGGCACGCAGCTTGTAGTTGCCCGAATAGCAGATGGCAGCACCGATGACGCGTCCCGTATTCTCCTTGCCCTTGCCGTCGAGCGAGAACATAACCTCGCCGCGTGATGTGTGGGCGTTGCGTGTTCCGTCGCGGTTTTCAATGACGAATGTGCCGGGCTTCAGTTCCTCCTCCGACAGTTGTGCCTCGTTGGCCCAAGCACCGTAGAAGTGGGACATCCATACGTTGCCACGACGTATGGGCAGATAGGCTGAGTCGAATTGCGAGAGGGTGACTGTCGACTTCTCACCATTGTTTATCTCGGTCCACATCTCGATGATGTCCACGTCGTTATAGGCACGATAGCAGACCGTAACGTAGAACGGATAGACGCGGTCCTTGAGCTTCACCTTCAGCACTTTGGCGTTCTGCTCGGTCGTAGTGGTGTAGCTGTCTACATCCATCTCAAGAGTCATGTTGCCGTCGGCATGGCGCACCGAGAGTGCAGCAGCCGATTCGCCTATCATGCCATACACCGGATAAGCGTCCTTGCCAGCCGTTCCGCCAGCCTGGAGCGTGGCTATGTCGGCATCCGCCAGCTTGTCGCCATAATACACGAATTTGAATGCTCCGCCCTTGGTGGCATCCACTACGAGCGATGTCTTGGGTGTAGACACGCTGATATTCTCAGCATTGGCAACGCCCGAAAGCGTCATCAGAGCCAATGCTGGAAGAAAAAAACGTTTGGAATATTTTCCCATAGCTTTGTTTGATTATTTGTTTTTGGGTTTTAAGTTTTAAAGTTCGACTGCAAAATTATCAAAAAACGGTCAATCGCATTGGCATTATCTTGCCAACGTATGACACAATCTTGCGAGCCTAAACTATAATCTTGGTCTTGAAGTATTTCTCGCGAAATTCTCTCGGACTGCATCCCTTGTGCTTGCGAAACAGGCGGTTGAAGTTGCTGAGCGTGTTGAAGCCGCAGTCGTAGCATATCTCGCTGATGCTGTCGGTGGTGTCGACGAGCTTGCGGGCAGCCACGCCAAGGCGCATCTCAACCACATAGTCGCTGAGAGTCTTGCTGGTGCGAAGCTTGAAGAACCGGCTGAACGATGTGGCAGACATGCCTACGAGGTCGGCAAGGTCGGCAAGGCGGATATCTTCGGTGAAATGATTGCTTATGTAGTCCTTCACCTTGAGTATGCGACGGCTGTCGCTGTCGACGTCTACCTTTGCAAACGACGACGTGGCAAGCTCGCGCGTATCGCCGGCAAGCGACAGCTCGTAGAGTATGGTCATAAACTTTATGACCGAATAAAACTTGTCTTGGGTTGACGAAAGGGTGTCGATGAGCGGTCTGACCTTGTCTATCGCTTTCTGCGAAAACGCCACTCCGTTGCGTGCCTTCTCAAACAAGTGCTTGATAGACAGCAATGGTGTGCGGCCGAAAAGACTGTCAGAGCTGTCGAAGTCGAAGAAGAACTGTATCGTAACTTCACGTATCTCCTCGCTGTGGCAATCGCCTTGCAGCCATACGTGCTCAAGGTCGGGGCTTGTTATGAGCACAAGGTCGCTGTTGCCTATCGTCTGGGTGTTGTCGCCGACGATACGCACCACTCCCTCTCCGTTCTCTACATAGTTCAGTTCAAACACTTCGTGCTTGTGTATTGGATAGGTAAATTCTTTCTTACGTCTGTCAGCCACGTACATGAAGTCCTTTTCGTGCAGCGGCGGCAGTTCGCGCAGTACTCTTTCGTTCATAGTTATGCAAATTTACCAATATTTTTAATATAAGCAAATATTCATTGTGTTTTTTTGTGGCTAACCATATTAAAAGAGATATAGGGCGTATTATTGCAATAATTTTGGTTTGTATTGTAGCGTAGTGTCAAGTATTTTCATTAAATTTGCAAATCGAATAATGAAAAACGACAGTACGAAACTAATACAATATTAATATGATAGACGTAAAAGAAACATTGAACAGCGCCGAGGAGCGCATGGAAATGGGTGCAATGTACCTTGAGGAGCAGCTTGCACGCATCCGTGCCGGACGTGCCAACGTGGCAATTCTTGACGGCGTAAGAGTTAGTTCATGGGGTTCGATGGTGCCATTGAACCAGGTAGCCAACGTTACTGTGCCCGATCCACGCACTATCGCTATCCGTCCTTTCGACAAGAAGCAGATCCGCGAGATTGAGAAGGCTATCATGGATAGCGACGTAGGCATCACTCCCGAAAACAACGGCGAGATTATCCGCCTTGGCATTCCGCAGCCTACAGAGGAACGCCGTAAGGAGCTTGTCAAGCAGTGCAACAAGATCGGCGAGCGCACTAAGGTGGAGATTCGCAATGCTCGTCAGGAGACAAAGGACAAACTGAAGAAGGCTATCAAGGACGGTCTGTCGGAAGATTTGGAGAAGGACGCTGAGGGCGAACTCCAGAAAATTCACGACAAGTTTGTCAAGAAGGTAGATGACCTGCTCGCTGCAAAGCAGAAGGAAATCATGACAGTATAATGTAAAGGTAAAAAAAGTAAAAGAGTAAAAAGGTAGAATTGAGGTGAAGAATAATATTGCCTTTTACCTTTTTACCCTTTTACTTTTTTACTCTTTTACTCTTTTACTTTTATTCAATGCAAGGTTTAGTAATAAAGAACACGGGCAGTTGGTACACTGTGCGCACTGACGACGCGCAGAATGTAGACTGCAAGATAAAGGGCAACTTCCGCCTTAAAGGCATACGCAGCACCAATCCCGTTGCTGTGGGCGACCGTGTGGAGATTGTGCGCAATCAGGAGGGCACGGCTTTCATCACTGCCATTTGCGACCGACGCAATTATATCATACGCAAGTCGCAAAACCTGAGCAAACAGAGCCACATCATTGCGGCCAATGTCGATCAGGCTTTTCTTATCGTCACGGTCAACTATCCGCAGACAAGCACCATTTTCATCGACCGCTTTCTTGCCACTGCCGAGGCTTACAGCGTTCCGACTGTGCTCGTGTTCAACAAGACCGATATTCTCTCGGATGAAGAACGTCACTATCAGGAGATGATGATGACGCTCTATCGTACGATTGGCTACGAGTGTGTGGCTGTGTCGGCCACTACGGGACTGGGTATGGACAGCATACAGCCTATGCTGAAGGACAAGATTACATTGCTCAGCGGCAACAGCGGTGTGGGCAAGTCTACCTTCATCAATCATATCCTTCCCGATGCCAACCTGCGCACGTCGTCGATTTCCGACGCACATAACACGGGTATGCATACCACTACTTTTTCTGAAATGTTGCCGCTTCCCGAGGGTGGATGGATCATCGACACTCCGGGCATCAAGGGTTTCGGAACGTTCGACATCGAGCCTGAAGAGCTGACAAGCTACTTCAAGGATATATTCCACTTCTCGAAGGACTGCCGCTTCAACAACTGCACGCACACTCACGAACCTGGTTGTGCCGTACTTAAAGCCGTTGAGGAGCACTACATAGCAGCATCACGCTATCAGAGCTATCTCTCGATGCTTGAGGATAAGGACGAAAACAAATACCGCGAAGCTTATTAAGCCTCGCGGTTTTTTGTTTTTGTAATATTACTTGGCGGCTGTTGCCGTCAGTTTCCGTAATGTATTTTGCAGTAGTGTGATGCTTGGATTCTTCAGCACTACTCGTTTTTGTTCGTCAAGCAGATATACCGACGGTACCGACTTGATGTAGTATATGTCGTCGGTGGTGATTTGTCCGTCGGGACTGTAGCCTTCGGTCCATGTGGCGGGCATGCGCGACTTTTTCGTCTTCCACATGTCGGAGTCGCTATAGGGGTATATGGCGAGCACGCTGATGGCTGGCGATGATGTTTCGGGCATTGCTGCAATCTGTGCAGCGGTTTCGTGACAGTGGTCGCAATCGGGGTCGTAGAAATATAATAAGGTGTATTTTGCTTTCAGATTGTACAACCGGTGTTGCTGGTTCTTGCGGTCGATATACACAAAGTCGGTGGCTGTGGTGCCCGGAAGATTCTTCTTGAGATTGCGCGCCATGTATTCGTTGCGTGTGCGTTCGGCCATTGAGGCGAACTTATTTGCAGCCATTATGTCGAGAAACTGGGCGTAGAGCAAGTCGTTGTGCAACGGCGAGTCGGAGTCGCCGAGATATTTCTCTGTCAGTGTGGCGAAATAATCGCGTATTAGTTCGGGTGTTTTACTGTCGTCTTTTTTGCCGGTCTTTATGTTGTAGAGGTGGTCTGCCAATGCCTTTATGCCGAGAGTGGCAGTCGACGGGGCTACACGCGGCAACAGGTCGATGAAGTTGGCAAATCCTTGTTCGGTCGTTTCGGGGCGGTGCATGAGTGTGGTGTCAGTAAAGTTGAATCGGTCCCAGTAGTGCTCCATTACATACAATGCACGTGTCTCGGCAGTGCGCAGCGTGTCGGGCACTGTAGGGTAGGGGAAGTTGTCGGCCTGTTGTGCCATGGCATTGGTGCATGTAAGCATAGCTGTAACTATGGCTATTGCTGTAAAGAAGGATTTGCTCATGTCTGTTCTGTTTTATGGTGAAACACCCTAAGTCAATTTTATAACTCCAAACGTAAGGTCTGAAGTGTTATAAACGTAAATGCCGCAACAATCCATCTATGAAATTGGATGTTGCGGCATTTTGTATTATTCTAATTACTGCATGTCGTAAACTACCTGCATGAGCTTCTTGCCCAGTGCGTCAGCCTCTTCCATTGTAGCAGCCTCGCTGTATACACGGATGATAGGCTCGGTATTCGACTTGCGCAGGTGAACCCACTTGTCGGGGAAATCAATCTTAACGCCGTCGATGTCAGTAATCTTCTCGTCCTTGAACATTTCCTTTACCTTCTCGAGGATTGCGTCGATGTCGGTAGACGGAGTGAGGTCGATGCGGTTCTTGGCAATCTGATAGCTTGGGAATGTAGCACGCAACTCGCTTGCTGTGCACTTCTTGTGAGCCAGTGAAGAGAGGAACAGAGCGATACCTACCAATGCGTCGCGACCGTAGTGGCTCTCAGGATAGATGACACCGCCATTGCCCTCGCCGCCGATAACAGCGTTCTCGGCCTTCATCTTGGTGGTAACGTTAACCTCGCCTACTGCCGATGCAGCGTATACGCCGCCGTGCTTCTCGGTTACGTCACGCAGGGCACGTGTAGAAGAGAGGTTGCTTACGGTGTTGCCCGGTGTGTGTGAGAGTACGTAGTCGGCTACGCTAACGAGTGTGTATTCCTCGCCAAACATCTCGCCGTTCTCGCAGATGAAAGCCAGACGGTCAACATCGGGGTCAACAACGATACCGAGGTCGTACTTGCCGCTCTTCATTTCGTCCATGATGCCATGGAGGTTCTTCTCCAATGGTTCCGGGTTGTGGGCGAAGTCGCCGTTAGGTGTGCCGTTGAGTATTGTGAACTCTACGCCGAGAGCCTTAAGGAGTTCGGGCAAGATAACACCACCAACGCTGTTGATAGCGTCTACACATACCTTGAACTTGGCGTTCTTGATAGCCTCAACGTCAGCGAGCTTAAGATCGAGTACGCTCTGAATGTGGCGTGCGTCCATAGAGTCGTCGCGTGTATAGTGGCCCAGGTTGTCAACGTCGGCATAGTCGAAGTCTTCGCTTTCTGCAATAGCGAGAACCTCGTTGCCGTTTTCCTTTGTCAGGAATTCGCCCTCGCTGTTGAGCAGCTTCAGAGCGTTCCACTGACGTGGGTTGTGGCTTGCTGTTATGATGATACCGCCCATAGCGCCAGTCCAGCGTACAGCCAGCTCAGTAGTAGGAGTAGTAGCGAGATCGATGTCGATTACATCAAGTCCCATACCCATAAGAGTACCGCACACGATGTTGCGTACCATGTCGCCAGAGATACGTGCGTCGCGTCCTACAACAATCTTGCCGCGACCCTCGGTCTTGGCATTGCGCTTCATGAATGTAGCGTAGGCAGTTGTAAACTTAACGATGTCGAGCGGATTGAGAGTGTCGCCCGTAGGTCCGCCGATAGTGCCGCGGATACCTGAAATTGACTTGATTAGTGTCATAGTAATGATGTTTTTTAATGATTGACTTTAGTCTTTAGTATGTTGGTGGCCGTTGTTGTGTGGCCGCCGATTCTGTTGTTATCGTCCCAACTGGTATGTTATCTCGTACATGCACGGATAAACTTTCTGCGAGGCATTGCTTTGTCCCATTGAGTGCGGAACAATAAGTTTCACCTTGGCAATCTCGTCGGTTGCTGAAGCCGGAATGCCAAGCTTGATATAAGTAAGCGGAACGAGCCATCCCGAAGGAACAGCTGTTGAGCTGTATGTGTTGTACATCAGACTGCTTTTTTTGTCGAATGTGCCAGAGAATGTACCTGATGTATTCTTCACAGTCATTTTTTCTACCAACCAGTTGTATGAGTAGATGTTGGTGCATTGCAGAGATGAGTCTGATTCGAGAATGTTGTACTCGTTGAATCGGCACAGTAACTTTTCGGTCTTGCCGCTTTCCAGTTTCTTGCCGCATCCCTCGCGCACTATCTGCATATATACTCCAGTGCCTTCAAAGAGCACCCACTCGTTTTTGTCAACGTTAGTGGTCTGGTTTTGTGCATTGAATACATCCTCAGATATGACCTTTATCTTTTGGTTGGCAATGTATCTGTTTATAGCCGAGCGTTCCTTCTTTTTCATGTCGGCATAAGTTTCGCTGTCGCTACACGAAGCAAGAGCCACGATGGCTATGAGTGTGAGCGCTAAGAATTTTAACGTCTTCATCAATTGCTTTTTCTTTTTTATTTGATTGTAATCACTAATTATCGTACAAAAGTACAAAAATTATATGTAATGTCACCTTGGGTTGACAATATTTCACGTTTTTTTATTTCGTGAGCAGGTCTTTGTATTGCTCAAATGCCGTTCTTACTATGCGTTCGGCCTCGTCGAGTGAGCAGTTGAGTCGGCCACCGCTGGCGTTGAGATGTCCGCCTCCGTTGAAGAAGTCGGCTGCCATCTTGTTGCAGGGGAAGTCGTCTACCGAGCGCAGCGATACCCAGATGGTGTTGTCGCGACGGTCGTCCTCGCGCAGTGAAACCGACAGGCGCATGCCTTTTATCTTCAATGGTTCGTTGACAAGACCCTCAGCATCGCCCTTGATGAAGTGGAAGTCGCGCATGTCGCGGCGCGAGATGGTGAAGTAAGAGGCGTGAATGTCGCCGAAAACGTTGAGCTTCTGGCTCATCAGATAGCCGCGCAGACGTATGGCCCAGGGGCTGAAGTTGTTGAATACGTTGCGGTATATCTTGTCCTTGTCGATGCCCTTGGTGAGCAGTAAGCTGACAATGTAGAATATCTCGGGGCGCGTAGAGTTATATGTAAAGCCGCCTGTATCGGTCATCATACCACAATATACGCATACGGCACACTTGCGCGACATCTCTTCGAAGCCGCCCAACTGCCATATTATACGGAATATGAGTTCGGAAGTGCTCGACATATGCGGGTGAGATATGGTCAGAACGGTGTCCATATGAGGGTCGAGATGATGGTCGATCATAATCTTCTTGGCTGGCGACTGCTCCAAAGCGTCCTTCATATCGTCCACACGGTCGGTGCCGTTGAAGTCGAGACAGAATATAAGGTCGGCTGAGGCAAGCATCGGGTCGGCCTTGTCGGCAGCGTGCTTGTCATATCGTATGATGCGTTCGGAGCCTGGCAGCCATTGCAGAAAGTCGGGATAAGCGTCAGGCACAATGATTTCGGGGGCTTTGCCGAGTGTACGCAGATAGTCGGCCCATGCGAGCGACGATCCGATAGCGTCGCCGTCGGGCGACTTATGACAACAAATAATAATGTGTTCGGCTGTGTTGATATATGCCTTGAGTGCTTCGGCTTCCGCCGCGGTTAATAATTCTATGCCCATTGTTATAATAATGTATTGGCTGCAAAGTTACAAATTAAGTATGGTACAGCCAACTTTTTTTCGTTTTTGCAACTTTTTTTTGTAGCTTTGCGTCAAAAATCTGATTAATAATTAATATTTGGTATTATGATGACAGCAAAACGTATCTTTTCATTCATTGTCTTGGTGACGATGAGTGTTGCATGCATAGCATGCTATTCGAGCAAGAATCTGAAGGCAGACCGTTCTTTCGTGAAACGTGTAGTTAAGGTTGGCTATTTCTGCAAGATTGAGTCGTACACCTCGGCTGATATAAAGTTTGTTCAAGGCAAGACATCGTCGGTGCGTATTGAGGGAACCAAGAGTCTGGTAGACAATCTCGACATAAAGCAGAATGGCGAGACTCTTGTTGTTACAACTAAAGGTCGTGGAATGAGAATAGTCGGTCCGGCGCGCCTCACCGTATATGTATCGTCGCCCGACATTACTTCTGTCTACTTGAAAGGATCGGGCAATTTTGAAGCGCAAAGCAATATTGACACTGACGCTCTCAATGTAGAACTCTCTGGTTCGGGTGATGTCGACCTGCGCAAGGTGTTGTGCGACAATATATCGTTGCGCTTGCGTGGCAGCGGTGATGTTGAAGCGCAGGCTGTAGACTGTGCTGTGGCAAACTTCGAACTGCTTGGCAGCGGCGACCTTGAGGTGAAGATGCTGAAGGCACGCAATGCAAATGCAGCACTCAGAGGCTCGGGCGATCTTGACGCTACGCTCAAAGGTGTAGCCGATGTGAAGGCTTCGTTGCAAGGCAGTGGCGACATCGATCTTGACTTCATCAATTGTGGCAATGCCGATATTGACCTGCGCGGCAGTGGCGACGCAGAGTTGAAGGGAACGTTGCGCACGCTCAACACCTCAAAGAAAGGTTCGGGCGACATCGACCGTTCTCAGTTGCGTTTGGCACGATGATGCAACGGCATAAAAACAAAAGAGGTTGGTGCAGGAAGCTACCAACCTCATAACTGTTGATTTCGTAAAAATCGAAATCATCAAAAAATGATACCGCAAATATATAGCTTATATTCGAACAAAACAAATATTTGTGGTTAAAAAGTAGATTATTTAACAAAATAAGCTAATTTTGCAAGTTGTTAAGCATAAAACAATGGCAATGTCTGCATTGAATGCTGCGGACATTGCCATTATTTTAATGTATGTAAAATTGATTACGAATAATATTAATTCAGACTATTCTTAATTTTGTATGGGAAGAAACAAATATTCTGATTCCGAAATTCAGGGCATTGCCAAGCTACTGCGACTGAAGAACTGTGCCAACCGTGCCAAGCAGAAGGAGATTCGTCATAAGCTGCGTGTAGAGTATGAATTCAACATCTCCGATTTTAATGTGCCTGGACGTGCATTTGGCGAGCAGGAACTTTATGACGCCATACACCGTGGCGCCATACGCATACTCGACGACCAGACCATTGCCGACATGAAAGCCAAGCGTGCACGCGACCGTGAGCGCGACGAAGCAGCCTGGATGCAGGACGCTGTTGCCGCTGGCGAGCAGACCGATTGGCAGGAAGCCATGAAGCAGTGGCAGGACTGGGAGGCAAGCGAGATAAGCAAGATAGACAAGTAGACTACAGCTTCACCTGCACTGCCGCCGGATAGATGCGGCAAGGGTCGCCGAATGTAGCCAGACTTTCTGCCATGTTCTGAAGGTTAGGCTTCAGTTTGCCTGCAAACACCTTACGGCCGTTGACCATCACCGTAACCTTGCGGTTCATATCTACCAGATGCTCGTCGAGGAACACGGTGAACTGCAGGTCGGCGGCTTCCGAATAGTGGCGCTTTATCTTCATTTCGATGCTGTGCCAGTATGGGTCGGTCTGCAGAACCTCGTATGTCACGGTCTTCGCTGTGATGTTTACGTTGTTGCCAGTGATGTCCATTGTGTATGTAGTGCGCGACATAGGGTCGAGAACGGGGCGCTTGTCAACACGCAGATTGTAGAATCCCTGACGATGACGTCCGTCTACATCAAAGTCCTCCCACATCATATGCTTGGGGTAGGGGTTGCGTGTGAACTTGCTGAGCCATGGTGTTGTGGGGCGATAGTCAATCTGATGGGCGCAGTTGGGCACCAGTTCGATGCGGTGCTTGAACTGGTCGGGGTGCAGAGCTTGCAGACTGTCAAACGCCATTTTGGTATCAGTGGTGAATTGGTTGCGGAAGAACATCTGGTCGTACTCGCCAGTGAGGAACGAGAAACCGATGTTGGCGCAGTTTTCTACGGGAGCATTGCGCAGCGGTTCGCCGCCTGCCATAGGTCCGGCAGCAGCCAGATAGTCGGCGTAATAAGAAGCAAGGCGCTGCGATCCGTATCCGCCCTCCGATATGCCGAACATATAAATACGGTTGGGATTGATTTCGCCCGATAGCATAGCCATGCGCAGCAGCTTCTCCCAGGCACACTGTTTTGACTTCTGCCACCATCTGTAATAGTTGCCCTCGTTAGGTATTTGCGGTATGAAGTAGGCGGAAGGCGAATCCTCAAACATCTGGGCGAGCTTCAATCCGGTTATCCATTCCTGCGCCTTCGGTCCAGAGCCGTGCATGTAAACGAACAGAGGCAGTCCGTCGGCAGGTACAGTCTCACCGGCTGCCACCTTCTTACCATAATAAAATGGCATAATGGCGTTGGGTTCAAGTTGTTCGGGCAACTGCCATTTGCCGGTCTTGGCGTCCGACAGGTTAGGCAGACCTACCATTATGTTCTTGTCCTGTGCGTCGTTGGCACGCTTCCATGCCTCCCAAACCATAGTTCTTGACGATGCCACGTCAGCCGTCTTCACCTTGGCGTTGCAGTTGAGCTGCGCATCCTTTCCAGTCAGACGCTGGCCGAAATAGTTCTCAATTTCCTTAGCTGTAGAGTTGTTGTCGGATTTGGCAGCAGCCGTTGTGTGCGAGCCAAAACCCAAAGTGGCTGTAAGCAGAGCCACCCCCAATGTCTTGAATACAGACTTGCTGTAGATTGTTTGTTTTGCGAAAGGTTTCATTTCTTATGTTTGTTGTTTCTTATTCGGCTGTAAAGGTAAATATTAATTTTCAATTCATCACGTGTATTCTTATATAAATATACATTTTAATCTCAACAATTAATCTGTAAAACCACAACGTTGTCGATTTTTATTCGTAAATTTGCCATATATAACAATATGTAAACAATAAATATAGTTCCACTATGAGATATCTTGACCCTAAAGCCGACCTCACATTCAAGAAGATATTTGGTGAGCATAAGGATTTGCTCATCAGTCTGCTTAACGCCCTGCTGCCATTGGCTGATGACGGGCAGATAGAGAGCGTTGAGTATTTGTCGCCTGAACTTGTGCCCGACAATTACGTAGGTAAGAACAGTATTGTTGACGTGAGATGTCGTGATGTAAAGAACAGGCAATTTATTGTAGAAATGCAGATGCTGTGGACAGAGGCGTTCAAACAGCGTGTGCTGTTTAATGCTTCCAAGGCTTTTGTGCGTCAGCTTGACAAAAAGCGCAAGTATGAAATGTTACAGCCTGTCTATTCGCTCAATCTTGTCAACGAGACTTTCATGAAGGAATATCCGGATGAGTTTATCCATAACTACAATGTAGTGCACGAACTGCATAGCGACGAGATTATCGACGGACTTCATTTCACATTCGTGGAGCTGCCAAAATTCCAGGCTCATTCCATCAAAGAAAAGAAAATGGCTGTGCTGTGGCTTAGATTTCTGACAGAGATAGATGAGCATACAAAGGAAGTTCCGCAAGAACTGCTGGACAATCCCGAGACCTCTAAAGCACTAAAGGCTGTAGAAGAATCAGCAATGTCGAAAAATGAGCTTCTTGCCTACGACGACTTTTGGGACAAACTCGGTGCAGAACGCTTGCTTTTTGTCGATTCTAATAGGAGAAGCATGGAGGAAGGCAGAGCTGAAGGCAGAGCTGAAGGCAGAGCAGAAGGACGTGTTGAGATTGCCAGAAATTTATTAAATATGGGAATGTCAATTGACGACATTGCAAAAGCAACTGGTCTGCAGAAACAGGAAATTGAACGGTTGAATCCGGTTGTATAAATAAAATGGGAAAGCCTCGAAAATAAAATGAGGGTGTGTCAAAACAAATTGACACACCCTCATTGCTTTATGTATAGTCTTAGAGACAATAATCTCTTCAGCCTTTTTACTCTTTTACCTTTTTACTCTTTTACTTTTTTACCTTTTTACTTTTCTTAGAACTCGCTTGTGAAGTGGAACTTGATGTGCTTGAAGTCCTGCTGAGCCATAGACAGCACATAGCCCGAGTCGGCAAGGAATACATCGCGTCCGTCGCGGTCCTTAGCCATATACTGATACTTGCGCTTCTTGAATTGGTCGAGTTCCTCGGCGTCGTCGCTCTCTATCCAGCAAGCCTTGTGCAGATGAACTGGCTCCCAACGACACTTGGCGTTGTACTCGTTCTCCAGACGATACTGTATCACCTCAAACTGCAACTGACCCACGGTGCCGATAATCTTACGGCCGTTAAACTGATTGACAAACAGCTGTGCCACACCCTCGTCCATGAGCTGGTTGATACCCTTCTCAAGCTGCTTTGCCTTCATTGGGTCGTCGTTCTCGATATACTTGAACATCTCAGGCGAGAACGAAGGCAGTCCGCGGAAGTGAAGCTTCTCGCCCTCGGTCAGTGTGTCGCCAATCTTGAAGATGCCGTTGTCGGGCAAACCTACGATGTCGCCCGGCCATGCCTCGTCGATGGTGCTCTTGCGCTGAGCCATAAACTGGGTGGGCGAAGAGAAACGCAGAGTCTTGCCCTGACGCACATGCAGATAGGGCTTGTTGCGCTCGAACTTGCCACTGCACACCTTGCAGAAAGCGATACATGATCGGTGGTTGGGGTCGATGTTGGCTGTAATCTTGAAGATGAAGCCGGTAAACTTCGGCTCTTCGGGCTCTACGGTGCGCTCCTCAGCCTTTGTTGGTCTTGGCGATGGAGCTATCTTGACAAAGCAGTTGAGCAGTTCCTGCACACCGAAGTTGTTCAATGCCGAACCGAAGAATACGGGAGCCACTTCTGCCGAACGGTATGTCTCAACGTCAAACTCGGGATATACGCCGTCAATCAGCTCCACGTCGTCGCGCAGCTGCTTGGCATCCTGCTCGCCGATGTGCTCTTCAAGTTCTGTAGAGTTGATGTCTACCTCCACCTTCTCCGTCACGCGTTGCTTGTCGGGCTTGAAGAGGTCGAGCTTGTTCTCATAGATATTGTACACACCCTTGAACTTGGCACCGATGTTGATAGGCCATGACAGCGGGCGTACACTAATCTGGAGTTCCTCCTCCAGTTCGTCAAGCAAGTCGAAGGGATCGCGTCCCTCGCGGTCCATCTTGTTGATAAAGATGATAACCGGAGTGTTGCGCATGCGGCAAACCTCCATCAGTTTACGTGTCTGAGTCTCCACACCCTTGGCTCCATCGACTACAATGATGGCAGAGTCGACAGCTGTGAGAGTGCGGTATGTGTCCTCGCAGAAGTCCTGGTGGCCCGGAGTGTCAAGAATATTGATTTTGTAGCCCTCGTAGTCAAACTCCATAACCGACGTTGACACAGAGATACCACGCTGCTTCTCGATTTCCATCCAGTCGGATGTAGCCGACTTGCGTATCTTGTTGTTCTTTACTGCACCTGCCACCTGTATCTGGCCGCCAAAGAGAAGGAACTTCTCGGTGAGCGTAGTCTTACCTGCGTCAGGGTGTGATATGATGGCGAAAGTTCGCCTGCGTTCTATTTCCTGGTTCATAATATACGTTTTGGACTGCAAAGTTATACAAACTATTGCACATAAAAACACGCTTGCCTGATTTTTTGACTTTTAAACCATATTTATTGCGTATAATGGTGATAGTTCAGTTGGCAAACTACACCCCATCAGCACATCACCTCCTCAACTGGAGCGAGCTGCGCTTCGTTACTATATTTGCATTTCTGACCGCTCAAAACTGCGAGTTGAACGCGCGAGGAAATCTTTAGCGCAAAATTCGTGAGTTTTGAGCGTGCAGCGATTATTGTTTTAATACTCAACGAGTTGCGGTGTTTTAGAGCGTGGATGTGCAATTGCGAGCCATCAGAAAAGGCTCCTTTTCTCTTCAAAAGGGCAACTTTAGCCCTCCTCATAAGCCCTAATAGCATTGCAATAGTAGTCGTTTTGCAATCTAAAAAGGGCTTCTTTGCACTCCAAAAGTAGTTCCTTTGGAGTGCAAAGAAGCCCAGAATGACTAAATATATGGCATCCGCCACTTCCGTTACATATGAAAAACGCTTCCGTAAACTCCAGAATCGAAATTCTGTTTGTAACACTTTTTTACTGCCTGTACGATATTTGTAATAAAAAATTTGTATAATTTTTATTGCAAAATAATACTTTTTCATTTTTCTTTTGTAACTTTGCATTCGGACTGAAAAGCCAGACCGCTGTTGTCGAAAAAGAACGTGTTCTTATCACATATGACAACCGACTCGGCAGCCTACGCCGTGCAGAGTGTAATAAGGTCATCAATATGACATATCTACACAAAGCGGGTATTGGGTGGGAAAAGCAGTCCAGACATATTAGGCGTTTACAAACGTCACGTTCAACGTACACTCTGAAACGTGAGAAATTTCAAGATACATGTACTGCCTTGAACATGACAACGGTAAATGTCCAGAGGTGTGATATACCTTTCGTATTTTTGCTGAAGCATTTATTGTGTTCTGACATTTTGTCGTACAATTATTTGCATCATGCCGAAAGTGCGGATATTGCTATATATCATATCGGCGTGGGCTATACTGTTGTTCGTTCAGCAGTATAGGCACTTCTCACGGCCTCAGAGTGTGGATCGGACAACGGACGGTTCACGCTTCTTTTTGTCTGTACCAACGTAATTCTGTCTAGAATTAAGTTAAGCGATATGAATATCGATGGCTGTATATCAGAAGATATACACACCTCCGGAGGTGGTGAAATCCCTTCCTGCGCTGGACTTACCCCCAACGCCCTCCCCAAAGCTCAAAGCAGTAAAAAAGCCGAGAGTTCATATACTGGGGTGTCCACCAGCTATGCACTTTCGCAAGACCCTCCCCATTGGTATGCTCTACGCTGCACTTACGGCAGAGAAAAGACCGCATACGAGTACATGACAGCAAAAGGCATCACAGCCTTCTACCCTACACAAACGACAGTAAAACTAATTAAAGGCAAACGCAAAACTGTAACCGAATCACTATTACCAAACATTTTCTTCGCTTACGGAACCTTAGACCAACTTAAACACTTTGTTTACGACAACGTAAATCTCCCCTTTCTCCGCTTTTATTATCGTCACACCCATGTTGGCAACCGAATCGAAAAGACCCCAATGATTGTCCCCAATCATCAGATGGAAAGTCTAAAAATCATCTATGCTGCCGAAACCGACAACACAATAGTGTCATTAGCCGAAGTGCCAAAGTTCAAGAAAGGACAGATGGTGAGAGTAACAGACGGAGCATTCAAGGGAGTGATAGGAAGAGTGGCAAGATGGCAAGGACAACAGAGAGTAGGAGTTGTGGTGGATGACTTGGTGACTGTTGTTACAGCGTATGTACCGAGCGCGTTTTTGGAAATGCACTTATAGTGGTTACTTTTAAATAGAATGATTCATAAACAGAAAACAAATAATAAAAAACAATTAAAATGAGAAATTCCAAACTTATTGTAAAACTTGCAACATTAATTGGCTATTTGCTATTTGCAGGTTTTAGTGCTTATTTTACGGCAACTTCACTTTGGTTGAACCTATTAAATGGTTCTGACACATGGACTATGTGGCTTGTATTTGTGCTTGTTCTAATAGTCTCAATTTTAGCAGGCATGTGTTTGACCAATGTCATTAAAGAATTAAGGAATCGTGTTAGGCCTTCGCGTTCAGCGTTTGTCTTAAATTTTCTCGGTTTCTTTATTTTTTGGACATTCAGTTTTATGACAAATGTTCACTATTTCTTTGTAGAGAAACATGGTTTTTCTATTCTGTCAAAGGAATTAGTTAGTGCAAAGCACTATATAGAGGAGAATACTTCTAAATCGAACCAATTAATAGATGAACAGAAAAATACTGCCGAAATGGCAATTTCTGCACAAGTTCAAGCAAATTTGGATGCCTTTGATAGAGAACTCAACAATACGATTGCACACAACATGGGCTTTGGTGAGGTCTGTATCAATATTCTTAATGCTACAGAGGACGCTTTAGCAAAAGATTCAAAAACATATAATGACAAGAATACCTATGTCATTTATGATGACGAACGAGATGCTGGCGACAGAGGGGTTACGACAAGAGCACGTTTTACGGAATTGCGCACAAAATACGCAACACGTATGGCAGAACAACTAAAAAAGAAACTTACTGTTATTCAATACTCTGTTAATTCTAACGTAATCGTTTGAAAATGAGGGAGTTAATTAACGTAATATAACTAATAAAATTTGG
>URDM01000042.1 GCA_900546575.1 uncultured Prevotella sp.
TGCAATACGTAAACTTCATTAACGACAAGCCCATTGGCAGAATTAAGTATGCACTAAATTAATTCCGCCAACAGGTTCTTATCTATATTGCTATAGAGAATCTGATATGATATCTGGTTCTTTCTGCCATTGCCACGTGTCAGACAAGTAGTCTTGTGAGCGCCATCGAGAGAAACCTTCCACCAATCATACGCATCCATGATATATACTGATTTTCCATCAGCAGACCATCCGGAAATGCCATAAGCAGGAGCCGGAGCAGGCTGGTCATGCTTTTCACTATAAATTGGATATGGAATATCTGCAGAGGCATTGGTTACTTCTCCAGTCTCAGAGTCGAACTTATTCCAATTCTGCTTGACAGGATCATAGACGAGAGCCCATCTTCCTGTAGGAGACCATTTAGGCCGATCAATGTATTCTTTACCTAACAACTGGTTAGCGCCTGTGCGTATATCAACGAGATAGAGGTCATAAGGTTGCTTTTCTCTCCATTCCTTTTCTTTCTCATATGGAGTTTCATCCATATAGAGCACGTAATTGAAATCTTCCATCTTACGGAAAGGCAAAATTAATTTACCTTCTGCAGGAGCAACCTTTACAAGTTGATGTGTAGTACGATTGTAGATGTATTTTTCGTAGGATGGTGTTACCATTGACCTTGCAGTCTGCAATGTAGGCACTTCCATTTCATCCCATGTCCAAAGTTCGAGTTCAAAGCTATCATCTTTCTTTCTGGTTTCTTTGATTCTCTTTGGCATTGGAGTGTTGACATCTGTCAATTCGAGCATCACATAGTTCGGATTGAGCATCAGACTACGCTTTACGATTCTAAGATTCTTAGGAACAGAAACCTCTGAAACTACGAACAAAGTATCAACGGTACGCTGAGCCAAATCGAAAGTGCAATAGATAGAATCCTTGACATTGAACTTACCAGAGAGTGTCTTCTTATCAAAAGAGAAGAATTTAGCCATTGAGTTCTTCTGCGCTTTGCAGAGAGTCTTGTATGGACCCATTATTGGACCATACTTTATATGGCAATCTTCTTCGACATCCTGAAGGAAGATGACGTTTCGTCCATTGTTGTAAAAGCTGAAACTGAGAGTATTCTTCACGCAGACAGAATCCTTATTGCTAAGGTTTCTGATGATGAGATTATTGTGGCTCTTGATGTTTTTTTCTTTATTTTCAGGGACAAACAAGCGTGAAGCAGCGAAGTTGGTTCCCTTAACAGGCTCAAATGGCTCTGGATGTTGCCATACTGTCTTCTTACATGATGGCAAATCATAGATATAGGTGCGCTCTGTACCAGTAGAATCGGCGAGAGAGAAATAAAGATTCTTATCTTGATTGAAAAAGAATACATTTAGCATATCACCTAATTCTACACGCTTTGATGGGTTCTTACTATCGTAAAGGATAGTAGAATTTACGACATCCGCATTGCTTTCTGGATCGATAGGCACAATCTTATAAGTCACATATCTACCTGTAGGTGACAGTTTTGCATTGTCCACACGCATCCATTTTGAGCATGCATCAATGTCAAGAGGACGCTTTTGCTGAGCAAAAGAATAGCTTGCGACTAAGGAAAAAGCAATGATGCCTAATAATTTATTCATTTTTTGTCTTTCTTATTTTTGTATGATGAATACAGGAAGTAGATAGCAGATTGAGAAAAGACTGCACTTACTATCCACTTATCAAGACGTTTACTCACTTTGTTTTAGCAAAAAGCGTTGCTATTTTTAGTATAGCAACGCTCTTGCCTTTACTTTTGGCTTTTCTATGTAAAAGAAAGATTGAGAATATATCTTCTACTACTATTATTTTAACTGGTAAACATTTGCCCAGTCGTCCACACGATTATCACCAATCAGATGCTTAGCGAAGAAGCGGAACATCTTCTGCTGGAAATAATCTTCAGCACTTCCATAGCCGTGTCCGGCTCCTGGTATTACGAGAAGATCGAAGTCCTTACCCGCCTTGATGAGTGCATCAGCAAGACGATAGGTATTTGCTGGGTTTACGTTAGTATCCATATCACCTGTAACGAGGAGGAGATTACCCTTGAGGTTCTTAGCAAGTTCCTGATTGGTTTTTACTGTGAACTTGAAGTCGTAATCAGTCTTCTTATTACCAAGGCTATCAGTTACAGTCTTAGCGACTTCCTTTACGCCATTGTAGCACTCACCCCAACCACGGTTATAGATATTATTATCGTGGTTACCAGAGCATGATACAGCAGCCTTATAGAAATCAGGATAGGTCATAAGAGCAGCAGCAGCCATGAAGCCACCACCTGAGTGACCATAAATACCAACACGGTTGATGTCGATATAGTCGAATCGCTTGGCAAGCTGCTCAATGGCATACTTGTCGTCGGCAAGAGGATAGTCACGCATGTTACCGTATCCATAAGTATGATAGAACTTACCACGCATTGGAGTATCACCACGGTGACCTACCTTGATTACGATACATCCCATCTGTGCCATTGTAGTACAGTATGTCTCGCAGAGTGAGAAATCAACTGGTACGAATCCATAATAAGGACCAGGATATACCACAGAGATGATAGGGTACTTCTTCTTAGGATCGAAGTCAGCTGGCTTCCACATTACGCCATAGAGGTCTGTCATATTATCAGCAGCCTTTACGCAGAATGCTTCTGGAGCAACCCATCCCTGAGCTACAGCACCGCTGATGTCAGGCTGAGCCAACTTAATGAGAGTCTTACCATTATTATTCTTGAGCAGGATTGTAGGCACCTGATCTACTCTTGAGAATACGTCAACGAAATAGCGATTTGTCTTTGTAAACTCTACGTTGTGCTGACCGTTCTCAATAGCGATTGGTGTGACACCTTCGCGGTCGATATGAGCCTTGTAAACTGTATAGCAGTGAGGATTAATGCCCTTCTCCTTACCATAGCCATTGAGGTAAATAGTACGATTAAGAGTATCGACAGAGCAGATATTACCAGCTACCCAGTTACCTGAAGTAATGGTATTGAGGAGCTTACCGTCGCCATTGTAGTGGTAATAGTGTCCCCATCCTGTGCGCTCAGAGCGGAAGAGGATATCCTTACCATTGTTGAGGATAGAGATATTCTTAGCGTGTGGGTCACGATAAGGCTTGTCCTCCTCATGGATAACGGTCTTAACCTCCATAGTAGAAGTATTGATAGAGATAAGATCTACTTCATCCCAAGTACGCTTAATACGCTCAAGGAACAAGAGCTTGCTATCAGGAGTAGCATGTACGAAGTAGAAGCACTGATCCTTCCACTTAGCTACATCAGCCTTTTTGCAAGTGCGCTCCTTAACGTCGATGATAGCGACCTCATACTGTGTGAGGTTTTTATCGCCAGCATACTCGTACTTATAGGTAGTGAGGCTTGGCTTCTTAGTGAGGGAATTGACTACCCAGAGGTCAGCGAGCTCGCGGTCGTCTTCCTTAATGATGTACACGTGACGGCTGTCTTCACACCATCTTGCGTCAGTCTGTACCTCAGAGTAAGGGTTCTTCAATGTGCGCTCTTCTCTGTGGTTACCGTAAGAGAAATTCTTGACACCATCGAATGTGAGCTGTACCTCAGTGGTATCCATGCCCATTTTCTCATTACCTCTTACATATAGGTTGTAGTGCTTAGCATAGAGGATGTACTTCTTGTCTGGTGACAACTTCATCCAGCTATACATAGGACCATCCATCTCATCCTCTTTCTTCTTTATCTCTGTGAGAATGGTAGTGTGTCGATTGTAGCGATAGTACTTACTGCTGTAATCGAACTCGAAGGTGCTGAGGTCCTTAGAGAAGTTCTCAGGATTGATATGCAAATCTCTTGCATTGATAGGCTTGCGTGTCTCAAAGCTGAGTCTTTGCGCCATGATGTCATTGTCGAAGAGTTTCTCTTGCTTACGCTTATCTGGCATTACCAAATAATAGTCTTTTCCCTTTGTTGTCTCAAAGTTATACCAGAAGTTATCTGTATTATTGATTGAATTAGGGAATATGGTGAGTGAAATCTTTGAGTATTTTCCACCCAAACCAAACTCTTTGAATTGATTCACCAACTCGAAGTTAGCGCGATGGTTTTCTTCTGCTGGTGTAGTGGTTACTTGCGCTTGGGAAGTTGCGCTGAGCGCAACTCCAAGTGCAGAAAGTAAAAGAGTTTTACAATTCATGATACTATATATATTTTTTTCTTTTAATTAAAAACCGAAGCTGAAATAGCCGAATGACTTACCACCCTTATAGAGTACATCTACGATGTTTCCGAATTTATTGTCCTTTACGAACTCATTAGGGAAGAGCTGGTTCATTGTAGCCTTTAAGCAGTTACCATCCTCATCTTTCTGTTCGTTGATAGAGAAAATGAAGAATTCACCATTCTCCAAAGCAACGCCGAGCTGACCTGGATAATCATACATCGCGGTCTTAAGATAAAGAGCGATATCCTGTACGTCTAATGAAACGATGTCAGAGTCGAAAGTCTTGATGAGCTGTCTTTCTCCAAGCATTTCTACCTTTGTATCTCTGTTCTTACCGTACTGGCAGTAGTAGAGCTTATTACCATCAGCAATGATGACATAGTTCTTGAAATAGAATACAGCCATGTCCTTGTAATTATTGATAGTTCCAAAAGGACGCTTGTAGTATTCCTCTACTCTAACAATCTTCTGCATGTTATTGTAAGGAGCATCAATCTCAAAGCTGAACAAAGAGCACTGATTTGTCTTAGGATCACGAGAGAGAGCAATGTAAGAAGGGATAGAGGTAGTGATATCACGACCGCTTGATGAACTTGCCTTAACAATCTGGCGCACATCTACGATTTCGTCCTTCATCTTATTGAAGCTGAGACCAGGATATGTAGAAGGAGAAGGAGTGAGATCATATACGTTACTGCTACGTACACGGCTACTCTCATTGATTGTGGACAACTGTCTGAACGACATTGGAACACCGCCATCACAAATAGCTACGAGAGAATTATCCTCTGTAAGAGCAATCATTGTCTTGTCATTTGGACCGTCAAATTTGCGATACTCAAACAAGCGCTTGAACTTCATGCCATTGTTGATAGGCACTGGAGTGTAGCGACCTGCATGGAAGTCAGCAGCATCAGGCTTAACATTACAATAGATATAGCCATTCTCATCGCGCAGTGCCTTCATACTGAATGTGAAAGAACCTTCAGCGAGCTTGATACCCTCTGGCTGCTGTCCATCACCAAACTCATCGAGAGTGTAGGACGCATGCTCGAGGTTGTTACCATCGAGTTCTTCCCACTGGTCACCCTGAATGACGATTTCGTCATAAACAGAAACTCCATAATATCCGTAGTAGTCACAGTTACCTACCGCCAAGAACATCTTTTTAGGGTTGGTTGGCAGATTAGGATTGAGGTTTCTCTTGCAATCTGTATAGATGACAGAGTCTCTTGTGAGATCCTTTCCATTATACTGTAATGTATATTGCATAGAAGAAGGAGTGATAAAATTGAGCACTGATTTTCCATTCTCATCCTTACTCAAGATCACCCAACCTCTCTGATACTCAGCCATAACTGTGACTGTAGCACTTCTACCATACTTGATGCCAGTCTTATTGTCAATGACATAGAAAGACACCTCGTAAGCTCCACTCTTGTCAAAAACGAAAGTGTGGGTCTGAGCAGTTGCGCCTTCCACCTTCTCTGCATTGATAGTCCATTCGAAGGTAACGTCTGGATTTTCCTTGTCAATGGTGTATTCGAAAGTTGGAGAGAGAGTCAATTCCTGGCCTACAGCTACACTGTAGCTTGACTTCATGTTATTGAAGTTATTGATTCCGCCTTTGATCTCGTTGATGTTCTCATAGTTGTAGTTGTTGTCATCATCAATACAACTCACCATAGAACCAGTTGCAGCGAAAATGCAGGCAAATAAAAATATCTTTTTCATATTCTTTTTCGTTTTGTGGATGTTTATCCCGCAATAGGGACTTGGATTTCTATACCAGTCTTTCTATCAGTGAGAGGGCCAAGGCCTTGAGCTGCTCTCTCAGCATTGATATTCTTAAGAGTATTCTTGAGCTTGAGAGAATATGTACGAAGCATCTGCTTGTTCTTTCCATCAAAGATTACATCGTCTTTCTTCAACTCATCAAGGAACATCAGGTACTTGTCTTCATAGTATTCACCCAAATAGTAATCATCTACATCACTTCTACCACTAGCACCAGTCAATGACCACCAGTCAGGCTTGAAGATCATATCAGATACATTGAGGATAACGCGAGCGTATTCTCTGGTACCCTGCTTAGTGCTTCCCTCTTCTACCACCTGTAATGTGAGAAGGAAAGATTTAGTTTCCATTTCTGGTGACTTCTTGAGCTCAACATAGAAGAAATTTTCCTCTGCATCATGTTTGATTACGCAATCCTCTGGCAGAATATAGCAGTCAGAAGGAAGAGTAGTACGCTTCTCATCGATAGCTACATGGAAATGGAGATCCTCAGTCAACACTCTTCCGAAAGCCTTTACAGGAATGGCGATACGCGCATTCTCACCTTCTTTATACATCTTGAAAGATACGATAGTGGTATCCTTTGTAAAGTCTTTTTCGAAATTGATGTATGAAGTATCATTACTGTTGGTAAGGATGCTCTCCTCTGAACATGAAATCAGAGGAAGAGCTGTGCAGCACATTGCAATTGCTGCATATATGAGATTCTTTATCTTCATTGCAAATAAATCCTTTATAAATTCTACTTGATATTGCTTTCAGATGCTGGCTTTGGAAGAACAAAGTTTTCATTGCTTGGGAGGATGTCATCACCACCGTACTTAGCAGTAGGAATAATCTTGTTCAAACGCTTGTAGATAAAGAAGGTCTGACCCTCACCTACAAACTCTCTGCGTGCATCATTGATAAGAGCATCCATAAACTCTTCTGTAGTGTTTATCTCGCTCAAGTTTGGTCTTCTGATACCTCTACCCTGCTTGACAATAGTAAGATAGTTCTTAGCTTCATTCATCTTGTTAGCATCAGCTGGATCGAAGATTGCCTCTGCAGCAATATAATAAACCTCTGACATACGAATCATTGGGATGAGCGTATTGTTTACAGGTCCATACTGTGAACTCTCCTGCTGCTTGTTGTACTTCAAAGGACGGAAATAATAACCATCCTGCTTAGATTCAAACTGGTAAAGACATCTCCAGTCTTCTTCCTTTTCATCGCCGAAATAATTATCGATCATGAAGTCTTCCCAACAGAGATAGCTCTGATTATATTCATCATTACCATCTGAACCATGGTTGATTTCAGCATCCCAATCTACAAGTTCCTTTTTAGAATAGAGACCGAAAATGATGTTCTCGTACATCTTAATATTACCAGCCTCAATATTCTTAGGACCGAAGTAAGAAGAAGTCACAGCCTTATAGTAACCCTTCCTGCTCTCAATGTCGATAAGAGCCTTAGCCTGCTCGTAAGCCTCTGCCTTCATACCAGCATAGAGATATACGCGAGCAAGGAGCGCTGTAACAGCGAAATAGTTCATACGGAATCCGCGGAGAGAGAAGAAGAGCTTATTGCCTGCGCCTGGACGATTGAATCGAGAGTTAGGATCATTAGAAACATCTCTCTTACCCTCAAGGAGATAGAGCGCTTCCTGAGCAGTCTTGAGGTCATTGATGATTTTTTCCATACACTGGGAAACGGTCTTATTATCACTGAGATAAGCAGGATAATAGTCGATGTATGGGATAAAGGTCTTATCACCAGGATTTGTAACAGGAGCTGGAGCATAGATACGGAGGAGATCGAAGTGAATCATCGCTCTCAATGCGATAGCCTCATTGAGGATTAACTTACGCTCGAAATCACCGAGATAGAAGATAGTAGTATCTGCAGCTGCAGTTTCTGCCTGCTGAATCAACTCATTACAGTTTGCAATAGCATTCCAAGCAGCACTCCACATACCGTCAGTAGTAGGAGTCAACTCAGAGTCTGTGAATTCAAGACTTGAAATCTTCTTCATAGCCTTACCGCCACCACCGTCAGGAGCGACATACAAACTATATTCTTGTCCCCAAGCATCGATAATACCCCATGACAAATTACTACCATAGAGGTCAAAAGAAGCCATCTGACGGTAGATACCATTCAGAGCTGTCTGATAGCCTTGACCTGAAGAGAACAAGTATTCTTCCTTGATTTCATCTGAAGGATTGATATCCAACCAGTCAGAACATGATGCAAGGGAGAGTCCCATTACCATCAGGGATATGATGTTTAAATATATCTTTTTCATATGTTTTCTGTTTTAAAATTGAGCTTTCACTGAGAAGTTAAACTTGTAAGATTTAGGATAGCTGAGACCGCGCTCCTGTCTTACCGAGTTCCAGTTGATAAGGTCGCTGGTGCTGGCCTCCAGACGTAGCATTCTCAAACCTAAGTTGCGCTTCAGCCACTCTCTGTTGAAATCGTATGTCAGTGTCAATGCATTAAGGCGCAAGAACGAATTATTCTGTACGAAGCGTGATGTAGGCAATGTGGTCAGAGAACCATCCTTGATGTTCTTAAACTGTGCAATGTCGCCTGGCTTCTGCCAACGGTCGGTGAGCACACGGAGGTCAACGTTACCGTATTCGATCTTTGCATTTTCTACACGGTCAACCAATGTCTGGTTATACTGCTGTCCACCCCACTCATAGAGGAATGAAGCGAAGAGGCTCCACTGCTTGTAGCTTACATTGAAACCAAATGCACCATTGAAGTCAGGCTGTGTGTTACCACAAACTACTTCCTGTGCAGCATCCCACTTATCGGTAACGGTTCCGTCACGGTTGAGGAACAATTCCTTACCTGTAGCAGGGTCAATACCGAGAGACTTAACAGCCCAGATAGATGTCAATGACTGGCCTTCCTCATACTGTGCGATAGGCACTGAGTAGTTGCCTTCCATCAAAGAACTACCAATCTGCTCCTGATTGAGCTGCTCCTTCTTATAGTATTCTGCTACACGCTGATTGTAAGCGCGCTGAGAGTCAGAAATCTTAAGAATCTTATTGGTATTGTGAGCCATGTTTCCCCAAAGGGCAACGAGCCAATCCTTCTTCTTATAGATATCGTAACGTGCGGTAATTTCAAAACCCTTATTTTCTATCTCACCCATGTTATTCTTATAGGTAGAGAAACCTGAAGTGGTAGAGAGGGACACATCATTTACGAGGTCGATAGTCTTTTCATAGTAGTAATCGAAGTCGATGGTGAGGCGTTCATTGAAGAACTGAGTCTCAATACCGAAGTCGTACTTGTCAGTCTTTTCCCATGTCAAGTCCTTATTGCCCAATGCCTTCAATACAGCACCATAACCTGTAGCATACCACTCATCGAAGAGAGGCTGATACATTGTCTGTGCAGCGTAGTCAGGGAAGTTGACCTTACCTGTACGGCCATACGAACCGCGAAGCTTCAACTTGTTGATATACTGATTGCCCTTCAAGAACTTATAGTTGTGGATGTTGATACCGGCACCTGTAGAGAAGAACGGAGCCCAACGCTGGTTAGAACCGAACTCCGAAGAACCGTCGAAACGTACCGACAAGTCAAGCAGATAGATGTTGTTCCAAGTATAGTTGGCTGTAGCAAGCATACTCACCATGCGTGATGTACCTTCAGACTTTGTAGGCTTATTGTAGATTTCACTTGCATAGTTAGGAGAGTGGAACTGACCTGAAGGGAAACCACGATAATGAGCAGAGAGACCATCATTAGAAGATGTGTTGATTTCCCAACCAGCAGAAGCATTGATGTTATGCTTATCGAAGCTCTGGTTGTAGAAGAGGAACGCATTACCTGAGAGAGTCAAATTATTGCTTGATGTGGTATAGAGGTCACCCATCTTGTCTTTCTGTGAAGAAGAATCAGCAGTAACGCTGGTCTTAGAAGACAATGGATCGATAAATCTCTCGCTACGGCTATACTGTCTGCTAACGCTGAACTGACCCTTAGCCATCAAGTAATCATTGATGTACCAGTTGAAGCTCAAGTTATTGATAAATTCGTCGTACGAATTCCAATTGTAGTTGCCAAGAGTTGCCTCATAGAGAGGATTGTTGAGATAACGACCACCATTCTGTGAGAAGCCGAGTGACTTTGTCAATACGCCATTATCATAAGGTGTGTCGTATGGCATCAAGCAGGTATAATCGCTGAATGAACCGTATGGTGACTCTTTCGACTTCATATGGTTGAATGTTGTAGTATTTTTTACCTGAAATTTCTTTAAGCGGTAGTCCAAAGAAATACCCACACCATAGCGGTCACGACCAGAATCCTTCATGACACCCTGCACCTTGTTGAAAGAGCCATCGATGCCATAACGCAAGTTCTGGGTACCACCTTCGATATATACACTGTGCTTCTGGTCGAAACCATTTCTCAAAGGAATAGAGAGCCAGTCTGTGTCGATACCTCTCTTGAGGAGAGCGAGCTTCTGGTTGTAAGCATTAACTCCCTGAGCCTCAGTGTTGATACCAGGCTGTCCCTTCTCAAACAAACCTGCACGACGCTCGATCTCAATCTTCTCAGCAGCATTTGCAAGGTTATAGTCGCGAAGGTCTGGAGTTTCCAATGTACCTGTAAAACCATAAGACACACGTACCTCACCCGGCTTTTGAGCAACGGTAGTTACAACCACAACGCCGTTAGCGGCACGCGAACCATAAATGGCTGTAGCTGCAGCGTCCTTCAAGATAGTGATACTTTCAATACGTGTAGGGTCGAGGTCGTAAATCTTCTCGATGCTCACCTCGAAACCGTCCATAATAAACGTAGGAAGGTTAGGATTGTTCTTGAGGTTCGACTTTGAGAGCTGGTCGGTGTCCAAAGCACGGTTGCCCACACCCGACTGACCACGAATGGTCATCTCTGGCATGGCATTAGGGTCAGAGCCGAACTGTGCATTGTCCATAATACGAAACGATGGGTCGAAGCTCTGGATAGCGTCAAGGATATTGGTCTGCGAAACCTTACGGAGGTCGTCGCCCAAAATCTGGGTAGAACTACCTGTATAGCTATTCTTGTTTACGTTGCGATAACCAGTAATGACGGTCTCTCCCAACTCATGCGACTCGTCCTCAAGAGTAACCTTAACATATGCGCTCTGCGAAGTAAGGGTAACTCTCTTCTTCTTCATACCGATAAAAGAAAACTCTACGAGCGCCTTCGGAGCCTGAAGGTCAAGGCCAAACACACCTTCAACATTTGTGGTAGTGCCACGATGCTTACCAACAACAGTAATAAGAACACCAGGAATTGGACTGCCATGCACGTCAAAAACGACACCACGCACGATGTGGTCTCCTTTTTCGGGTCCATCGGAAATATTGAGAATGCGTCTTTCCCTTTTACTGACATTAATGTATTTGCCTTTAAACTTATAGTCGAACGGCAACTTGTCGAAGATGGTTTTCAGTACATGGCTCACCTCCCGCCCCTTGGCAGAAATGGTAACCTTGTAGTTCTGCACCTCATCGTAGGTGAAGAGCACCTTATAGCCCGATGCCTTCTCTACCTTTTTCAGTGCACTCGCCAATGGCTCATTTTTGCATGTGACACTAATCTTCTTGTTGGGCGATTGCGCCATAACTATAGCACAATTAGACAACAAAAAGAGCATCACGAAGGCTATCTTGAAAGCATTCATCGTTGCGGAATGAAACTGTTGATACTTCTTTCTCATAACTAATATAGATTATTTTTATTGGTTTTTCTTTCAATTACACGATTTATTAACGATTATAATAACAATATGGTCCCTATAAATTTAAACAAATTTCAACAAAATGTAAAAAAAGTAAGAAAACAAAAGCGACTACCACCCGACGAAGGTGATAGTCGCTATATATAATAAGGTGTAAAAGATATTACTTCTTCAACAGTTCGTCAAAGATTTTTGTAATATTAGGGTCTGACGGACGTGGAGCATTGGCCTTGATAATGCGGCCCTCACGATCGAGAAGAATGAAGCGAGGGATGCCTTTGACGAGATACTTCTGCATAAAATCGCTATTCGGTCCAATACAAAGCTGAATACCCTTGATGTCACCCTTCTGTATGCGCTTCTCCCAAGCTGACTTGTTGCTGTCGCATGAGAGACCAACAAAGTGGATGTCCTTGCCTGCATACTGCTCCTCAAGCTTGGTCATATAAGGAAGCTCGCCACGGCACGGACCACACCATGTTGCCCAGATGTCAATGTAAACATACTTGCCCTTGAGCGATTCGAGCGAAACCATATTGCCATTAACGTCTGGAGCATTGAATGATGGCGAGGGACTTCCTGCTCGCAATATTTCCCATTGCTTGCAGGTTGCGTCAAACTTCTCCATAGATTTCTTATCAATCACATTCTTATGATAGAAGTCAACAAGATTGTCATTTCCGTCAAGTCCCCTTTTCGACACGATGTCGTAAATGTAAGAGTCGGTTATGTACGACTTCACCTTTGCATCCTTGACGTTGGCATCCACAAACGACATAAACTCCTTATTACTGTCACCACCCTGAAACGCCTGACACTGAATGGCATCCATAAGATAGTAGCCATAGTCGGCAAAGTTAAGACACTCAGCATCAACCACAGTCAACTCCTTCATCTTGTTCATAAAGAGAGATGTAGGTTTGTACGAATCCAACTTCTTGAGGAATGGATGATGCGACGGATATAACGGGAATCTCGAATACGACTTGAACAGCAGACGTTTCTTTTCCAGTCTTTTGAAGTTGGCAGGCAAATCGGCTTTCTTCAGCAGTTCAAGATTTACATTATACACACTATCACTTGTCTTGATATAGTCAGCCTCTTCCTTACATGCAGCATTGGGGTCGACTACAGCAAAGGGTGTCTGTAGCAGATACTTGTTGATTTCATCCGAAGGTCCTGTGCAACTTAGCTTACGTGTCTGGGCATCGATATTCACAGTAAGGTCCTTATCGGCTTCAAGATACATAATGAACGAGAATCTAACACCATAGTATATTTTGACATACTGAGCGGTAAAGTCATTCTTGCTTATTGTTGCCACTCCATCCTTTACTTCCACCATATCGGTTTCTCCAGTAGTGCGCCATTGAATCTCCAACTTTGTATTCTCTTTGGGGTTGGCAATCTTAAACGTATAAGTGCCGGCAAACATAGGTGCAGATGTAAGCAAAGCCAATGCTGCACCAAAAATTCTATTTTTATTCATCATTGATTGTTTGATTGTTGATTGATTAGTGTCTCGTTAAAAATATTCGTATCAAGGCATGAAATGGTCGTATCATGGCATGATATAATTATATCAAGGCATGATACGACCAAATCAAGGCACAGAACTGGGCTTTATATTGCTAGTCCAATATCAGTATCACGATTATAACGGGACATAGTGTCGTATATCATTACGAGCCTATCTTCGGCCAATTGTATTCCATATCCAAGACCTCACCGAAACCAGTAAATACATGTTCTGATTCAAGATTTATAATTCCGTTGCTCTCGTTGAAGTAATACATGTAGACCTTACCTTCTTTAGCGCTTTCGTTGTAAGTAGAAAGAATCAACACCTTATTGCTATATGGATGGTTTGAACCAAATTTGTTAGCCTTCAGAATCTTCATTCCTGTTATCTTCTCATTAGCGCCACTCAAAGCATATACTTCTCTTGCATTATGAGTTCCTGAATAGTCGTACAGATAAATCTTCTTGTCTGTTGCATAATAGAATATCGGTCCGCGCTCACCTATTGCATAATACTTGGCATCGTCCATCTCAGGGCAATCGCCTACCGGATACTGCTTTACAATAGCCAGATTGAGTTTCTTTTCATCGAAATTAACCTCATACAAGGTCTTTTTATGACTATCCCAATCTTCTATCAAACCGAGGTCGTGGTTTTTGAAGCCCATATCCATGTAGATCAAGTTGCCGTGCATATTGTTCCAGTCGAACGGATAACCAGTTGCATCAGGCAAAGTTCTCAGCTTAAACTGCTTGTCAACATAGAGGAATCTGCCATTCAAATCATCGTATATTACAATGCCTTCGCCATAGTACGACCCCCAAATGAAACGAGGCATATATTTAGACGCTCTATAAGTGAGGCCGTCAGGCTGTATAGGCTCAACATAGGATGTAAATTTCCAAATAGTATTATATATGTACACACGTCCGTCATTGACCATAACTTCATATCCATAACGGCTGAAGGCTCCTTTGTAAGGCGACCAAATATAGTTCTGTGGATTCCACGGCTTACCATCAGTCATCAACGATGACATGTCAAAAATTTTCTGCATTGTAGAACCTTCAAGCTTTGCTCCGCCCTTGTCTGTCATTATGGTTACATACTGACGCTGATAATCGATAAAGCTACCGATTCTTACACCACGACCTTCCAGTTGCTCACCATTTATGGCATACAGATTACGCAGCACAATGTCTTTGTCTACACGACTTGAAAAGAAAGGTGTCTTTATCAAGTCGAAATCGGTAACACCATCTTTTTCATGGAGCACCAACCAGCCTTCGGTTATGCTGCCTTGCACAGTGAGAGCCATTTGTTTGAATGTATCAACATTGGTTCGCTTGTTGTGGCAAGTAAACACAAGAGTATACAAACCAGCAAGTTCTTCTACCTTGAAAGAAAGATTTTTCTCATTGCCAATTACCTTTTCCTTCTGGTAGTCTTTCCGCTTGATGTCGTTAGACCAAAGTCGCCATGTATATTCATAATCAGCCTCCGAGTCACCGGCTAAGTCTACATCAGCTGCAATTTCAAGTGTCTGGAACTGTTCTGCTGCATAAGCATCTTTATCAGTTGTTATCTTAACATCGGGCAATGATATATAATCATAGTTTCCGTTATCGTTATAACAAGAACTTAAGCATACCATAGCCCCAATAAAGAAAGCAATATATATCAATTTGTTCTTCATAATTTCAGTACTTTTTTATTGTTAAGCAAAAGTTATCAATATGCCATTTTCATCTTTCAGAGGTTCGTCGGGGTGAGCTTTGTTGTATTCGTACAAAGCTTTGGTCAAAATGCCCTTATAACGAATGCTGTCCGAGATACTCCACTTTTCGTACCCCGTGGCAATACCAATAGTTTGAATAACAAACTTGTGCTTAATGACACTATAGTCGCCAAAAGGCCATCCAGTAGGTTCTGTCAATTGAGAAGTCAGTATGATTCTGAAAGTTTCGGCATCAATAGGAGCTGCAGCAAACAAATCGTTACCGCATAGACGTAGCTTTACTACCAGATCCTTAGTCTCCACTTCAGCCGATTTCTTTATTCGCACAATCAGACTATCCTTATATGCATTGGCTTCCATTCGCTTCTGCTCAATGACAAAGTCAACGCCTTCTTTGGCTGTCGATTCGCTTTCTATCACCTCCACTCCTACTTCACGGTCTTGAGAGGAAGCATAGCCAAAAAGTTTCATCGGCACCTTCACAATGTCTTCTTCCACATTTGGATGCAATGCAAAAGAATAGACAATACTGTCATTTCCATATGAAGGATAGGCAAAACCTACATAAGCCTGATTCTCATCATACTGCAAATAGTCGTTTTGATTGCAGCTGTTTAGCGTTACTGATGTCAGACACGCCAGTAACAGAATATATAAAGTCTTTATTTTCATATTGCCTTGTTTTTAACGGTTACCATATTCTTTCTCCTGATCAGACAATGGGAATACATAGTATGCCTTGCTGAAAGGAACTGTAGTATTGGGCAATTCTGCCAAATCCTTGCGCTTGCAATAGAAGAACCATTGACCCTCGCCAATAAATTCCTTACGGTATTCTTTACCAATGGCTGTCTGCAACTGCTCGTCGGTTAGATTTTCTTCCTTCAGGTCTAAGCTGGCATCGAATCCACGATGCTGACGCAAAGTGTTCAAATAGTTTACTGCATCAGTTTTAGATGTTGCGCATTCTGCAGCAATAAGCCACATCTCGCTTGCTCTAATCAGAGGTTGCTGGTTGTTGTATTCGTTATTAGAACCCTGCCACAGCTTTGTACTTCCATAGTAGTTTCCGTCCAACTGCTCAAAATAGTAATTGTCGCGCCAATCGTATCCTCCATAAGTAGCAGCTTCAAATATATCGTCTTTTACTTCAGGCGAAACATGCAGTATATTGCCAGAACCGTAACTTGTGCCTTCCTTCATATACTTCTCGGTAAGAGTCTTGAGCGAACGGTTGTTAAGCATGAATATACACTCACTCTTGAACAGTCCATCGCGTGTGTCGCGGCTTGTAGTAGTTACCTTATCATTCGATACCCATGGGAATTTCTCAGAGTCGATAACTTCCTTAGCACACGCCAGAGCATTTTCCTTGTCATTCTTATACATATAGACACGTGCCATCAACGCACGTACTGCATAATAATTAAGATGCCATTTGCGTGTACCTATAAAATCGGTAGTGGTGCTACCCGTTTTAATAGGATCGTTCTCCAACAGCTTTGACGCTTCCTTCAAGTCGGCTATGATTTTGTCCAACACATCAGATACGGTATACAATGGAGTTACGTTTTTCGAAATAGAAGTTACGTAAGGTATCGATTTCTCGTTTGCACCACTCACGTAGCTCTTGCCATACATGCGAAGCAAATCGAAATGCAAGAAAGCTCTCAAGGCATAAGCTTCTCCACGATATATGTTTTCCTCGTTTGTAGAAAGTACGCTTCCGTATTCGTCCAGACCCTTCAGCAATATGTTGGTGTTGGCAATGGCGTTGTACATCTGTGCCCAAACATTTGCCATAATGCTTTCACAAGTTGAGTTCTTGTATTCGAAACGCCAGAAATGGTAATAGTTGCCCATTTCCTGGGTCCACACATATTGCTGACCAAGAGCGTCTACCATACCGTAAGTGAGATGTGCGCCATAGAGTCCTTCATCACACAGTTTGGTATAAACACCGGTAAGCTGGTCTTTGAAACCGTTTTTAGTACTGAACAAGTCATCGTACTTCACTTCCGACTCAGGGCTGACATCCAGCCAGTTTTGGCAAGATGTGGTGCCAAGAACCAAGCAGATTGCCATTCCGCAGAATCTGGTTATAATGCTTTTATATTTCATTGATATCTACTTTTTAAGGGTTAGAATGTTGCTTGTAAAGAAAGAGAATAGGTGCGTGCGAACGGATATGTAAGACCTCGTTCTGCCTTTACTGTAGAAAGGCGGAATACATCATCCATATAGAAGCTTGCCTTCAAGCGTTCCAATCCGATTTTCTTCACGAAATCATGATGACGGAAATCGTATCCGATATTCAATGTAGAAAGGCGCAATTCGTCAAGATCCTGTACGAAGCGCGAACTTGGCTTGGTGGTCTTGTATGGGCTATAAGCGAAGTTCACCTTATCACCAGGCTGACGCCATACAGAATCGTATATGCGTTTGTCGACATTCAATGCTATGTATGCATTTTCAACACGGTCTACAAGTGTCTGGTTGTATGTCTGTCCGCCAAACTGATAGTAGAACGATACGTTGCAGAATATGCCACGATAGTCCATATTCAATCCGAAGCTGCCCGAGCATTTAGGCATGGCATCGCCACAAACCACCTGGTCTTCTGTACGCCATTCGGTTGTTGTCTTTCCGTCTTTAGTAAGATAAAGCTCGTTTCCGGTAGCAGGATCGATACCCAATGAGCGCACAGCCCAGATGGCATTCATCGACTGGCCCTCGATAAAGCGTGTGCGTGGCTTGTTGGTCTTTCCGTCCATGATATCCTTGTCTTGTGCATCGTTCTGAGCCTTAAGGGCGTTAGATATCTTCTTCAACTTGTTCTTGTTATGGGCAATAGAGAAGTTGGCTGTGATGTAACGGTCGCGCTTAGGATCGAGCAATATGTTCACACTTGTTCTCAACTCCATACCCTTGTTCTCGGTACTACCCAAGTTCTCGCGATAAGAAGTGAATCCCATAGAAGGAGGAATGGTAAGCGACAGCAACTGGTCGGATGTGCGTTGTATATAATAATCATAGCGCACGGTGAGACGGTTGAATATGTTCAAGTCGAATCCTACGTTGTAGTCCTTTGTCTTCTGCCATTTCAAGTCGTCATTAGGCAGAGCTATCAGATACGATCCCACCCAATTGTCGTAAGCCTTGTCTTGATAGTAATTGAATGTGGCAAGAGCCTGATAAGGATTAAAGTTCTGCGAACCGGTATAACCTGTAGAAGCACGCAACTTGAACTGTCTCAACCAACGAGCGTCTTTCATAAAATGCTCTTTATGCAAGTTCCAACCGATACCTGCCGACCAGAATCCTCCCCAACGCTTGTCTTTACCAAAACGTGAAGAAGCGTTGGCACGATAGGTTGCATCCAGCAAATAACGATCGTCGTAAGAATAGTTCAAAGCGGTAAGCAAGCCTAATTCGCGACTGATGCTTTCACCACCCGATGGACGATAGTTCTCGGCAAAGCCCAATCCGGAAGTGATAAAGCCAGTACGTTCATTGGGGAAACCTATCACCTGGAAATAAGTGCTCTGTGAACGTTCCTCCTTTATACTGTATCCTGCATTCAGATAAAGCTGATGCTTGTTGAGCAGCAACGAATAGTTGGCTGTAAGGTCGGCGCTGTACGAACTGCTTTCGCCATTGCCCATACCATATTCACCCTTTTCAAAGAAGCGCTCCTCACTATAATTCAAGAACTTGGTGTGTGAAGCCGGATAGAATGTCTCGCTCTTGCTAATGGTCTTTGCCAAGCTAAAGCGTCCTATCAATTTAAGAGTCTTGAGTGCCTGCCATTCTATATAGAAGTTATTGCTCAATCCTGTGTACTTGCTGAAATCTTTTGTTCCAATAGTTGCATTCCACATAGGGTTGCCTACTGTAACACCAATAAGTCCTCCACATCCGGTAGAACCGGCAATCTGCTTTAATGCTCCGGTCTCATCGTATGGGCTCCAATATGGATTCAATGTAGCATATTCAGAAAAACTTCCGTAAGGAGAGTTGTCAGCATGGTTGAGCGTAACATTAAACTGGTTACGGAACAACAGGCTCTTATAGCGGTAAGAAAGAGAGAATCCACCTGTAAAGGTCTTACGGTCAGATCCCTTCATAACACCCTTAAGGTCGTTGTACAGCAAGTCTACACCATAACGCAAGCGCTTGTCGCCACCTTCCAAATATACAGAATGACGATGGCCGATGCCTGTACGCAACGGTTGTGCAAGCCAGTCGGTGTCAACACCACTTGCTATAGACTTCATAATATTATTAAGATACTGTTCCTTTGACCAGTCGTCGCTAAAAGTACCGAATGTCTTATCTACATCGTACTTCTCACGAGCGTTACAAAGATTATATCCAGTCAAATCGGGAACTGTAATGTTCAAGTCGCCCTTGTAAGTCACCTTAAGCTTTCCAGGATTAGGCTTACGGGTCTCAATTACAACAACACCATTAGCAGCTTTCGAGCCATAGATAGCCTTGGCAGCTGCGTCTTTCAAGAGCACGACTGTCTCTACACGGTTCATATCAAGGTCATATACAGTAGTAAGGTCAGTCTCAAATCCGTCAAGAATGAAGAGCGGCTGATTGGGATTGCCTGTATAGGTACCGTTTACATCAGTAAGCGACTGCTGACCACGCATCTGGATTTCCGGCATTTTATTTGGGTCGGAACCTAACTCCATATTGTCAACAATCTTAAAAGAAGGATCGATGTTCTTCAGATTTTGCAGCAAGTTCTGGCTACCATTACGCATCAACTCTTCTTTCTTCACAACTGTAGCAGCTCCGGTAAAGCTTTCCTTCTTGCGCTCATAGATACCATTCACCACAACGTCGTCAAGCTGTACGCCATCATGCATGATGATTTTGCGAGTAATATTCTTTGTGCCTTTAGGAAATTCGGCTATCTCTGCCTTCATTCCTACATACGAGAATCTAAGCGTTGTCTGCTCGGTAGAGATGCTGAACGAGTAACGTCCTTCTGCATCAGTAATGCCAAGAGGCTTCTTTACCCCCCCATTACCTGTACGCCAACTAACGGTTCGCCCTTCTCGTCCATTACCACACCACTCACAATACGTTTTGACGGCATGTATACTGTAACTATTTCGCCAGATACCTTATAGGCGCAATTGGCCTTATCAGCTATCTCATCGAGTACCTGCTTAACCGACTTGCCGTGTGCAGTAATAGAAATGAGAGGCATCTTCTTGGCCTGCTCTGTACTGATGACCACGCTGAGTCCTGTCTGAGTCTCAATCTTCTTGAGAATTGTCTCAACTGTGGCCTTCGACTCGTCAAGTGTCACCTTCGACGCTAATTTACTTTGGGCTACAGCAGTCAGAGAACTCAACAACATGATCAATGCGAAACCGAAGCAACGCAATGCTGTCTTTAAATTGTCTGTTTTGTCCATAATAGATGTTTTAAAAATTAAGTTATGTATTTGGTCTTTCTCTTTTATCGTAGTTATTTTTTATTTCTTCGTGTTTCTCACATTAAAGCATTTTCCTTCAACGCCTAATGCCAACGAGAGCGACTCAAGTGTCTGCCTGATGTCTACATATTTATATAGCACACCCGAAACGGTACGATCGGCAAGACTCTCGTCATATTGCACCTCTCTGCCATACCACATTGAGACTATCGCTATTAGTTTTCTGACCGTAGCCTCATGGAAAGCGTATTTGCCTGTGTTCCATGCTACATAGCGGTCTATGTCACTCTGAGCTACAGACAAACTGCCACCCGCTGCTATGCTTGCCTCTTGGCCTGGTTGCAGTATTCGCTCTTGCGTTGTGGCACTCTTCACACCTATCTTTCCACTTACCAATGCTACACGGGTAGAATTGAACTTAGTGCTGACATAAAACTCCGTACCATAATCTATGATGTCACCCATGCGGGTATGTACAATGAATTGTCGGCTTGCATCGTGAGCCACCATAAAGTAAGCCTCGCCTTCTACAATAACCTCGCGCGGAGACGACGCTCCGAATAGGGATGCCTTCGGGAAGCGTTCGGGATATATTATGCGTGAGTTGTTACCAAGATGCACCATCGTACCGTCATCAAGCTGCACCCACGACTCCTTAGCACGTTGTGTCTCTATCATCTTTGATTCAAGAATCCGTTCCACCTCTTCTGCATCAAGCTGATATTCTACAATTTGCTCCTTGCTGATTGGTTGTGGCTTAATGATTTGACGTGATGGGATGTCGGCTGTTTTGTCGGTTGCCAACAATATGTCTGCCTTGTCGGCTTTAACACTTTCGCGTATTGCTCCAGTTATGTCCTCAGACAATACCGGTGGTGTTGTCCTGGTATAGTCTTCATACCACATCATTCCGCCACCTATTATAATAAAGGCTACTACTGCAGCTGCTACGCGCCACGTATGTCTAATCATACTTACCCATTTGCCCGACTTTCTTTCTGAATCTGCACGCTTGCCAATCTTAGCCCAAGCCTTGTCAACATCTTCGTCAGAAGTGTTAAACAAATAGCTGCCCGAATCATGAAAATGAGAACGTATGTTATTATACATCCTTTTGTTCGACTCCGTCTTAAGCCACTCGTCAAGCAAGCGTTGTTCCTCAGCATTAAGCGAATCGATAATCGACTTTATTATTATTGAGTTTATATTCATCGTTTTTCTTGTTTTCAAGATTGTTTTTACTTAAGAACGTATTGGGTTAGCATTTTGGTTAATTAAAAGTAAAAAATATTTCAAAAAGCAAGAAAAAAGATTTATCTTTGCATCTCAAACAGATTATGAAGAGATTGGAGAAAGACATTTATACTATGAACAACGACTCTGGAATGACTAATATGGAAAAGTTATTCCGTGAGCATTATGTCTCCATGGTCTTCTATGCTCTCAAGACTGTAAAGGATAAAAATATAGCGGAGGATATTGTTCAAGACGTCTTCATACGCCTCATACAACGACGCGACACTTTACAATTGGAAAGCAACGCCAAATATCTTCTGTTTATTTCCTTGCGCAATGCCGTCATCGACCATCAACGCAAGGCTTCACATCACTTTCAAGAATCTATTGTCGATTCTCCTGATGACTTCTCTTTGGAAGAATCTATGTTCGAAATTGAACTGTACAAGCAACTTTACGACGCCATCAAAATATTACCTACAAAATGCCGTAAGGTAATTGAGATGCGACTCGAAGGAAAAGACGAGCACGCCATAGCTGCCGAACTTGACATAAGCTACGAAACCGTTCGCACTCATATCAAGAACGCCACAAAAAAGCTACGCGATAAGTTTGGCGATACGCATGTCATGAGTATTTTCCTAACTATAATTTAAAGAGGATAAAGTAAAAAAGTCAATTATATGGACAGAAAACCATACAATTGACTCTTTTACCTTTTTACTTTTTTACCTTTTTCTCTTTTACTTCTTCAGCAGTTCATCGAAGAGCTTTGTAATGTTAGGCTCTGACGGACGTGGAGCGTCGGCCTTGATAATCTTGCCCTCACGGTCGAGAAGGATGAAGCGTGGAATACCGTTGATGAGATACTTCTGCATGAAGTCGCTCTTTGTGCCAAGATGCAACTGAATGCCCTTCATGTCACCCTTCTGTATGCGCTTCTCCCAAGCTGACTTGTTGCTGTCGCATGAGAGACCAACAAAGTGGATGTCCTTGCCTGCATACTGCTCCTCAAGCTTGGTCATATAAGGAAGCTCGCCACGGCACGGACCACACCATGTTGCCCAAACGTCGATATAGACATATTTGCCCTTGAGTGATTCGAGCGAAACCTGCTTGCCGTTGATGTCAGTAGCTGTGAACGAAGGTGAGATGCAACCTGCCTTCAAGCCTTCCCATTGCTTGCACACCTTGTCAAACTTATCTACAAGTTTCGGATCGCTGACATTCTTATGAAAGTAGGCTATAAGTTCGTCTTTGCCGTCAAGACCTGAGCTTGACACAACATCATAGGCATATGCATTGGTAATGTACGACTTCACCTTGGCATCCTTAACGTTGGCATCCATAAACGCCATAAGTTCCTTACTGCGGTCGCCACCCTGGAATGCCTGGCAGAATACTGCATTCATGATAAAGTCGCCATACTCGGCATACTCCAGACAGTTGCCGTCGATGATAGCCACCTCCTTAAGCTTGTTGGTATATAGCGCAGTCGGGGTGTACGAGTCCATCTTCTTCAGATAAGGGTGGTACGACATGTACATTGGGAACATAGCGTACGACTTGAACAACAAACGCTGCTGCTCCTTCTTTGTGAAATTGGCAGGCAGATTTGCTTTCTTCAGCAGTGCAAGGTTGGCATTGTACACGCTATCGCTGCTCTTGATGAAGTCGGCCTCTTCCTTGGCGGCAGCATTGAAGTCGAGACTGGCAAAGGGCGACTGTAGCATATAGTTGTTGATGTCTGCCAAAGCTCCCGTACAGCTGAACTTGCGTGCCTCGGCATCGCAATTCACTGTCAAGTCCTTGTCAGCCTCCAGATAGAGGTTGAGCGCATAGGCACGGCCGTAGTATACTCTGACATACTGCGAAGCAAAACCGCTCTTATTGAGTGTAGCCACGCCATTCTGTACGTCTACCTTTGTCGTCTCGCCAGTAGCGCACCAGTTGATTTCAATCTTAGCGCCCTCTGTAGGATTGGCAATCTTGAACGTGTAGATTCCTGCATTCATCGACATTGCTGCACACAACGACAATGCTGCACCAAAAATTCTCTTTTTATTCATGTTGTTTTTTGTTAGTTGATTTTTCAAGCAAATTGATGTCCATCAAAAACGCTGTATTAATGTTAAAAGGCGTCCAAAGTTATACATTTCTACGGTTATATCCAAAGAATATACATTTTTTTAATACTTTGACAAATGAAGTATTATAGACGATTACTTCAAATTACCTACATTTCGGTATTGCGCACTACGTCAAACCGCAATAACTTTGTCTGCTGAAATTCAACAACTTACATTGTACAATCCACAAGTAGCCAAAGGGATGAAGAAAGCAATAACATTATTACTGTTTTTGATAATATCGGCTGCAGCAATGGCCGATGGCGTACGCTTTAAGGTGTCGGGACGTGTGCTCGACGACCGTACTATGCTGCCGCTACAATATGCCATTGTCAAGGTGTCGAACCTTGAATTGTGGGCTGCAACCGATGCCAACGGCAAGTTTGCCATTGAGAATGTACCCCAAGGAGCAGCCTCGATTGAGGTGAGCACTTTGGGATATGTCACCCGCACCGTACAATTCAACATCAACCGCAACACCGACCTTAAGAACATCCGACTGAATGAGGCCGACCTTAGCATCCCGGGCGTGGAGGTGACGGCACGCAAGAGGTCGACTACGGGCACCACGACATACTCTATCGACCGCACCACGCTCGACCACTCGCAGGCCCTGTCGCTCAACGACATCATGGCACTGCTGCCTGGCGGACAGACCATCAATTCCACCCTGACCGACGACTCGCGCATGGCGCTGCGCTCCGCAACTGGCGAGAAGGGCAACGCCGCATTCGGCACTGCCATTGAGATAGACGGAATGCGACTGAACAACAACGCAAGCATGAGCGAGACACAGTCGGCTTCAACACGCAACATTTCTACCTCCAACATTGAGAGCATTGAGGTGATAGCCGGAATACCAGGCGTTGAGTATGGCGATATAAGCAACGGCGTGGTCAAAGTGAACACCCGCCGTGGACACACCCCATGGATTGTAGAGGCTTCGATGAATCCGTACACCCGACAGGTAGCACTGAGCAAGGGCATGGCATTGGCACATAATGCCGGTACGCTCAACTTCTCCTTGGAACATGCACGCTCATTCACCGACATCGCATCGCCACATACAGCGTATAGCCGCAACATTCTGTCGGCTACCTACAATAAGGTGTTCCACATAAAAGGCTCAAGTCTCAATATGACAGCCGGACTTACGGGCAACATCGGCGGATATAATTCGGAGGCCGACCCCGACGCTTTTCGCAATACCTATCAGCGTCAGCGCGACAACCAGCTGCGTGCCAATCTGATGCTCGACTGGCTCTGCAACAGCAAGCGCTCGGGAGTGTTCAACGTTGCATTGCAGGCAGCCTTCTCTACAGCCGACCGACGCTCGGAGAACAACACCAACACATCGTCGTCGTCAACCCAAGCCTATCTGCACACCATGACCAACGGTTATGCCATAGCCCAGGACTATGCAGACGGCATTGGCACGGGCAGCATCATTCTTGGACCGACTGGCTACTGGTATGTGCGCTCGTTCAACGACCAGAAGCCACAGAGCCTGCAGTTTAAGCTAAAAGGCGAGTGGACACGACGCATTCTCGGAGCCGTGAACAAGCTGACTGTCGGCACCGAACTAAACTCCACACGCAACAACGGTCAGGGCACATACTACGACGACATGCGTCTGGCTCCCACATGGCGACCATACGACTACAGTCTCCTGCCAACGATGCACAGTCTGGCGATGTACATAGAGGAACGCCTTACGATAGGCAGACTGATGCTCGTAGGCGGACTGCGTGACGACATCACTATGATCAGCGGTTCTGACTACGGCACAGCAGCAAGCCTCTCGCCACGACTAAACGCACGCTATAATATAATAAAAGGTAAGAACGCGTCGCTCACGCTGCATGCCGGCTATGGCAAAAGCGTTAAGCTGCCATCGTTTCAGGTGCTCTATCCTGCCGACACTTATACCGACCGACTAGTGTTCACACCAGGTTCTACTGCCAACGGCAAGGCTTACTACGCCTACTACACCAACGTGCAGCGTGCCATATACAACAGCAATCTGAAATGGCAACACTCCAATCAGGTGGAGGCAGGATTGGACGCAACCGTCGGCAAGGCGCGGCTGAGCGTTTCGGCATTCTGGAGTCGCACGTACAACCCGTATCAGACACTGAACATATACACCCCCTTTGCCTACAACCAGACGTCGCAGTCGGCTCTTGAGGGATGCGGGATTGCCGCAGCCGACCGCATATACAGTGTCAACCCATCAACCGGTGTGGTAAGAGTGACATCCGCCACCAACGGCAACTCCGTAACCCTACCCTACTCCACCCGCCGCACATACACCGCCAACCGTCAGTATGTGAACGGTTCGCCCGTTACGCGCTACGGACTGGAATGGGTGGCAGAGATGCCCATCATCAGCAACCGTCA
>URDM01000043.1 GCA_900546575.1 uncultured Prevotella sp.
AAAATATCGCTCAAGAATAAAAACTTGAGCGATATTTTTTTTGATGTATATATACTAGCATCGCGGATACGTTTACTTGGGCTATGTGCTTTTTGGGCTTTCAGCCCGTAGAATTGAGTTTTGACACACCCTCAGTGGTATGATTTGAAGGCTCAATATTATTGCTTCGAATTGCAATCAAAAATTAAACATTAATCATTAAAAATTAAACACTAAAAAAAGGAGTCCTTTTGGGTTGCAAAAGGAGTCCTTTTGGAAGGTAAAAGGAGTCGTTTTGGAAGGCAAAAGGAGTCCTTTTGGAAATAGAACGAAAAAAGCCCCATACAAAAACACACAAAAGCCCCACCCCCAGCCCCTCCCCCGCAGGGAGGGGAGTAGTATGATTTGAGGGATTATGGGAGGGGGAATAGGCTAACTGTAGGAGGGTATAGCATCCCTGCTATACCCACTCAACCAACTGTAAATGAAGGCAGAGTGGGTAGGGCAGGGATGCCCTACCCTCCTATGTTTGTTGCGTTCAAATACATAACAGCGCCTTGGGTATACGAATTGAAAATAGCAATGCGCCCTGCAGGGGCAAAAGCATTGATTATTAACGCTTTTGCCCTTGCAGGGCGCATTGTTATTTGTGATACTTTTAAAGGTTGTGCAAAAGTCGAAAAATAAGAATAGGGCTATTAGTAGGAGGGTATAGCATCCCTGCTATACCCACTCAATCTACTGAAAATGAAGGCAGAGTGGGTAGGGCAGGGATGCCCTACCCTCCTATGTTTGTTGCGTTCAAATACATAACAGCACCAAGTCAAATACAAATCAACACCATAACCCCTCAACACTTCAACACTCTTCACTTGCTCAGGTTATGGCGAGGACGCCATAACCTCCTACAGTTTGCCCAAAGCCACCCTACAGTTTTGTCAATAGCCTCCTACTGTTATTCCACCCCTCACCATATCAGCATTCAAATCACATCACTCCCCTCCCTACGGGGGAGGGGCAGGGGGTGGGGCTCTATCCTCCCTTTCTATTACTATTGAGGGGCAGGGGGTGGGGCTTTGTGTTTTTTCTATATAAAATTGTCCGATTCTTCTTCATATTTCGCAATATTTGCACTATCTTTGCATAAGATAGGCTGCACCTCGGCAATTGAAGCAAGCTTCATTGCGCTCGGTTTGCACTATCTTTGCAAAATACAACCACAAAACACAGACAAAACTTAGAATCTATGTATAACCCTCGACATATACCGACTGCCACATTGTGGTGCCTGATCATACTGCTGCTGGTTTCTTGCGGAAAGAAACCGGCTACCAATACGCATGCCGAACGCAATACTCTCGACAGCCTCATGGCCTCTTCGCACAATATCGACACACTCTCCATGCTACAGAAACGCATGGTAAGCGAGGGCAATATGCTGGGCAGCATCATCGCATACAGAGAAATAGGCAAACATCTGCGCAACGAAAGCCGATTTGACGAGGCTCTGAAAGCACACAACGAGGGACTGAAACAAGCCGAAGCCATTGGCGATACGCTTGAAATAGTGCAGGCTCTGAACAATATCGGTACTGACTACAGACGCATGGGGGTGCTCGACATAGCACAAGACTATCACTATAGGGCGTATGCCATATGCAAAGCGTCTACCGACTCATCGTTCACAGCACGCAAAAACCGCGTTGTAGCACTCAACGGACTGGGCAACATATACCTTACTCTCGGCAATTATGCACGTGCCGACAGCGCTCTGCGACTGGCACTGGCGGGCGAACGCGAACTGAACAGCCTATTGGGACAAGCCATAAACTACGCCAACATAGGCTCCATATTCCGCCAAAGAGGACTGACAGACTCGGCTTTTGCCTACTTCCGCAAGTCGATGGGACTGAACCTGCAGATAAACAACCAACTCGGCATTTCGCTTTGTCATATATACTTCGGCGAACTGTACGAAAAGAACAACAATTACAGTAAGGCTATCAACGAATATGAAACGGCGCTGACGCCTATGCAGGCCATGAAAGACGAGTGGCACGCCATAAACCCACTCATCGCTCTTGCCGGCATATACGTAAAGACCGGCAACTACAACAAGGCGCTGCATTATCTCGACACAGCACGAGGCATAGCCCAGAACATCAAGTCGACCGAACATAAGGCTGAAATATACTCGCTCTACTACAAGCTATACAAACGCACGGGCGACACGAGGGCTGCACTTGAGTGGCACGAAAAGGCGGCTGACATGCACGACAGCATAATGGATATGGAGAAAATGAACCGTATACAGAACGCCGGACTGCTCATTGAACGCAACCGACAGGCCAAGGACATGAACGAGGCGCAACTCAGCCTGAAGAGCGAACGAGACCTACGCTCTGCCTATACCATCATATTCAGCATAGTAGTGGCCATACTGTTAGGCGCAATAGGCATGTTCATATACATACAACGCATTCACCGACGCAACCATCTGGCACTGAAGAAACTCGCCGAAATGCGCGAGACCTTCTTCACCAACATCACCCACGAATTCCGAACGCCGCTCACCATTATACTCGGACTGAGCCAAGTGCTGCGCAAGAGCAAGAATGAGGAGGTGAAACAATACGCACGCGACATAGAAATACATGGCAACGGACAGCTGAAACTCGTAAACCAACTGCTCGACATATCGAAGATAAAATCGAATGCTAACAATCTGAAATGGCGCAACGGCGACATCACTACCTACATTTCAATGGTTGTGGCATCCTACAACACTTATGCAAGAAACAAGGAGATAAGCCTGCTGATGCATTATGACGAAAATGTGGTGATGGACTTTGTGCCCGACTATGCACACAAGGTGATGGACAACCTGCTGTCGAACGCTTTGAAGTTCACACACGCATCAGGACAGATTGACGTGTACGTAGTGCGCGTGGGCAATATCCTGCACATTGACGTGAACGATACGGGCGAGGGAATGGACAAGGAGACCATGGACAACGTGTTCAAGGCGTTCTATCAGGGACCGTCCGACTCGCAGAACCTGGGTACGGGTGTGGGACTGTCGCTGGTGAAGCATATTATGGAGTCGGTACACGGCACTATCAGCGTGGAAAGCCAAGTGGGCAAGGGCACGAATTTCCATATGGAAATAGCAATAACCAACAATTGCGACGTGCAACTGGAAGAGAAGGACATGGAATTCGACCCCGTGACGCCTGTAGAACAAAAGGAACTGAAAGACAGCGACACTAAGAACAGCCAATACACAGCACTCATCATTGAGGACAACCACGACATTGCTGCCTTCATTGGTGAACAGCTGGCGGGGGGGGGTATTCTGTGGCTTACGCTACGAACGGCAACGACGGACTGCAAAAGGCTAAAGACATCGTGCCAGACATTATCATTACCGACATTATGATGCCCGGAATGGACGGACTGGAATTGTGTCGCAAGATAAGAAGCAACAAGGCTATAAACCATATACCTATTATAATAGTAACAGCCAAGGTTTCGGAGCAGGAACGCATCGAGGGATTTGAAGCCGGTGCCGACGCCTATCTGACCAAGCCGTTCAGCATGGACGAACTGCGCACCATCATCGAACAGCTCATAAACCGACAGAACTCGCTGCGCAACAAGTTCAGCGAGAAAACCACAAGCAACAAGAAGGAGGAAAAGGATATGGAACTGACGGATGCCGAACGACGATTCCTCGCCAAGACTGTGGACTATATCTATCTGCTGCTCGACAAGCAACAGCTCGACGTGAATACATTGGCAGAGAAGCTTTGCATGAGTTCGCGGCAGTTCCATCGCAAGATTGTAACTCTGACGGGCAATTCGCCCGCAACGTTCATTCTGAAAATAAAGATGAAGCGCGCCCGCTATCTGCTCGAAACAAATCCCAAACTGAGTGCCGACGAAATAGCCTTCCGCTGCGGATTCGAACATACCTCAAGCTTCTACCACGCCTTCCGCAAGACGTATGGATATACGCCTAAGGAAATAAGGAGGGGAGTTTAGGGGGCGTTGCCACCCAGTTGTGATGTTGTGGGGCTTTACCCCTGTTGAGGTGGTGTTGGCTTATATTTTTTCCAACACTCCCTTAAACTTCTCATATAGCTTCTTTCGCTTAGCTTCGTCAGTCTGTCCGATTCTTTCTGGAGTCAGATCGGCCAGCCACTCTACATCATCGGGCATCAGCATCTTAAGGAGCGGCATGGCTTTGTGGGCTGCCTTGGCTATGGATGCTGTGTCGTTGGGATCGTTGAGCATTGAAAGGTAATCGGCTATCGACTTGCGCGTGTCGGCAATAATCTGTTGCTCGGCTTCGGCATCGCCTTCGGCAAAGACAAGGAGGGGTGCGAATAGAGCGGTGTCTTGCTTGGCATCGGATGCTGATGCAGTCGGAATGCTAACGCTGGGAGCTATACCAGTGAGCTGGCACAACGTGGCGGCAAGCGTCTGAACATTGAACGGCTTGAAAAGACAAGCATCGAAGCCCTCGGCACGCAGTTCGGTGTATATGCTTTGGTCGTGGGCGGTTATGGCAACGGTCTTTATTCCGTTGCGGTCAATACGCCGAAGCATCTCACGACCGCTCATCTGCGGCATCTCAATATCGGTAAACACCAGTTGCGGACGCAATCGGCCTATCATCTCTATAGCCTCATCGGCACTCGACGTGACGTGAATGTCGAGACAGATATTCTCCATACGAGCCATCATCTCGCCCAATAGCTGCAATTGCAAGCGGTCGTCATCAACGATAACGACCTTTATCGGGTGCGACGAAGACTTGACGCACGCCATATCAGGGGCTGGACTGGCTGCGATAGAAGCAGGATTTATTACGTTATGGGTTGGATTGTCAGCCACGTTAGGGGCAGAATTGTCGGCAATTGTTGCAGATTGGGCAGACTGAACGGTGTCGACGATCACCGGAAGAGTAACGGTAAACTTCGAGCCTTTGCCCTTTTGCGAAACCACACGAATCGTTCCGCCAAGCATGTTGACCGCCTCGCGGGTTATGGACAATCCCAATCCTACACCTTCCTTGCCCTGTGCATCGGGCAGACGGGTGAAGGCGTTGAAGATGCGCTGCTGTTCGCTCTCGGTCATTCCGCTACCCGTATCAGCCACACTCATAGTGAGCTGAGAGCCGTTGAGCGCAGCCGACACGGTAATAGTGCCACGGTCGGTGTACTTCACGGCATTGCCTATAAGATTGTTCATAATCTGACGTATGCGGAAAGCGTCAGCCTGGCACATACGGTCGGCTCCAGGACGTAGGCTGCACACCACTTCCAGGTTCTTGTTGTTGGCAACGGGACGTGCCTGCGTGGCGCAGTCGCTTACAAGCTGGGCAGGATTGAAGCTCACGGCATGCGTCGTAGCCTTGCCACTCTCAAGCTGATGATAGTCGAGCAGAGCACCCACGAGTTGCAGAAGATGTTCGGCAGACGAACGTATGCTGTCGAGATAAGCCACAGGCTTGGGCTGGTTGACCCACTCGCGGAGCAAAGCTATAAATCCGGAGATAGAAGCTACGGGCGCCTTGATGTCGTGTGTGATGGTAAGCAGAAGTCGCTGGCGCTGCTGCATGAGCCGTTCGGTCTCGTTCTTGGCTTCTACAATGCGCTCATGGTCGCGTCTTTGGCGACGAATATCGCGCAGCGTGTACACTATCAGCACAATGGCTGCACCAATGGCGAGCAATGCCAGCATGGCTATCTTCATCATCGTAGAGCGTCGTGCCTGCATGTCGGCATTGATAGCACGCTGCATAGCGTTGTGCTCATCGCTCTGAATGTCCTCAAGCATCTGTCCGGTACGCCACGCCAACTGTATGCTGACAAGCTTGAGCGAACGGGTACGGTTGTCGATAGCATCCTGCCGGCGAGTGTCGGCACGCTTTATCTCATGATGGATGTCAGCAAGAGCCTCAGCCACCGAGTCGGCAATGTTGATGCCTTGAGCCATGGCAGTGGAGTCGGTGCGTCCGCTTTGCATCGTAGTGGCTATCGTGTCTGAACGCTGTCGACGAAAGGCATCGCTCAATCGGCGGAAGAATCCGCGTCGGGTACTGACTATATTGTAAACCGTTTCGCGGTTGCTGGCGTTGGTAATCTCGTTGGGATGAATCACTACCGAGTCGCGTCCGCTCTGCAAGTCGTGCACCTTGCGGGCATAGACAGCATCGCCCGAAGCATCAGCAAGTATGTTCAGCACCATCATAGCATTGTCGCGCTTGGCAGCAAGAAGGTTGGCAAGCGTGTCCATGCGCATCGCCTTGACCGAATCGGACACAAGCTGCTTCAGCTGCATAGCCTTGCGCTGCGACTCAGAGAGCGAAGTAGAGAAGCGTTGCCATTGCCGCGTGTCGCCCATCATGACCGAACGCTCGGCATTGGCAGCATCAAGCATGCTGTAAACAAGGCTGTCGACAATGTTGCGTCGCTCCATAAGTCGCTCCGAAGCATTGTTGAGATCAGTCAGCGAACGCGTACTGTCGTACACCATCTGCGCTGCAAACACGAGCACAATGGCAAGAATGGCATAGCCTGTGATTATCTTCAGACGTAACGTGCGGTAGTTCATACGTGAAAGTTGTTGTTTTTATTGAGTGCGAAGTTACTGAATAATTCGGACATAACAGCAATACGCACATCAAGTTTAGCAAGTTTTGGCAAGTATATAAATGCGAAACCGCCACCACTCAGCAGCATTTGTGCAGCTTATGTGGCAGCGGTTTACAATCCTTAAGACAATAGCTTTTTACCTTATTATATTTATATGCTTCCTATTCTTATGTTCCTTTCTTTTATAGGGTTATTAAACTGTCTCTGGCTTAGCAGGAGTAGCGGGTGTAGCCGGAGTCTCTGTAGAATCGGTTGCAGTAGAGTCTACAACAACAGAATCGTTAGCGATGTAGAGTGAAAGGTCGAGAGCACCTTCCTTGGCAGGCTCTGTTGTTTCCTCTGCAGGCTCAGTCTTTGTAGTATCTTCTACCGGCTCAGTCTTGGTAGTGTCGGTAGTGTCTACTACAGCTGTGTTGTAGCCCTTCATAGATGTTGCTGACTTTGTAGCAAATGAGTTGCTTGCCGATACCATAACCATCATTGCGATTGCTGCGAAAACTAACTTCTTCATAATTGTTGAATTTTTAAAATGTTATTATTAATATGCGAAATCGAATCACGGCTTCAACAACTGTTCGTTGTGTGGAACTGTATTGTTGTTGTGCCGTTCGCTTAATAAAATGCAACGGGCGTGCCAAAAAGACACGACCGTTGCATAATGTATTGATAATCAACAAATAAAAAGAAATTCAACAAAATTGTAGCATTGTAGAAATGTGTGGAAAGTGGGGAACAGTTGTGGAATTATTCCACAGCGTATGTGTGGATTACCCCAACTTGTTGTACAACGTCTTGCGGTCGATTCCCAACATTCTTGCCGCTTTCGACTTGTTTCCACCACATTGCTGTAGTACATTGAGGATGTGCTGGCGTTCGGCATCGGCATCATGAAGGGCGGTAATGGGTTCCTGACGGATTGGCCCCATAGCGGCAGCAAGCTCCTCTTGCGTTATATAAGAGCCACGTGCCATGAGCACAGCACGCTTGACGACGTTGTTGAGTTCGCGCAGATTGCCTGGCCAAGTGTGCGATGCCAGCATCTCGGCAGCTCGTGCATCGAAGCCTTCAACATGGCGTGAGAGGTCTTCATTGGCAAGACGTACGAACAGGTCGGCAAAAAGATAGAGGTCGGTACCACGCTCTGAGAGTTGAGGCATGTATATAGTGAACTCGCTAAGACGATGATACAGGTCCTCACGGAAACGTCCTTCGGCTACAGCCTGCTCCAGATTCTCGTTGGTTGCAGCCACAAGACGGATATCGATGGGACGCTCCTCGGTGCCGCCCAACGGACGTATGCGACGCTCCTGTAGTGCTCTCAACAGCTGTACTTGTACATCGTAGCTCAGATTGCCCACCTCATCAAGAAACAAAGTTCCACCATTGGCAGCCTCAAAGGCTCCACGCTTGTCAGTATCGGCTCCAGTGAAGGCTCCCTTCTTATGGCCGAAGAACTCAGACGCAGCCACATCACGAGGAATGGCACCACAGTCGAGTGCCACAAAGGGTTTGCCGGCACGCTGGCTCTGCTCGTGTATGCGACGAGCTACGTATTCCTTGCCAGTGCCAGAGGCTCCGAGAATGAGCACCGACATAGGCGTTGGCGCAACAAGACTGACGTAGCTGTAGAGCTGGCGGGACGCGTCGCTGTTCCCCTCGATGTATTTTGTGATGTTGTTGTGTTGAGGTGTTGAGGTGGTGTTGTTTTGTTGAAGTGTTGATGTGGTGTGATTTGATGTTGTTTGTTGCGACGTTATTGTTGTAGTTGCATCATCTGCTTTCTGAAGCGCATCCTTAATCTTGCTCAGAAGGATGTCGGGCTGAATGGGTTTGGCGATATAATCGGCAGCGCCCGACTTCATAGCCAATACTGCGTTTTGCACTTCGGCATAGTTGGTCATGACAATGAAGGGGATTGGCATACTGTGTTTGTGCAACCATGCCAGCAGTTCCAGTCCGTCGCGGTCGGGCAAGCGGAGGTCGCTGAGCACAAGATTGTAGGCAGGCTTGCTCTCTATCAGGCGCACAGCAGCACCTACCGATGTGGCCTTATCCACATCGAATCCTTTCTTCTTAAGCCATGTCTGCATCATTGTTCCGAAAGCAATGTCGTCCTCAACAATCAATATACGTGTCATAAACCTATAAGTGTAAAGCTAATTAAATGTTTGTCAGTGCAAAATTACTGATTTTATAATTAAATGTGTAAATTTGTATTGTTAAACACCTAAAAAAGATATAGGAGGAAACTAAATCTATGATACCGCAAGAATACAGCAAGTTTATCCTGAAAGATGTGACGTTCGTGAATCTTATGATGCGACGCATATACAACGTACTGATCGTTGCCAACCCCTACGACGCATTCATGCTTGAAGACGACGGACGTGTTGAGGAGAAGATATACAACGAATACGTTGAGTTGGGACTGCGCTATCCGCCTACGTTCACGCAGGTGAGCACGTCGGAGGAAGCCTATCAGGTGCTGCGCACCATGAACATCGACCTCGTAATATGTATGCCTGGCAATGCCGACAACGACGCCTTCTCGGTGGCGCGCGACATAAAGGCGGGATTTCCAAAGATTCACTGCGTGGTGCTGACGCCATTCTCGCACGGCATAACGAAGCGCATGGAGAACGAAGACCTGTCGATATTCGACTACGTTTTCTGCTGGCTCGGCAATACAAACCTCATCCTGTCTATCATAAAACTTATCGAGGACAAGATGAATCTTGACCACGATATCCAGGAGGGCAATGTCCAGATGCTGCTGCTTGTAGAAGACAGCATACGCTTCTACAGCTCAATACTCCCCAACCTATATAATTATATACTCGCACAAAGCAAACGATTTTCTACCGAAGCACTCAACCGACATGCTGCAACGCTGCGTATGCGCGGACGTCCTAAGGTTGTGCTGGCACGCAACTACGAGGAAGCGATGGCGCTATACAGCAAGTACTCAGACAACGTACTGGGCGTTATAAGCGACGTACGCTTTCCTATTGGCGGCGTGAAGGACAGCGAGGCAGGATTGAAACTGCTGCGAAACATTCACAAAGACAACCCTTATCTGCCGCTGATAGTGGAAAGTACGGAGAGTGCCAACCGCGAAAAGGCAGAGGCAGAGGGCTTCCGTTTTGTCGACAAGAACTCGAAGAAGATGTCAATCGACCTGCGTGCCATTATGGAAGAGCACATGGGATTCGGCGACTTCATCTTCCGCGACCCCAAGACAAAGGCTGAGATAATGCGCATACACTCGCTGAAGGAACTGCAAGACAACATCTTCAAGATTCCAGACGACTCGATGCTCTATCATATCTCGCGCAATCACATGAGCCGTTGGCTTTCGGCAAGAGCCATTTTCCCCGTATCGGAGTATCTGAAGAAGATTACATGGGAGCGTCTGAAGGACATTACTGCTCACCGCGAAATCATCTTCGACGCCATCGTGCAATACCGCCACATGAAGAATCTGGGCGTAGTGGCTGTGTTCGACCGCATGAAATTTGACGCTTACTCGCACTTTGCACGCATCGGCGAAGGTTCGTTGGGAGGCAAAGGTCGTGGTCTGGCATTCCTCGACAACATCATCAAGACTCATCCCGACTTCAATACGTTTGCCGGAGCGAGCGTGCAGATACCCAAGACCGTAGTGCTCTGCACCGACGTGTTCGACCAATTCATGGAGCAGAACAACCTGTATCAGATAGCCCTGAGCGACGCTTCGGACGACGAGATACTGCGTCACTTCCTTCATGCACAGTTGCCCGACTCGCTGATAGCCGACTTCTTCACCTTCTTCGAGGCGGTGAAGTGTCCTATAGCCATACGTTCGAGCTCGCTGCTCGAAGATGCCCACTATCAGCCTTTTGCCGGAATATACTCCACATATATGATTCCGTATCTTGAGGACAAGTATGCCATGCTCGAGATGTTGGCGTGTGCCATCAAGGGCGTGTACGCTTCGGTGTACTATAAGGATTCGAAGGCGTACATGACGGCTACAAGCAACGTGATAGACCAGGAGAAGATGGCTGTAATTCTGCAAGAAGTGGTGGGCAAGCAGTATGACGGACGCTACTATCCCAACATATCGGGTGTGCTGCGATCGCTCAACTACTACCCTATCGGTGACGAACGGGCTGAAGACGGCATAGCATCGCTGGCACTGGGACTGGGCAAATACATTGTGGACGGAGGTCAGACGCTGCGCGTTTCGCCCTATCATCCCAACCAGATATTGCAGACCAGCGAGCTGGACACGGCTCTGCGCGAGACGCAGACACGATTCTACGCCCTGGACACACGCCACGTGGGCAACGACTTCAAGGTGGACGACGGATTCAACATACTCAATCTGAAGGTGAAGGAGGCCGAACGTGACAATTCGCTCAACTACATTGCCTCGACCTACGACCCCTACGACCAGGTGATACGCGACGGAATATACGACGGCGGGCGCAAGGTGATAACCTTCGCCTCGGTGTTGCAGCACGGCGTTTTTCCTCTGCCACAGCTGCTACAGTTGTCGATGAAGTATGGAGCGGAGTCGATGCGACGACCCGTAGAAATAGAGTTTGCATGCAACATCAACCAAGACCGCACGGGAGCGCTGTATCTGCTGCAGATACGACCGATTGTCGACTCCAAGCAAATGCTTGACGAAGACGTGGCGGCCGTGCCCGATGCCGACTGCATTCTGCGCTCGCACAACTCGCTGGGACACGGCGTTACGGAAGACGTTACGGATATAGTATATGTGAAAACCGACGACCGCTTCACGGCATCAGACAATCCAATGATAGCGCGCGAGATAGAAAAGATAAACAAAACGTATCTTGACAACGGCGCAAACTACGTACTTGTAGGACCGGGACGCTGGGGTTCGAGCGACTCTTGGCTCGGAATACCTGTAAAGTGGCCCCATATATCGGCAGCACGCGTAATAGTGGAAGTGGCTCTGAAGAACTATCGTGTCGACCCGAGCCAAGGAACGCACTTCTTTCAGAACCTCACGTCGTTTGGCGTGGGCTACTTCACCATCGACGAGAACCGTGGTGAAGGATTCTTCTGCAAGAGCGAGCTCGACGCAATGCCTTCGGTGATGGAGACCGAACATGTGCGCGTAGTGCGTTTTGCCCGCCCGCTGAAGATAATGATGGACGGAAAGCGCCAGGAGGGTGCCGTACTGAGGCGTTAGCGTCCGAAGTATTTGTCGGCGAGATAAGCCGAAAGCGGTTCCTTATACATATCGCCTATGGGCAGATAGGTGTCGGAATCCATTACGATGCGGTTCTTGGTCACTTCCTGTACATGCCTCATATTGACAATATATGACCGGTGTATGCGCAGGAAGTGGCTGGGCAACCGCTCTTCCATCTTCTTCATACTGAACAGCATGATTATGGGGCGCTGTCCGTTGATGTGAACCTTCAGATACTCGGACATTCCCTCAATGTAGCGTATGTCAGCAATGTTGACCCGAACTACACGATGCTCGGTCTTGAGGAATATCGAGTCGTCGTCAGTTGGGATTGCATCGGAAGCGGCAGGGCTTGCGTCAGATACTGACGGGGCTGCATTGACGGCAACGTTATTGTCGGCAGATTCGGCAGTAGTAGGATTTTCAAGTTCGAAGCGGTGCTTCACACGCATGGCAGCACGCTTGAAGTCGTCGAGTCCGAAAGGCTTGAGCAGATAGTCGATGGCATCCACCTTGAATCCGTCCACCGCATATTCCGAATATGCAGTAGTGAAAACCACGAGCGGAGGCGCTGCCAACGAGCGCACAAAGTCCATGCCATTCATGTCGGGCATATTGATATCGACAAAGATGGCGTCAATTCTTTCATTGTTTATTATGTCGCGTGCCTCGATGGCGCTTTGACATTCGGCTACAAGGTCGAGAAAAGGTATCTTCCTGACGTAGGCTGCGAGCTGCTGCAATGCGAGCGGCTCGTCGTCGATAACGAGAGTCTTTATCATTGTTATGAATTTGCTTGTTTGGCTATAAGCTTGTCAATTGGTAAGCGGTATGTCCAGATGTACGGTGTACGTATCTTCTTGTTCCTTTATGTCTAATGTGTAATTGCCGGGGAAGAGCAGGTCGAGTCGGCGGCGTACGTTGCTGAGTCCTACTCCACCCTTCATATTTTCGTCATGCTTTATTTCCGGTCGACTGTTGCGGCAGCTGAACAACAGGCGGTCGCCATGAGGCTGCAAGCTTATCTCAACGAACGACTTGGTGCGATAGCTTATGCCATGCTTGAAGGCGTTCTCTACAAAAATGACGAGCAGCAGAGGCGGCAGCATGCTGTCGGGTAATACTTCAGGCACATCAAGACTGATGCTCACGTTGCCCGTATAGCGCATGGACATAAGCTGAACGTAATTGCGCAGAAACTGAACTTCGCGCGAGAGTGGTGTGAGCTTGTTGTTTCCCTCGTACAGTACATAGCGCATCAGCTTCGAGAGTTCGACTATCGATGCCTTGGCACGCTCGGGGTCGATGTCGACAAGAGCATGAATATTGTTGAGCGTGTTCATGAAGAAGTGTGGATTGACCTGATATTTCAGGTATTGCAATTGCCGTTCGAGGGCGTGCTTCTCTATCTGCGTTATCGCCTTTGTAGCTTCCTGCGACCTGAAGTAGAGCTTCACGCCGAGATTCATGCCCATAAGCAGCAGTCCGCCGAAGAAAGCCACCATCTCGCCCGGTCCGAACATCATAAGCGGACCGCCTTCTCTCATTGGGGGTGGTTGCTGCTTTGATGCCATCATTTCGGCATTCATGCAGTTGTGCTCGCAACATTCATAACGTTGGGGAGCGGGGCGCTTCTTGCTGTGTGATGGTCGAATGGCACTGAGGGTAAACATTGTGGCAACGAGCAGCACCACTACCAATGCCGTGTATAGCCATGTGCGGCGCTTGATGATAAGCAAAGGCGCAAGCAGAAAGTTGTGTATGGCAAACAGTACAATCCACACGGTATTGAATTCCCATGCGTTTATTATCTCATCCCATGAAAAAACGATATGAGGATTGCCCGACATGCGCATGTAAATACCCATAAGCGGCGAAAGGTACAATGCTATCCACATCAGAGTGTATATGATATGTTCCTTGCGATAGTTCATCTTGGTTGTTTTTAGCAACGCAAAAGTATACATATTATATATTAGTTTAAAATTTATTCAACGAACCTGTTTGTTTTGTCAGCATAAAGATACATATAATTTGGCGAATGCAGATATGCTGTCAACTTTTTTTTGCTATTTTTAAACAGCGCATACAGCAGGCTTCGAGTGCCATTATGCATGATGCAAATATCGTACATGCAGTAAAAAATCGTTACAAACAAAAAATCGATTATAGAGTTTACGAGGGTCGGTTTTATCGGTTTTGAAGGTGGCGGCAGCCCCGTTTTCAACCAACAAAGCCCCTTTTGCATTTGCAGAAGGGGTCGTTTTGCATGGCAGAAGGGGTCGTTTTGAGTGGCAAAAGGACAACTTTTGATATGCAACGAAGGCTTAATTATAACGAAAAAGGAGCCCTTTTGCTACGAAAAGGACTCCTTTTATGTTTATTGAAATTGCACATCCGCACCCATACGGCACGTAACGCGCTGTGTCATAACTACATAATGCTGCACGCGCAAAACTCACGAATTCCGGGCTAAAGACTTCTTTGTGCGTTCAACTCGCAGTTTTGGGCGGTTAGAAATGCAAATATCGTACTCCAAGAGCGACTCCAGCCACCCTGTTTAGATTTGTCCTACGCTGTGCAGATACTCGGCAATCTGTACTGCATTGAGTGCAGCACCCTTGCGAATCTGGTCGCCTGAGAGCCAGAAAGTGAGTCCGCAGTCGTCGGCAAGGTCCTTGCGTATGCGTCCAACGTATACGTCGTCCTTGCCTGCTGTTTCAAGAGGCATAGGATAAACGAGGTTGGCAGGATCGTCCTTCAGCGTACAGCCAGGAGCTGCAGCGATGGCCTTCTGAGCCTCCTCGACGCTGATGGGGCTTTCGGTCTCAATCCATACAGATTCAGAGTGTGAGCGCAATGAGCTTACGCGAACGCACATAGCCGAGCAGCGCACGTCGCTGTGCATGATCTTGCGGGTCTCGTTGAACATCTTCATCTCCTCCTTGGTGTAGCCGTTATCGGTGAACACGTCAATCTGAGGAATCACGTTGTAGGCGAGCTGGTGGGGGAACTTGCTTACAGTAACAGGCTCGTTGTTGACGAGTTCCTTGTATTCCTGCTGCAACTCAGCCATGGCAGCTGCGCCGGCACCGCTTGCGCTCTGATAGCTTGCGATGTGTATGCGCTTGATATGGCTAATAGCCTCAAGCGGCTTGAGCACCACTACCATCATGATAGTAGTACAGTTAGGGTTGGCAATGATGTTGCGCGGACGGTTGAGTGCATCCTCGGCGTTGCACTCGGGCACTACCAAAGGTACATCGTCGCACATACGGAATGCCGACGAATTGTCGATCATGACTGCACCGTACTTGGTGATGGTCTCGGCAAATTCCTTCGAGGTGCCGCCGCCAGCCGATGTGAAGGCTACGTCGATGTCCTTGAAGTCGTCGTTGTGCTGAAGGAGCTTCACTTCATACTCCTTGCCCTTGAAGGTATATTTCTTTCCGGCAGAACGTTTTGAGCCGAACAGCACAAGGTTGTCAATTGGAAATTCTCTCTCTGCGAGTATGCGCAGGAACTCCTGTCCTACTGCTCCGCTCGCTCCAACAATTGCTACATTCATGTCTTGTATGTTTATTTGTTTGTTAACTTATTCCTGAAATTTGGCTGCAAAGTTACAATTTTTATTATAAACAACTTACGTTTGTGAGCCTTTTGTCAACAAAAATGGCGTTAAAATGTTATTTTCGAGTATTTTGCGTATTTCTTTCTGCTTCCGACAAAGATTGTATAATAGGTCGAATTGTATAATCGTGACACATAATATTTTCCACAAAAGGAAAATTATAACATAAAAACGGACATCTATATTATTCTTTTTTACGTAAAAAATGAGTAACTTTGTGGCAGAAAACAAGTGGAACAATAGTATTTACAGAAACCTATAGGAGGAACATATATGGACATCAACGACAACTCTGCACAGAAAATCGACCTCGACTACATCCTCGAAAGGGGTGTGGCTGACTATTCCGACGGCGACATTGTCATATTCGAGCATCTCGGAGGCAAGTCGGTAGACGGCTCAGTAAAGCTTGACATGATTATGATGGTTTACTGTGTCAAGGGCCGTATGCAGTGCGACGTCAACGGAAAGACATACACCGCCAATGCTGGTGAGGTGATGATAGGATTGCCCAACAATGTGTATAGCAACTATATGATTTCGCCCGACTTCGAATCGAGAATCTTCGGACTCTCGTATGCGGCTGCCGAACGCAACATGCGCATCAACCGCGACGTGCTCGACCTTATAGGATATGTTGCCACAAATCCCGTTATCAGTCTCGACGACGAGCGCCAGGCTCTCGTCACGAAGTATTACTCGATCATTGCGCATAAGATAAAGTCGCCCCACGGCTACTTCCACAAGGAGATAATGCACAGCCTCTTCCAGTGTGCCATGTACGAACTGTTTGCCATCATTGCTCCGCATGTGCAGTATTCGCACGACGGCGGCGAGACGAAGCAGGCCAATCTGCTGTTCCGTAAGTTTGCCGATCTGCTATCGGCTAATGAAGGCAAGGTGCGCTCGGTGAAACGTTATGCCGACGAATTGTGCATAACGCCTAAGTATCTGTCGTTCGTGTCGAAGACGGTGACGGGCAAGACGGCACTGGAATGGATTCACCAGTCGACGGTGAAGAACATCGAGCGCTATCTGAGCCACTCGAATATGTCGATAAAGGAGATTGCCGACATATTGGAATTCCCCAACCTCTCGTTCTTCGGAAAGTTCACAAAGAGTCATCTCGGAGTGTCGCCTACAGAATACCGTAGGCAGCAGAGCATGAAGAATAAGAATTTGTAGGCTTTTTCGGGTCACGAATTATCACGAATTATCCATAAATTTGGTAGTAACGATTATATGGAGTGACACATTATAATATATAACAGTCAAAAACCGTAGGAGGCTATGGCGTCCCCGCCATAGCCTGAGCAATCAAAAAAGCACATTATATTACTAATTTAGTAATGCGCCAACCAACTGCTCAGGCTATGACGGGGACGCCATAGCCTCCTACTTTTCGTTTTGGATTATCTCAATTCAAGCCCCATTTCCTTGGCCTTCTCTACGAGCAGCTGCATAAGCGGTTCGCGCTCATTGGGCACACGGTTGTCGAGCACGGCATCCTTAAGATATTGCTTAAGGAGTCCCACCTCGCGGCAGGGCTGCATATTGAACAGCTGCATTATTTCGTTGCCGTCGATTACGGGTTGCAGCAATCGCTTGTAGTCGCGCTCCTTCAGGTCGGCAAGTTTCACGCGTACCATACGGAAGTTTTCAGCAAACTGCTTCTTGCGCACCTCGTTCTTCGACGTGATGTCAGCCTCGCAGAGCGTCATAAGGTCGTCGATGTCGTCACCGGCATCGTTCATCAGTCGGCGAACGGCAGAATCTGTCACCTCCTCATCGGCAATGGCGATGGGACGCATGTGCAGGTCGACGAGCTTTTCTACATACTTCATCTTAGCATCCATGGGCAGTTTCATACGGCGGAAAATGCCCGGTATCATCTTAGCACCAAGATAGTTGTGATTGTGGAACGTCCATCCGATGGCGGGTTCCCAACGCTTCGACTTGGGTTTGCCTATGTCGTGGAACAGCGCAGCCCATCTGAGCCAAAGGTTGTCGCTATGCTTTGCCACGTTGTCAACAACCTCAAGCGTGTGATAGAAATTGTTCTTATGGGCGCGTCCGTTGCGTGTCTCCACCACGTCGAGAGCCGAAAGTTCGGGAATGATGAGCTGCAACAGTCCGCAACGCTGCAACTCCACGAATCCACGACTGGGCTGTGGGGTGCGCATTATCTTGTTGAGTTCGTCGGCAATGCGCTCGCCGCTCACTATCTTTATGCGCTCGGCATTGCGTCCGAGAGCCTCAAACGTCTCGTCGTCGATGTAGAACCGCAGCTGGGCGGAGAACCTTACGCAGCGCATCATGCGTAGCGGATCGTCGGAGAAGGTGATGTCGGGGTCGAGCGGAGTGCGTATTATGCCGTCCTCAAGGTCGTAAATACCGTCGAAGGGGTCGACCAGTTCGCCGAAACGGTCGTGGTTGAGGCATACAGCCATTGCGTTGATGGTGAAGTCGCGGCGGTTCTGGTCGTCTTCCAGGGTTCCGTCTTCGACGATAGGTTTGCGCGATGAGCGGTCATAGCTCTCGCGTCGTGCGCCTACAAACTCCACTTCGGTGTCGTGATACTTCACCTGCGCCGTGCCGAAGTTGCGATATACTGCCAGATGGGCGCGCCATCTGCCCGTCTTCGGATTCTTTCCCAATTTGTGCTGCAGTGCTGTTGCCACCTCGATACCGCTTCCCACAACCACCACATCTATGTCGTTGGTGGGACGTTCGAGAAAAATGTCACGTACATATCCGCCTACGAGATAGCACTCTACGCCCAATTCGTCAGCCACCTCGCCTATGCGGTGAAAAATGTTCTTGTCAAGGATTTGTGCCAGTTCGGCATCAGTGTATAATTTCATTCGTTTGTTTGGTTTCTAATTGCAAAATTACACATTTTTACCCGAAATTTATCCCGAGCCACGTATAATTGTATATTAATGTACATTATTAGGACGTTGAAGGCTTAATATTTCAAAAATTATGTCTAATTTTGCAACAACAATTTTAAATAACAATTCAATGAAAGCCAACAAATTGACTCTCGTGATGGCCATTCTTGCCATCATGCTCATTGCACCGGCCAAGGCCAAAGCACAGGTAAACGCACAGTTGTTTTATGATTTCGGTTCTGACCGCAAGTTCGTAACCCTCACGCTTGAGATGTTCAAGCAGGACAAGTGGGGTAACACCTACTTCTTCATCGACCACGACTTCAACTACGACCAGCACGTTGCAGGTCCGAACTTGGCTCCTGGTGGCACTTACTTCGAGATAGCACGCTGCCTCAACTTCTGGCAGAACTCGGCTATCAAGAACCTCTCGCTCCATGTAGAGTACAACGGTGGTATCACTGCTTCTTATCCTATCAACAATGCATGGCTCGCAGGTGTCGATTACTTCATGCACACAAAGGACTTCAAGAACACGCTCAACCTCAAGGCACTCTACAAGAACATCAAGGAGAAGGACTCTAACGTGCCTATGCAGTTCACAGCAGTATGGGCTATGAACGACCTTTTTGGCGTGAAGGGATTGAAGTTTAACGGATTCGCAGACTTCTGGTGGGAAGACCATCTCGTTGATTTCCGCGAAGACGGCACTGCAGACAAGAAGTCTACCGTATTCATTACAGAGCCTCAGCTGTGGTATAACGTAGGCCAGCACTTCGGCGTAGACAACCTCAGCCTCGGTACAGAGATTGAGCTGTCTAACAACTTCGGTTCTACCGGCGGATTCAAGTGCCGTCCCTGCCTTGGCGTGAAGTGGGACTTCTAAGCCAAAAGTAAAAAAGTAAAAAGGTAAAAAAGGTAAAAAAGTAAAAAGGTAAAAGAGTAAAAAGGTTTTAAAAATATTAGGACTATGCTTTCAAAACTCTTTGGCTTCGACCCCAAGAAGCACAACATCCGCACCGAGATAATGGCCGGCGTGACCACATTCCTCACCATGGCGTATATTCTCGCTGTCAATCCGAGCATCTTCTCCAACCTTGCATCGCAGGGCATGGACACCAATGCCGTGTTCACATCAACAGCCTTGGCTGCTATCGTCGGCACACTCGTAATGTCGATATACGCCAAGAAGCCTTTCGGACTTGCCCCGGGCATGGGCCTTAACGCCTTCTTCGTGTTCACCGTGTGCCTCACTATGGGCTACTCGTGGCAGTTTGCGCTTACAGCCATACTCATTGAGGGATTCCTCTTTGTGCTGATGACCGTGACGAAGATACGTACTCTCATCGTCGACGCTATCCCCACAACGCTCAAGCGAGCCATCGGTGCGGGCATCGGACTGTTCATCGCCTTCATCGGACTCAAGAACGCCGGCATCATCGTTGAGAATTCAGCCACATTCGTGACCATCGGCAAGCTGACAGGCGGCTCTGCCCTACTCGGCGTTATTGGTATAATCATCACCTCGGTACTTGTAATCAAGAAGGTGCCGGGCTCGCTGCTCATCGGCATTCTTGCCACTGCGCTCATCGGTATACCTATGGGCATAACGAATTTCAACGGCATCATCGACACACCTCCGTCGATTGCGCCTATATTCTGCAAGTTCGAATTCCACCATATCTTTACTATTGATATGCTTATTGTGGTGTTCACATTCCTCTTCATCGACATGTTCGACACCATGGGCACGCTCGTAGGCGTATGCACCAAGGCGGGAATGATGCAGAAGGACGGCCGCATTCCGGGACTGAACAAGGCATTCATGGCTGACGCCATTGCCACTATGACCGGCGCTTGTCTCGGTGCCAGCACCACGACTACGTACGTTGAAAGTGCATCGGGCGTTGCCCAGGGCGGCCGTACGGGTCTTACAGCCTTTGCAACGGCTATGTGCTTTGTCATAGCATTGTTCTTCGCTCCGGTATTCCTTTCGATTCCGGCTGCTGCCACAACACCGGTGCTCGTCATTGTGGGTCTGTTCATGCTGTCGCCAATCAAGGATATCAACCTCGACGACTTGGCTGAGTCGATTCCGGCATTCATTACAATCGTCATGATGCCTCTGGCATACAGCATATCTGACGGTATTCTGTGCGGTGTTATCTCTTATGTTGCCATCAATGTCATTTGCGGCAACTTCAAGAAGCTCAACATCACGCTCTATATACTTGCGGTGCTGTTTGTGATGAAGTACATTTTCATCTAATAAAAGGAGGCAATGGCGTCCTCGCCGTAGCCTGAGAAAGCAAATAAAGAGGGTGTGTTGAAAGCCAAAGCAGCACGCCCCGAAGGGGCAGAAGCACATAGCCCAGGGCAACACTCTGGGTAAAAGTGCCCCTAACAACGAAACGCCCTGTAAGGGCAAAAGCATTGATAATTAACGCTTTTGCCCTTACAGGGCGTTTTGTTGTTATCTAACCGTACACCCAGGGTGCCCTCTCTGGGCTATGAGCTTATTGGGCTTTCAGCCCGCTTTGTTTGCATTTTGACTTTTTCCCTTTTTAGTGTGCTGTGCAATTCTCAACATTTCAAATCTCACCACAACACCACTACAACTCACAACCGAGCGCTCCACAGAGCGCTCAATTAAGCAATTGCTCAAATTCTTCCACCATCGGCGCTGCCATAGCGCGCTTGCTGGCGGGCACAACTTGCGGTGTGAACTTCTTGACCATTTTGTTCAACTTCTGCAACTTTGCCTTTTGTCCGGTGCGTGTATATTCCTTGCGCAGCTGAACAATCTTCTCGCAAATCTGCAGACCCTCTATCAGACGCTCGAAACGGATGCTCGAACGCGGACCTGGATAGATGCAATAGGTGTCGCCGGCCGCCCATGAGCGGAAACGAGAGTCGCGCAGCGGGTCGCGGGTCCAACTGTTGTACGACCAACGCAGGTAGCCGTCGTAGTCGCCGCCCAATGCGTGCACAGCCATCCATGCCGCCTCGGCAGGTGGCGAGAACGTGAATGTATTGGGAAATCCCTCGGTGCAGCATGTGTAGTAGGTGCTTATCTTGCCCTCGGCACGTCTGCGAGCCAGCACTTCGGGCGGGAAATCGTTGCCGTAGGCTATGCAATAATAATACAGGTCGCGCTCAATCTCATCGTGATATATGCCGGCGAGCGAGATTTTATAGTCCTTGTCGGCATCCTTTATCACCTTTATTGCAGCCTGCATGTCCTTCATCGGGCGCTCGTCCATGGCTATGCAGGTCTTGTCAAACCATCCCTTCTGGCGCAGATGACGGGCAAAGTCGCGCAGGAATGTGCCCCAGTATTCGGTGTAAGCATTGTCGCCGGGCTTTGCCTTTACAAACTTCATGCGGTTGGTAGCCTCGTCGTAGTAGTCGAAGCGCAAGTCCCAGGGTATCATTGTGTAGCAGGCGATGAGCCGGTTGATGCCGACGTCGTTCATCATGAAGTCGACATATCGGTCGAAGACAGCATAATCGAACGTCCACGTGCCGTCGATGTGCTTGATGCGTGTCACCATTGAGTCGTAATGGTCCTCGGTCTGTCCGTTCCAGGGCTTGTGCATGATGCTTGTGGTGATGCTGTACTGTCCGGCATCAGCAAGCATCTTCATTATTGGGCGCATTGCGTCGAAGTGGGCCTTGCTCCAGAGGGGCACCTTATAGTATCGGGCCACGGCGTAAGGGTTCTGCCAGAGGTCGAGATTGGTAGCCCACTGCTGTGGCGAGGGCAATGTGCGGTTGATGACCTGCAACTTGAGCTGCAGCGACATAGGCTTCAGATTCTTGCCGCTCACGGTAATCTGTGCTGTGTAATTGCCGGGCTTTGCGTCCTGCGGCACCCACACGTTTGCCCATATAGGCTGCGTGGTGTTGCGGCGCACGGGCAATGTCTTGTTGATGTCGAGCACGTCTGCCACTACCGACGAGTCCCAGTCGGCAGGATTGCGATAGCCGCATCCGCTGCCGTCCTTGTTGAGTTCGTCGGTCATGACGTAGCGCACGAAGTTGGTACGGAGGGCTGAAGCCGGTATGACGGCATCCGGCGAGCGCAGGTCGGTGACTGTTATCTGCACGTCGTCGAGGTCGACATTGGTCCACAACAGTGCCTGTGCGTTGACACGTTCGCCACGCCACGCCTTCAGGCTTACCGTGTTCTGCTGCTTCAGCTTCGGAATGTCGAGCCGGCGGTAGCGTGTATCGATTGACGCCCAGCTCAGACTGGTGGGCTGAGCGAGCTTTGCCCATGCCGCGTCAGAGTCGTGCGGCTTGGTGTCGGTAAGTTCTTCGTAATTGCCGAGTGGGAATATGTCGGCTTTCTTTGTCTTCTGTGCGCTGGCCGTGAGGGCGGTCATGGCCAAGGCGCACAATGCAACCGTTAGTTTGTTTTTATTCATTATCGATTGGGTTTTAGTGATTGTCAGCGATTGTCGGTTTGATGAATGCAAGCACGTTGAATATGCTTAACGTTTACAAAGTTAGCCTTTTCCGATGAAATTTCATAGGTTTCGTGGCGAAAATACCAATTTCAGACTATTGCAAGAATGGCGACAGTTTTGTAATTTTGCATCCATTCTCAGCAATAATGCTAACATAACGCAAGGGATATAAATTCTTGAAAATTCCTGACGTGGTGCCACCGCCTTGCAAAAGGACTCCTTTTGCATTGTAAAAGGGCCCCTTTTGAGGAGTAAAAGGACTCCTTTTGCACGGTAAAAGGACTCCTTTTGCAAGCCAAAAGGACTACATTTGGAAACGGACGGGATTTTATACCCCTTAAAGCAGTAAAAAGAATAGAAAATGGATAATAAAAAAGAGATGGCTCAGCACAGTTGCGCTGAGTCGCAGAACTTCTGGTTGTGGCTCGGAGCGCTTGTCGTGGGTACGGTGCTCGGAATGCTTGGTGTGGGATGGATCGACAGCACCACCAACTTCGTGGCTACCATTTACACACGCCTTTTTCAGTTTGTGGCTATACCGACTATAGCCCTTGCCGTCACAACTACGCTCGCACGGTTTGGCACGCAGAAGGATACGGGCCGCATATTCCGCCACACGCTTACATACACGCTGCTCACTACGGTGGCTGCTGCGGCTGTGGGCATGCTGCTCTATCGGTTCATCGCGCCCGACAACCTGCCGCTTGACGCCATCAAGGGCGACACGGGCATCGACTCGGTGAAGCAGGAACTGGGCAACGCTTCATACATGGACTACATCATCGGCATTGTGCCCGACAATGTGCTGCGCCCGATGGTTGAGGGCAATGTGCTCTCGCTGCTGCTCATTGCTGTGGCTGTGGGCATCGCCCTGGCCCGTATGCCCGAGACGGACAGCAAGCGCACGCTGATGAACGGACTCAACGGACTGCAGAATCTTGTGTCTACGCTCATCCATTGGCTCATCGACATCCTGCCGATTGGCATCGTGGCGTTTGCAGCACAGCTGTCGGCTGAGGTGACGGCAGGCACCGTCGTAACGTCGATTGGCAAGTATGTGGCTGTGATATTGGGCGGCAATCTGCTGCAGTTCTGCGTGGTGCTGCCGCTGTTCCTCATGGCTCGCGGACTGAACCCTATACGCGTGGCTCGCGCCATGACTCCGGCTGTGCTCATGGCATTGTTCACCAAGAGTTCGGCGGCTACGCTGCCCGTCACCATTCAGAGCGCCGAGGAGCGCCTGGGCGTTGACAGTCGTGTGGCACGCTTCGTTCTGCCCATCTGCACAACTATAAATATGAACGGCTGCGCGGCGTTCATCTTCGTGACGTCGCTGTTCGTAATGCAGAACGGCGGGGTTGAGATTACGTGGGGCACGATGATCATGTGGCTCTTCATATCGGTGGTGGCAGCCATCGGCAACGCCGGTGTGCCTATGGGATGTTACTTCCTTACGCTCTCGCTCATGTCGGGTGTGGGCGCTCCTATAGCCATCATGGGCATCATCCTGCCCGTATTCACGGTGCTCGACATGATTGAGACGGCTGAGAATGTATGGTCGGACTCGTGCGTTGCGGCTATGACCGACCGAGACATCCGAAACGCCAGCCCACGCCAAGCATAAGGTGCTTGGGCCTGTGGAAGTCGTTGAGCGTGTAGCCTACGTGCAACAGGAAGCGCCGGGTGATGTTCAGCTTAAGCGCCAGCAGCTCGTATATGCCGTGAAAGTCGTCGGTGGCGTTGAGAAAGTTGCTGCCCATGCCGAAGTTGATGGCAAAATAGGGCATGCAGAATTCCACACGTGCCGACGCTCCGAGTGCCATCTGGCGCCACGCCGAACGCGGTCGGGAGTATAGCGGAACGATAGTTTCGTCAGTAGGATTGTCACCTATGACGATATTGGAGCTGCGGTCGTAGGTGCCGTCGAGCGAGATGCCCGCCTTGAGCCAGTGGTTGAAGCGGTACATCGGATTGAAGTTGAATCCAGCCACGGCAAACTTCTCGGGAAATATGTATGCGTTGCCGTCGTAGTCGTAGAATCCCCGCTGATGCCAGGCGCCGTATAGGATGAGGTCGTAGGTGATGTCGTGGCGCACCGGTGGCACGGGCGTGTGGCGATAGAGCAGGCGCGGCGTGTGACGGTTGATGTAATAGGCTGCACCTATACGCAATGCCACGGTGTTAAGTCCAAGGTTGGGAAACTGGGTGTTGCCGTTGGAGTAGTGCGTAACGTTGAATCCGAGGTTGATGTCGACATGGCGCGACGCTATCCATCGCATATACATGTCAAGACCGATGTATGCCGTCACGCGCGAACCTATCAGCTTGTTGTCGGGATTCGATTCGGCATCATACGGATTCCAACCGAAGGTGAGTCCGAGATTCCACTCGTAGTTGAACGAAAGCCTGTCGCTAAGGCTCGCTATGCGCGCTCCTTGCAGCACAAATACCGACACGGGATTGCCCAACTGAGGGTTGAACTCGTTCCATCCGATGCCCACTCCTTGATAGGCATCACGATAAATGCTTGCCTGCTCGCTGTCCTCGGGGGCGGAGAAGGCATACTTCAGGTAATAGCCCATATCGTGGTTCATGGTGCGAACTTCGGGGTTCTTGCCACGCAGAAAGTCGTTGGTGTGAAGAATTGCGCCAGGACGATAGTCGAACATCAATTGATGTACGAAGTGACGGGTGGCTGACGAGTCGGAAGATTGCACTTCCGCTTGCGCCGACATGGGCAATGTCAGGAAGGCAAGCAGAGTGTATAATATATAATAAGGTGTAAATCTCATATTGTGATAAGGTTTTCCATTCGCACGTGAATAATAGTTTTGCAAAAGTACTTAATTTATGTAACTATTCAGCGAATATGTATCGCTAAAGGCAGTATGTACCCCAGTTCGGGATAAGATTTTGTTCATAAAAAGTTGGTAGTCTCACAAATATTTTGTATCTTTATAGGTGAA
>URDM01000044.1 GCA_900546575.1 uncultured Prevotella sp.
GGATTGTATAATGTGGCTTACTCGATTCGCAACGAGAAGGATTCTGTTTCTTCGGATGCACGGACTGAGCTGATTACCGTGATGACACATGAGGGGCAACGTATGGACCTGGATGAGGCTTATGGATATAGGGTGATTGGCAATGGGGAAGGTCTGTCTGGCGTTGTGGATAAGGACGGCAAGGAAGTGATGCCTTATATATATAATAAGGTGGAACTGAAGGCATATGGTATTGCCAAGCTGTATTCCAGAAGGAGAATTGATAGGGAGCGACCTTGGATGGATCTGCGCAATGGGGTGAGATTCTTCAAACGTCCGAGAATAGTGAAGCTTGGGTTTATGGAGTTTTCCACTACAGACGGACTGCGCCTCTATCCGAGAGTGAAGACGCGACTGATGGACGAGAACTGTTTTGTGTTACGGAATGCGTTGGACAATGGGACAGACGAAGGGCTGCGGTTCCGCAATTTCTTTGTACAGCCATCAGAGCCAGACAGACTATACATATTCAAAGAGAAAATAGAAGACCTGTCGATATGGGAAGACGAGCAAGGAGGTTTGGCTTGGCGCAAGGCTTGGGATACAATGTTGCATCCTATGACAGCTGAAGAATTAGTAGAAAAAAGAAACACATGGGAAGAAGATGTAAGGCGGTTTGAAGAGGAAAAGAAACTGTACATAAGGTTTTTCAAGCCTGTAATGAATATTGACATCATTGACGGTAAGACTCTGCTGACTGATTATAAGGAACCTGCCAATACGAGAATCACCGGTGGCACGAACAATAACTATCAAGTGTTCTATCGCAGAAGCAGTCTGGACAAATGGGAGTCGTTAGGCTGTTATGCCAAGATATACCCCCAGGCATACGGTATAAGAATAGTGCAAAACAGAGAAGGCAAATACCTTGTACGTACAGAACTGTACGAACCAATGGAAAAGCCAGAACAGACGTATGAGTTTGCAGAGCTGCAGGACAACGCCCTGCTTCATTTCACGGAGCAAGGCAAGGAATACTGGGTGTATTTGGAGAATATGACATGCTTTACCCGTAAGCCAGAATTTGTCACCATAGGTTTCATGGATTTCTTGAAGATTGGTGGAGTGTATATGAGACGTGGAAGAAACAATGGTGAAACCTACAGAAGAGCAGAGATAAGGATGTACGATGACATTTGCTTCTTGGGATCAAGAGAAGTATTTGTCAAGACGGCATATAGACAACACCATTATTACATACAGCAACGGTCATTGGACGGCAAACATTTTGTGCTAAGTGATAGTATGAATCCAAAAGAATCATCAACATGGTTTGATATGTACTATGACGGGAAGAATCCTCCGATAGTAGAAAGACGAAAGAAGGATTATGAGATATACGGAGTGAAGAAGTAGCTTCATGATAATTCGTGTTCAAAGATTAAAAGTAAACACGAATTACCATGAATTACTCATAAATTCAATTTAGTTATCTATATCTTCATCTCTCACGATTTCAACCCTTCACCGTTCAAAAAGTCTTGATAGTGTTCTCTATCATGGCGGTTTCCTCCTCCGTCAGGCTGTATTTGGCGTAGAGCTGTCGGTCTATGTCGGCTGATGGCTGTGTCCAGTCTATGTCGGAACGGGAGGTGAAGTTCTGCGAGGGCACGAACATGAACTTCTCGGGCGAGAGGTCTTGCGAAGTTATGGTCTGAAGCATGAGGAATCGTACGAACTTCGTCTTCAGATAAGCCATGTAGTTGGCAGCCTCGTTGGCGTCGGCAAAGGCTCCTCCCACCAGATAGCTCTGCGTGCACACGGTGCCGGGGGCGAGTATGGCGAGCGAGGAGAGTATGCGGAATTGTCCGTTGCGGTCGGGAGTGCCGGCATGTTCGCAGGTGGCCTTTGAGAACACCACCTTGTGGAGATCGATGAGCTGTGCGTTCTTCTTCACCTCGCTGCGCAGCACATAGCTGTCGTTGCTGCTCGACTTGAGCAATACGGTGTCGGCATCGGTCTCGGGATTGGCTGTGCCTCGGAAAGTTGTGACAAATCCGAAGGGAGTCTGTCCGTACACCATGGTGTTAAGCGTCGGCACATTGGCTGATGCAACCTTGTTGATGAGCGTCAGGGCACGGTTGTTGCGCACGAAGATGGGGTGCTGGTCGAGTCGGCGCTCGCAGGTGTAGGTGCTGCCGTAGAGGGTGTTGGTGAAGGTGCAGCTGCCGTCGTGATTGCGGTCCCACAGGAAGTAGTTGACGCCGCCCGAGATGTCAACGGTAGGGAAGCACTCCTTGGAGTCGACGAAGTCGGATATGGAGCGCAGGTGGCGGTCGGCGAGCATCGACTGTCGGAAGCTGTCGAGGCCACGTCCTCCGGTAAACCATCGTGAGGGCATGATCATGGATATGTAGTCGGGGCACATCTCGCGGGCTGTGTCTACGAAGTGGTTGTAGAGCGGAATGCCGTAGTTGTCCTTCTGTGTTCCGATGTTGACCTGATAGGGCGGATTGCCTATGATGGCGTCAAATTTGAGTTGTTTCATTTTCTTGTTGCTCGAGAAGTTGCGTGGGTCGGTGACGGTGCGTATGAACTTTCGCTTGTAGAGTATCACCTGCGAGTTCATGTCTGCCATGTGGCAGATGTTGACACGGCTGCTGTCGCGATAGCCCATGAGGGTGCGTCGCGTCACGCGGTCGGCCATACGGGTGCGGCACACGGCGAATATGTTGTTCGACACGATGTCGTCCCACAGCTGTTGCGCCTCGTCGTCGGTGAGTGTGTCGAAGAGTCCCTGCGACTGGCTGCTGCGCAGCTTGTAGAGCGAGTAAGCCACGTAGAGCGAGTAGAGTCCAGTCTTTGAGGCTATGTCGAGCACGCGCACCTTGGGGTTCATCATGGTGTGCTGTGTGGCGTCGCCATTGTAGACGAAGCGTGGCTCTGACAGCATCTTGCTGTAGGAGTCGTCGAAGAAGCAGTAGCCTCCCAGGGTGTCTGCCATGTGTTGGTTGACGGTCTGCCACGGGGTGAGGATGGTCTCGCGGTCGGGGTAGCAGAAGTCGGAGAGTATCTGCGCTATGCAGTTGATGCGGTCGGGCACGTACATGGCATCCGCCTTGTGCAAGCGTGCCACGATGGCCTTGGCGGTGGCTACGAATATGTCTTCGCGATAGAAGTGCTTGAGGCGTTCGAACATGCGCAGCGTGATGCCAGTAGGCATGAATTCGCGCCACGATTCGGGGTCGATGCTCTTTATGAACGAGTCGAGCGACAGGCCGTCGACGCTTTCCACTGTGCCGTATATCATGAGCGGCAGTCGGGTGGATATCTGGCTCAGTATGGCAAGTGCGCGCTGTCGAGGCGTGAGTCTGCCCGAAGCCTCGCGTGCTGCTGTGATGGCTTCCTTCTCGCTTGTCGAGAGTTCGGCCTTTTTGGTGTTGTTCTTTGTGGCGGCAGGGGGCTTGCGTGGGTTCTTGGTGAGCGTCTCCTTGTTGCGCTGGCGCTCGGCAAGGGTGCCCAGCACCATGGCTTCAGCCACCTGGTCGAGCAGCTTCATGTCCTGCTGGCGCAGGTTGTCGAGATTGCCGTAGAGGCAGTCGTCGCGGAATCCGTTGCGTATGAGCGTTTCGGAGTAGGCGGAGTTGATGCTCTGTATGAAGCTCTCGGTGTCGTAGAGGGTGGGCTTGCCTCGCTTTATCTCTACGAGGGGGCAGTAGTGCAGGAATTGGGTGAGCTTCTGTCGGCGCTCGTCGGCATCGTTCGATGATGTGTTGTTGTTGATGTACTGGTCTACGACGGCGAGAGTTCGCTTAGGGGCGAAGTCGATGGCGTAGCACTTCTGCTTGACGCGGCCGTCGGAGTAAGGGCTTTGGCATCGGAATATGGTCTGGAAATAGCGCATGCTACCCGTCTCGGCACTTCCTGCAAGCATAAGGACGGCGTTCCATTCTGGTATTGACACACCCATGGTGAGTCGGCCACACGATAGGGTGATGGTCTTGTCGTGCTGCGCCACGGCAGTCTTCACACGCTCCAGGGCGTTTCGCTCGAATCGTGTCTGCTCGTAGATGTCGAGGCGGTCAGAACCAGCCTCGCCGTTGCCTGCCACATTAACAATGGTGTACTCGCGGAAGGGGTTGGTGGGAGTGTCTTCGCAGAGAATCTCTGCCAGGCATCGGGCTGTCATTACGCCCGGCACATACCACAGGGTGTGGCTGAGCGACGGCTGCATCGAGGGGTTGGCATAAGGCATGGAGGTGTCCTTGCTGTCCTTGCCTATGAGGGCTATGAACTTGCGTACGTCGGCCTCGTGTACAAATCGCGAGGAGTTGTCGGCTGCGGTCTCTGTGCGCAGCAGTTCGGCAAAGTTGAGTCCGTTGGCCTTGGTGAGGCTTCGCATACGGTCGGCAAGGTCGTAGGTGATGATGTTCATCTGTGCCATGCCCTCATATGGGTTGGGAGTGTCGGGATGTAGGGCAGCCCATTGCTCTTTGGCGTGCTGCTCCATGGTGTAGTCCCAGTGGAACACCTCACGGGTGTCGAACATGCGCTGTATGTTGTATGGAGTACCCGAGAGGTAGAGGGTGCGCAGAGAGCTGTTCTTCTGCAGTTCGGCAATCACCTCCTGTCCGAGTCGTGAGTAGATGCCCTCGTGAGCCTCGTCGACAATAAGGAGGTCCCATTGTGCTGAGAATATGTCGTTGTTCTTCTCTATACCCTTCTGCTTGTTGACGCGGCGTGAGCCACGCAGGTCCTGCATTGACGCAAAATATACATAATGGACGCTGGAGTCCTTCTGTGCCTGCGCCTCGATGGCTTCGAACGAGAGTGCGCCAGCCGACTGCATTGTAGAGTGCAAGGCCTGCTGGCGTCGGCATCCGTAGAGCCAGCCGTCCATTCCCAGTTTGCTGAGCGAGCTGAACCATTCCTCGCGCACGTTGGGTCGGTGGGTGAGTATGAGTGTGCGACGGTAGCCGCATCGGCGTGCCACTTCAAGAGCGCAGAGCGTCTTGCCGAAACGCATCTTGGCGTTCCACAGCATGTTGTGTTTGCGCTTGAAGTATCTGACAGTCTGGGCGATAGCCTGCTGCTGTTCGCTTCTAAAATCAATGATATTGTTTGAGTCCATTATATTTGTTTACTAATCAGTCGTTTAAACATTACTTTCTCGCCCTTGAGCGGCGAAGCTCCTCGCCATGCCATGATGTAGCAGGGAATCTGGGTGTCGGGCACGGTGTGACTGATGCCGTCCATCTGCCATATGTTCCATGTTATAATCTCGGCTGCCTTGAGCATTATCTCTATGCGTGGCAGTCGTTGCCATCGGTCGAGACAGTAGTCGCAGAATGAGTTGAAAATGTTTTCTCTTGCCAGAAACACGTTGTCGGCTTGCAGGTCGAATCCGTAGGTTGACTGCAGGGCAAGGAAGGCTTTGTTGAGCCACGTGCGTCGGGCGTTTTCGCTGTCGGTGTGTGGGGTGTTCTCGTTGATTACTCTGAATTTGCGGTCGAGTATCCCTATGCGTTTGCTCAGGGGTATTTCGAGTCCTGAAGTGGAGTCGTACCGGCTTGCCAGGTAAGGGGCTTCGCCGCAGGCAAATTCCATTCGGCGGCTCTGTACATATTTCAGCCAAGCCTTGTCGGGCGGAAAGGTTACGGGCGAGGCGGTAGGATGCCACGTATGGCTGCCGTCGGCCTCTACAGTCTCGACGTTGAACACATCGGGACGGCCGAACCATTGCTCGTCGATGAGATTGTTCTGGGCGTTGCATATCCATGCCGGGGTGAACACTTCGGCACACGACTTGGCGCGGGCCGTCTGCATGTGTTGGTGCTTGAAGGCTCGTGGAAGAATGCGGTAGATGTCGTCGGCAGGTAAAATGTCAGCCTGACATCCTTCCATGCTCCGTGTCTGGTCGATGAGTAATGAAGCAAGAACCCGCTTGTTGCTTCTTGTTATTGGGGGCTTGAATGTCAGGTTTGGCGCAGAGCTCATTTGTGTGCTTGAGGGTTATGACTATCGGCAAGAGGCTATGATGTCCTGCTGCGTGACACCATAGCCTCCTATATTGTTAGCTCAAAAAATCTTTTTACTGCTCGTGAAGCTTTATCTCGCAGTTGTCGAGCGACTCGATGATGGCAAGCGACTCTACTCTGATGCCGCTGTCTCTGAGGAACTTGCCTCCGTCCTGGAATGCTTTCTCGATGATGAATCCCATGCCCTCGAGTGTGGCTCCTGCCTGCTGGCAGAGGTCGATGATGCCCTTGGCAGCGTTGCCGTTGGCAAGGAAGTCGTCGATGAAGAGCACGTGGTCGTCGGCTGTGAGATAGTCGCGGCTGATGATAACGTCATATTCGCGCTGCTTGGTGAATGACGTGACCTTGGTGGCGAGCATGTTGTCCATAGTGTTGGGCTTCTTCTTCTTGGCAAATACCACGGGCAGATTCATAAGAAATCCCATCATGATGGCTGGTGCTATGCCCGATGCCTCGATGGTGAGAATCTTGTTGACCTTGGTGCCGGCAAAGCGGCGGATGAACTCCACGGCGATGTCTTTCATCAGATTGGGGTCCATCTGATGGTTTATGAATTTGTCTACTTTGAGAATGCCACCAGGATAGCATTTTCCGTCTTTTAGAATTCGGTCTTTAAGAACTTTCATAAATGGATATTGCTTATGAATTATTTTATATTTTAAGGCTTGGTTAGGCCCATTTTCTTTCAGTTGGCAAAAATAGCAAATCTTTTTTAAAAATTGGCAATATGGCTGTGGTTTTTGCAAAACAATGGCTACTTTTGTACCTGTTAGCATTCGAAAATGCAGTTTGAAGCTGACAGAAATGCGGCTTGAGGCTGATAAAAACTATATATATAAAAATGAGAATAGTAATCATTGGAGCCGGCAATGTGGCCACTCACTTCGCCTTGGCGTTGAGCCAGGCTGGTATGCCGCCAACTCAAATCTGGAGCCACACTATGGAGTCGGCACAGACATTGGCAGAGCGTGTAGGATGCCGTGCCACTAACTGTCTGGACGACATAATAGCAGATGCCGATGCCTGTATTATAAGTGTTAAGGACCGATATGTAAGAGACATTGCCGACAGGGTGTGCAGAGAGCGCCCGAAGACGGTGTTCATGCATACGTCGGGAAGTGTGGGCATGGACGTGTTTGACGGCTTGAACGACAACTGTGGAGTGCTCTATCCCATGCAGACATTCAGCAAGGATAAGGCATTGAACTTTAAGAAGATACCATGTTTTGTTGAAGGAAACAACGAGGCTTCAAGAGAGACAATAATGAAGCTGGCGTCGACCATTTCAGACAATGTACACTATATGACGAGCGACGACCGCAAATGGCTGCATCTTGCTGCTGTATTTGCGTGCAATTTCAGCAATGCCTGCTATGTTGTTGCCGACGGCATATTGCGTCGTAACGGATTGGACTTTACTGTATTACGGCCGTTGATTGAAGAGACGGTTAGCAAGTTGGGAACATTGGCTCCTATTGACGCTCAAACCGGTCCGGCAGTGCGTGGCGACCAGAACATTATGGACTCGCAGGCAGCTATGCTTGCCGACAACGAAAGCCTGCAGAAACTGTACATCAAGATGTCGGAAATAATTGCCCAACAGCAAAGCAACAAGAACGTGGAATCGGGTAAGCAAGACTTATATTCAAGGTAATCATGATAGACTACGATTTGAAGAAGATAAAGGCGGTTCTGTTTGATGTCGACGGGGTGCTCTCGGCTGAAACAATACTCCTTAGTTCGGAGGGCGAGCCGCTGCGCACGGTAAATATTAAGGACGGCTATGCCATACAGTTGGCCTGCAAGGTGGGGCTGCGTATCGGTATCATTACGGGTGGCAACACGGCGGCTGTGCGCAAACGCTATGATGGACTTGGCGTGAAGGACATCTGTATGGGTGCCGGAGTGAAGATTACGGCTTATGAAGAGCTGCTGCAACGCTACGGACTGAAGGACGAGGAGGTGATGTTCGTAGGCGACGACATTCCCGACCTTCAGGTGATGAAGCGTGTGGGCTGTGCGTGCTGTCCGAAGGATGCCTGCCACGATGTAAAGAGCGTCAGTACCTATATTAGTGACCGTATAGGCGGTCATGGGGTGGGGCGCGACGTGATAGAGCAGGTGCTTAGGGCGCAAGGCAAATGGCTCTGCGACGAAGCTGCCTTCGGTTGGTAGAAGGCTGGATGGAATCGGTATATTATGAAGTCGGATTGGCTTGATATATTATATTATAAGGTAATGAGATTGTAATTTAAAAACGTAAGAAAAATATACAGATGAAAATAATACTGGCAAGCAATTCGCCCCGTAGAAAGGAATTGCTCAATCAACTTGGACTTGATTTTGAAGTGAGGGTGATGAAAGGCATCGACGAGTCTTATCCCGATAACCTGCCATCGAAAGATGTGGCAGAATTTATTGCGTCGAAGAAATCGTCGGCATATTCGATAGCCTCTGACGAACTCCTCATTACGGCTGACACAATAGTAGTGGTAGGACAGGATATTCTGGGCAAACCACATGACCGTGAGGACGCCTGCCGTATGCTGCGCGAGATAAGCGGCAAGACCCATCATGTGATTACGGGTGTCTGCATAAGGACCGCCGCCAAGCAAAGCCGGTTCTCGGTGTCTACCGACGTAAGATTCAAGAATCTTTCGGATGGCGAGATTGATTTCTATGTCGACCATTTCAAACCTTACGACAAGGCTGGAGCCTACGGCATTCAGGAGTGGATTGGCCTGGTCGGGGTGGAGTCAATCTCAGGCAGTTTCTATAATGTAATGGGTCTGCCCGTACAGCGCATCTATGAGGAGTTGACTGCTTCGTTCGGTTTGAACTTGGATAATGTCAATCCTTTGCAGTAAAAAAATGTGACACATTTAATATATTTTAGACTCTATATTTCGCCTTAGAGATATTATTTGTGTAATTTTGCGTGTGAAAAAGGTCATCAGACCAAGGTTTAATAAATTTAGAATATAAATTTTTACTGAAATGTCAGAATCAATAGATATCCGCCAACTCAATGCCCGGATAGAACAGCAAAGCAGTTTTGTCACCAATCTGGTGACCGGTATGAACCAGGTAATCGTAGGCCAAAAGCACCTTGTAGAGTCGTTGCTCATCTCGCTCCTTAGCGATGGCCACATCCTGTTGGAAGGTGTTCCGGGACTGGCAAAGACACTTGCCATCAAGACATTGTCAAGTCTTGTAGACGCAGACTTCAGCCGTATCCAGTTCACTCCCGACCTCTTGCCAGCCGACGTTGTGGGTACTTTGGTGTACTCGCAGAAGGACGAGGCTTTTCATGTGAAGAAAGGTCCGGTATTTGCCAACTTCGTATTGGCAGATGAGATCAACCGTGCTCCTGCCAAGGTGCAGAGCGCCCTTCTCGAGGCAATGCAGGAGCATCAGGTAACAATCGGCGAGCAGACATTCGCCCTGCCCAAGCCTTTCCTCGTAATGGCTACTCAGAACCCTATCGAGCAGGAGGGAACCTATCAGCTGCCCGAGGCTCAGGTGGACCGTTTCATGCTTAAGGTGGTGATTGGCTATCCTACACTTGAGGAGGAAAAACAGATTATTCGTGAGAACATCAAGGGCGAGCACAAGAACGTGCTGCCTGTTACTACTGCTGAGGAGATTATGAAGGCTCGTGCCGTAGTTGAGGACGTTTATATCGACGAGAAGATTGAGCAGTACATTGCCGACATCGTTTTCGCTTCACGCTATCCCGAGAAGTATGGTTTGGCTGAAATCAAGGATATGATAACATTCGGTGGTTCGCCGCGTGCAAGTATCAGTCTTGCCAAGGCAGCCCGTGCCTATGCCTTCATCAAGCATCGCGGCTATGTCGTGCCTGAGGACGTACGTGCCGTTGTTCACGACGTGATGCGCCATCGTATCGGACTCTCGTATGAGGCAGAGGCAAGCAACGTGACCAGCGAGGATATCGTATCAAAGATTATAAATAAGGTCGAAGTGCCTTAAGAGATGGTGAGGTGTTGAAGTGGTGAGGTGTTTAGATGTTGAGGTGATGGAGTTGTCATATTACCCCGTCCTTACCACTAATAATAATCATTCGATTAATAATGGAAACTTCAGAAATATTAAAGAAAGTCCGCAAGATTGAGATAAAGACTCGCGGACTCAGCCAGAACATCTTTGCCGGTCAGTATCATTCGGCCTTCAAGGGTAGGGGAATGGCTTTCTCTGAGGTGCGTGAATACCAGTTTGGCGACGACGTTCGTGACATTGACTGGAATGTTACTGCGCGTTTCCGCAAACCGTTTGTCAAGGTTTTTGAGGAGGAACGTGAGCTTACTGTGATGCTGATGATAGATGTGTCAGGGTCGCTCTCGTTCGGTACGCGTCATTGCACAAAGTCGGATATGGCTGTCGAGATTGCGGCAACCATAGCCTTTAGCGCAATCCAGAACAATGACAAGATTGGCGTGATTTTCTTCTCCGACCGTATCGAGAAATTCATCCCTCCAAAGAAGGGACGAAAGCATATCCTGTATATTATACGCGAGATGCTCGACTTCAAGCCGCAGAGCAGCAGGACCGACATAGGCGAAGCTATGGCTTTCTTTACACGAGCCATGAAGCGTCGTGCTACGGTATTCGTGCTAAGCGATTTTCTTGACAAGAAAGACTTCTTGCGACAAATGCAGATTGCCAGTCGTAAGCACGACATTATGGCCATACAGGTGTACGACGGATGGATGAAGAAACTGCCCGATGTAGGCTTGATGCGCATAGCAGATGCTGAGACCGGACATGAGATGTATCTTGACACGTCAAGCCGCAAGGTGCAGCGAATGCATGCGCAATATTGGGCTGAGTCGGAGGCAAAGCTCAAGGACGTCTTCTCGCGTTCGAAAATCGACTGGGTGTCGGTAGCGACAAACGACGATTATGTCAGAGCGATGATGCGCCTCTTCGGATCGCGTATTTAGAGATGTTACAGTCAGTCAAAACGTAAATAAAACATAATGAGGCTATTCATTTCATATATATTGTCATTACTGTTCTGCGCTACTGTGTGCAATGCTCAGGAAGTGACAGTAGAGTCAAAAATAGATTCCATAGCAATACTTATAGGCCAGCAGGCTCATTTGTCGGTTGAAGTGTCGGCTAAGGAAGGGGCTAATGTCGTGTTCCCGCATTTCAAACGTTCGCAATATTATGTTCCAGGTGTTGAAGTGCTGGAGGAAACGTCGTCTGAGCCAGTTGTCTCGGATGGCATTCTTAAGGTGAGCCATTCATATACGCTTACAAGTTTTGATGAGAAACTGTATCCGCTGCCAGGTGTCAAGGTGAAAGTGAACGGCAAGGTGTACACTTCCAACCAGCTTGCCCTCAAGGTGGTGACTTGCGATGTGGACACTCTTCATCCCGAGAAATTCTTCCCTCCAAAGGATGTTCAGGACAATCCTTTCATGTGGAGCGAGTGGACACCATTGATATGGTCGGCACTTGCTGTTATAGTGCTGTGTCTGGCTTTTGCCTATCTGTTGCAGCGATTGAAGCACAACAAGCCAATCATAGCCAAGATTCGTATTGTGAAGGTTGTACCTCCGCACCAGAAGGCGCTCAATGAGATTGAGAACCTGAAGAAGGTGAACTTCGAGTCGACCGACGACCAGAAGGAATACTATACAAAGCTTACTGAGGCTTTACGCAAATACATCAAGGAGCGTTTCGGATTCAATGCTATGGAGATGACCAGTTCGGAGATTATCATGCACCTCAAGGCAAATGGCGATGAGAGTATGATGAACGAGTTGCAGGAACTCTTCATGACAGCCGATTTGGTGAAGTTCGCCAAATATTCTTCATTGTTAAACGAGAAGGACATGAACCTCGTCAACGCCATTAACTTCATCGACAAGACGAAGCGCGAAGATGTTCCGACCGAGGAGAAGATTATGCCTACGCTGAGCGACGACGAGAAGAAGACCAACAAGAACCACATGGTGATAAAGTCGTTGCTGTGGCTGATTGGTATTGGTGCTTCTGTCTTGGTGGTTTACATTGTCTACAACGCATGGCTGTTGCTGGAATAAGAAAAACGAATGACAAATGGAATTTGCTAATAAAGAATACTTTATACTTATCTTACTGTTGATTCCGTACATTGTATGGTATCTGTTATATCGTAAGAAAAGCGTACCGTCGATGCGTGTCAGCACAACCGAAGCCTACCGCTACGGCTACAGTACATGGCGCACACGTCTGGTACACGTTCCGATGGTGCTGCATTGCATCTGCTACACTTTGCTCGTATGCGTATTGGCACGTCCTCAGACACACAATGCGTGGGACACAAAGTCGGTAGAGGGCATCGACATAATGCTGGCTATGGACGTTTCTACCTCAATGCTTGCCGAGGACCTCAAGCCTAACCGTCTGGAGGCCGCCAAGAACGTGGCTGCGGAATTCATAGCCGGACGTCCTAATGACAATATCGGTCTTACTATATTTGCCGGCGAGTCCTTCACCCAATGTCCTATGACAACCGACCACACGTCTCTGTTGTACATGTTGCAGTCGGTACGTACTGACATTGCTGCCAGAGGCATCATCTCTGACGGAACAGCCATTGGTATGGGCTTGGCAAATTCTGTGTCGCGTCTGAAGAGTTCAAAGGCCAAGAGCAAGGTGGTAATCTTGCTCACCGACGGTAGCAACAATATGGGCGACATCTCGCCTATGACGAGTGCTGAGATTGCCAAGAGCATGGGCATAAGAGTCTACACCATTGCCGTAGGCACCAATAAGGTAGCTCCATATCCGGTACCCGTGGCTGGAGGAATACAGTATGTAAACATGCCGGTAGAGATTGACACCAAGACACTTGATGATATAGCCCAGACAACTGGCGGCAGTTCTTATCGTGCCACCAACAACAAAGAGTTGTCAAAGATTTACAAGGACATCGACACGCTTGAAAAGACCAAGATGGACGTAAAGCGTTTCTCAAAGCGTTACGAGGCTTATCAGCCGTTCCTTCTCTTTGCTGTCCTCATGTTGTTGGTAGAGATTGTCTTGAGAAACACAGTACTTCGTAAAATTCCATAAAGCGAAACAGTATGTTTAAATTTGCAGACCCATCATATCTATGGCTGTTAGTAGCCGTAGCCTTGCTCGTCGTACTAAGATTCTATAATCTGTTGAAACGCCGTCGTTTGATGTCGCGTCTTGGCGACAAACAGCTGTTGGCGGCAATGATGCCCGATGTGTCAAGAGGTCGTCCTACGGTGAAGTTCTGGTTGCTTATAAGTGCATTGGCGCTTATGATTGTTATGCTTGCACGTCCTCAGATGGGGTCGAAGATATCCAATGACAAGCGCAACGGCATCGAGACGATTATAGCATTGGACATAAGTAATTCGATGCTTGCCCAGGACGTTATCCCGTCGCGACTCGAAAAGAGCAAGATGCTCGTAGAGAGCCTTGTGGACAATTTCACTAACGACAAGATTGGTCTTGTCGTGTTTGCCGGCGATGCTTTCGTACAGTTGCCTATCACAAATGATTATGTGTCGGCCAAGATGTTTCTTCATGACATCAGTCCGTCGCTTATAACTACTCAAGGTACTGACCTTGCTCGTGCCATAAATCTCTCGGCAAGCAGTTTCACGCAGCAGCAGGGAGTGGGACGTGCCATTATTGTCATTACCGATGGCGAGGACCATGAGGGCGGAGCAGAGGAAGCAGTCAAGGCAGCGCGCAAGAAAGGCATTAATGTTTTCATATTGGGAATAGGTAGTAACAAGGGTGCGCCAATTCCCTTAGGTGGTGACTATCTCAAGGATGCTTCGGGCAATGTTGTTATGTCGGCTCTTAACGAGGATATGTGTCGTAGTCTGGCTCAGGCTGGTAGCGGTTCGTACATTCACGTCGACAATACCAATGACGCTCAGGAGAAGCTCAACAGCGAGTTGGCTAAGCTTCAGAAAGGCACCACTCAAGATGTGGTTTACAGCGAGTATGCCGATCAGTTTCAGGCTTTCGGCCTTATTGTCATCCTGCTTCTGATAGTAGAGGCATGTTTGCTTGAGGCCAAAAACCCACGATTCAAGAATGTGTTCTTGTTCAAGAAGAAATCTTAAATAGAATAAAGCTTAGAATAAGGCTTGAATAATTCCATAATCAAGAGATAAAATGAGAATTGCTATAATTATAATTATGTTGGTAGCCTCGATGGTTGACGTAAGCGCACAATCCGACCGTCGTAGCATACGTAGTGGCAACCGTCAGTATCGCCAGCAGAATTTTGTTAAGGCAGAGGCAGAATACCGTAAGGCTGTTTCTGCCAACAGTTCCAATCCGCAGGCTTTGTACAATCTGGGCTGTGCCTTGATGATGCAGAATAAGGACTCGTTGGCAACAGTACAGTTTGAGAAAGCCGGACGCTTGGAGAAGGACCCCAAGCGCAAGGCTATGGTCTATCATAATATCGGATTTATCTGCCAGAACCATCGTCTGTATTCTGAGGCAATCGAGGCTTATAAGGAAAGTCTTCGAAATAATCCGTCCGACAACGAGACACGCTACAATCTTGAACTGTGCAAACGTCTGAACAAGTCGAACAAGCAAAAGCAAAAACAGCAGAACAAGCAAAACAAACAGAATAACGACAAGAAAAAAGACAATAAGAAAAAGCAGGAAGAAAAGAACAAGCCACAGCAGCAAAAGTCTGAAGAGCAAAAGCAGAAGATGAGCAAGGATAACGCCGAGCAGCTGCTTAACGCTGCCATGCAAAACGAGCAGGCTACGCAGCGCAAGGTTAAGGAAGCGCAACGTGCAGGCAAGTCAAAACGTCTTGAGAAAAACTGGTAATAAGAAAATAAACTTTCAATGGGAAAGCTAATGACAAAGCTAAATAGAATGAAACGGACCATATTGTTTTATGTTCTGTGCGTATTTACATTATGTACTTACGCACAGGGCATTTCTGTTTCTGCCCCGTCGCATGTAGCGACCGGCGAGAACTTCCGTCTGACGTATAGTATTAATGCCCAGAGTGTGGACGACTTCCGGGCTGCCAACATTCCTTCGGGGCTTGAGGTGATAGCAGGTCCGTATACGTCCTATCAATCGAGCTATCAGATGATTAACGGCCATACAAGCCGTTCGGCAAGTGTCACCTACACCTATACTCTTTATGCAGAAAAGGCTGGCACTTACACCATTCCTGGCGCTCGTGCTAAGGTTGACGGTAAGACAATCGGTTCGCATTCTGTACGTATAAAGGTGTCGGGTGCGGCAAAGAGTGGTGGTTCGTCGGCTCCTAGAAATCATGAAGAAGAGACTTACGATGTAAATAATTCTGGCCATATTTCGGCCAAGGATCTGTTTGTGAAGGTTAGCGCTAACAAGAAGCGTGTGCACGAGCAGGAACCAATACTGCTCACTTACAAGGTCTACACACTTGTCGATCTGACTTCGCTCGATGGCAAGATGCCTGATCTTACAGGTTTTCATACCCAGGAAATAAAACTGCCACAGCAGAAGAGCTTCCATATAGAGAAGGTCAACGGTCGCAACTATCGTTGTGTTACATGGAGTCAGTATGTTATGTATCCCCAGATGACGGGCAAATTGCAGATTCCGAGCATTACATTCAAGGGTGTTGTAGTGGCTCGCAACAACTCTGTAGACCCCTTTGAAGCATTCTTCAATGGTGGTTCGGGCTATGTGGAGATAAAGCGTGACATCGTGGCTCCAAGCTTGAACATCGAAGTACTTCCGCTTCCCGCCAAACCTGCTAATTTCAGCGGTGGCGTAGGACGTTTCAATATTTCTGCCCAGCTACTTGGACGTGGCTCATACAAAGAAGGCGACCCCGTCACTTTGCGTGTAGTGGTTGGCGGCAACGGCAACCTTAAGCTTGTAAAGCAGCCTGTTGTCAATTTCCCCAAGGATTTTGACAAATATGACCCAAAGGTTACCGACCGTACCCGTCTTACTGCAAATGGTATTGAGGGCAATATGGTTTACGACTATCTTGTTGTACCACGCAACCAAGGCAAATATACGATTCCTTCGGTAGAGCTGAATTATTATGATGTGGATGCTGATTCATATAAGACCATCCGTACTCAGCCGATAGAGATAAATGTAGGTAAGGGCGACGGAAAGAAGTCGTCGGTAACCGATTATTCTGGCGTAGAATCGTCCGACATCCGTGCAATCAAGACTGGCGAATCTACATCTGGTAAAGGCTATTCGTTCTATCGTTCAGCTTCTTATTGGTTGGGACTTATTGTGCCTTTCGTGTTGTTCGTGAGCATTATTGTTTACCATCGCAATCGTGTACGCGAGAATGCTGACGTAGCACGTATGAAGGGCAAGCGTGCCAACAAGGTTGCAACCAAACGTCTGAAGAAGGCTCTGCAGCTTCTGAATGCCGGTCGTCAGGACATGTTCTACGACGAGACGTTAAGAGCGTTGTGGGGATATGCCGGCGATAAGTTGAACATGCCTGTAGAGCAACTTTCGCGCGAAAACATTGCTGCAAAGCTTGAAGAGCGTGAGATAAGCCATGACACTATCGACAAGTTTATTGCGGCTCTTGACGAGTGTGAATATGAACGTTATGCTCCAGGTGATGCTGGTGGCAACATGATGAAAACATACGATACGGCTATGATAGCTATTACTGACATAGAAGGCGATTTGAAGTTGTCGCGTGGCAAGCGTGATGCAAAGACTGCTTCTTCATTATCCATTGTAATCATTGGTTTTGTATTGTCGTTGTGCAGTCTGGAAGTCTCTGCTGCCAACAAGGCAGAGGCCGATTCGGCTTATACCAACGGCAACTTTATACAGGCAGCCAAGATTTACAACGAACTGTTGAAGGCAGACGAAAGCGCAACTCTTTATTATAATTTAGGCAACGCCTACTACCGTCTGGGCAACATCGGTCAGTCGGTTGTGGCATATGAGAAGGGTTTGCGTCTTGCACCGCAGGATGATGACATACGTGCCAATCTCAATTTTGTCCACAGCAAGACCATCGACCGCGTGACATCAGGTTCGCGTATGTTCTTTGTCGATTGGTATGAGTCGTTGCTCAATCTTTGTAGTATAGACGGTTGGGCAGGCATTGGTGTGGCTTCGTTCATAGCTATGCTTGTGCTTGTTGCAGTCTATTTTCTTTGTGGTAGGGTGCTGCTGCGTAAGGTGGGCTTCTACGGAGCGTTGCTTTCGTTTGTCATATTCATTATGTCAAATCTCTTTGCGTGGCAGCAGCTGCGAGCATTCAATGCTCACGATCGTGCTGTTGTAGTGAGTCCGTCCGTACAAATCCGAAAGACTCCTTCAGATACGAGTGCAAGCGCTTTCGTTCTTCACGAGGGCACGTCGGTAGTGATTACCGACAGTCAGATGAAGGGATGGCTTGGCATCCGTCTTGACGATGGTCGTGAGGGATGGATCAAGAGCAATCAGGTAGAAGTGATTTAATCCAAGTATCTTCAAATATATTAAATAAAACCATTCGCGATAATGCTGTTAGATATCCAGATGTTTTTGGCAAACGACAGGTTTGTTCTTTCATGGTTTAACGGTAGCAACTCCGTCTTTCTCGACGGATGGATGTCTGCCCTTACGTCAGGCTTCACATGGGTGGCGCTGTATGCGTCGCTGTTCTATCTTGTGGTCAAGAACAATGAGACCATGAGACAGATAGCGCTTGTCGTGGGTTGCGCTTTGGCTTGTGTGGCATTTGCCGACATTATGGCGGATGTTATTGTAAAGCCCCTTGTAGAGCGTTGGCGACCAAGCAACGACCCCATATTCAAGTATGATGTGGCGGTGGTGGATGGCTATCGTGGGTCGTCTTATGGATTCTTCTCGGCTCATGCAGCCAATACGTTCTCGTTAGCTCTGTTTTTCTGCCTGTTAGTAAGGAGCCGTGTCTTGAGTGTGGCACTTGTGCTTTGGTCGCTCATCAACTGCTACACCCGCATGTACCTTGGTCTGCATTATCCGTCAGATATTGTTTGCGGCCTGCTTTGGGGTAGTGTGTGTGCTATTGGTGTCTACTTCTTTTACTTGCGGGTGAGCCGCAAGATGTTTGGTGAGGACAATTATGTTTCGACTCAGTACACATCCACGGGCTATAGGCTTTGCGATGTTGACATTGTTGTCATGGTGCTTGTGGCGACAGTTCTCTTCACTCTGTTCCGAGCTTTGTTTATTTTTTATTAAGAACATATTATTGTAACAATATTATTGAAATATCAGTAAGATAAAAAAAAGGAAATGGAAACAAAACATATACATATTAAAGACTACAATTATTCTCTGCCCGACGAGCGTATTGCCAAGTTCCCGCTTGCGCAACGCGACCACAGCAAGTTGCTTCTTTATAAGCATGGTGAGGTGTCGGAAGATGTTTTCTATAATATTCCAAATCATCTGCCTGAGGGAGCCCTTATGGTGTTCAACAACACCAAGGTAATCCAGGCCCGTTTGCACTTCCGCAAGTCTACCGGCGCACTCATCGAAGTCTTTTTGCTTGAGCCTTATTTGCCTGCCGACTATGAGCAGATGTTCCAGACCACAGGTGTTTGCTCTTGGCTTTGCATGATAGGCAATCTGAAGAAATGGAAGGGTGAGACTCTGCGTCGTAGCTTTGAGGTTAAGGGACGTGAGGTGACTCTTTGTGCCGAGCGTCGCGAAGACGTAGGCAAGAGCTATCGTGTTGACTTCACATGGGATGATAATACTGTGTCGTTTGCCGAATTGCTCGACTCTGTAGGCGAATTGCCAATACCTCCATATCTTAACCGTGAGACTCAGGAGAGTGACAAGACCACTTATCAGACTGTCTACTCTAAAATTAAAGGTTCGGTAGCAGCTCCTACGGCAGGCCTGCACTTCACGTCAGATGTGCTTGCGTCGCTCGACGCTCATGGAATCGATCGTGAGGAGGTGACACTACACGTTGGAGCAGGAACATTCAAACCCGTAAAGTCTGAGGAAATACAGGACCATGAAATGCATACTGAATATATCTGCGTGCATCGTCAGACTCTTGAGAAACTCATAAAGCATAATGCATGTGCAATAGCTGTAGGAACTACGAGTGTGCGTACGCTTGAGAGCCTTTACTATATGGGTGTTAAACTTGAGAAAAGCCTTGACCTCTCTGAAGATGAATTGCACGTAGGCCAATGGGAGCCTTACGAAGGTGAGACTTTCGAAATGGCAGCTAATGTTACGCCTCAGAAGGCAATACAGAACATACTTGCTTATCTCGACCGCCACTCGCTCAATTCGCTCCATTCAAGTACACAGATAATTATTGCCCCTGGCTACGAATATAAGATTGTGAAGATGCTCGTCACCAACTTCCACCAGCCGCAGTCGACGTTGCTGCTGCTTGTGAGTGCATTCCTGCATGGCGATTGGCACAAGATTTACGATTATGCTTTGGCACATGACTTCCGGTTCTTGAGCTACGGAGACAGTTCTTTGCTCATTCCATAGCGTTTGAGCATCATCATTTTTAAATAACGAAAAAGGATTACAATTATGAAAATAGGTGATAAAGTACAATTTCTCAGCGAAATCGGCGGCGGAAAAATTGCTGGATTTCAAGGTAAGGACATAGCCTTGGTTGAGGATGAAGACGGATTTCAGATACCAACCCCCATATCCGACCTTGTAGTGACAGGTAGTGGCGAAGAATATTCTTCATCTCGTTCGGCTGTCAAGAAGGGTGGGGCAGAACAGACTCCTGAAACTGCCGACCCCGACACGTTCAATATGTCGGTAAAGGCGAAAATCAACGCCACTATGGATGACGAACTTGTCGAGGAAGAAGAATATGATGCTGCCGACCGTGAGATTACTTACCGTGCTAAGGTGGAAGAGCGTAAAGGGGGCAATGTGCTTAACCTCTATTACGCTTTCGTTCCTGAGGATGTAAAGAATTTCTCGAAGTCGACATTTGCCTGCTATTTGGTCAACGATAGTAACTATTATGTACATTATCTATATATGAGTGTAGACGGCCATTCGTTCCACCTGCGTGGCGAGGGCGAGCTTGAACCCAATACAAAACTCTATGTTGAGAGTTTCGCCCTTGAGCAACTCAACGAGATCGACCGTGTACGATTCCAGCTTCTCTCGTTCAAGCGTGACAAGGATTTCGTAGCCAAACCGGTTTGCGATGTTCAGTTCCGTATTGACAAGGTGAAGTTCTACAAGTTGCACACCTTCCAGCCTAACGACTTCTTCGAGACTCCTGCTCTGCTCTACCCTGTTGTGAAAAACGATGAGGTGGCACAGCTTAAACCTATTGAGGCGGAGAAGCTTATATATGTTGAGCCGACAGAGACGGAAACCAAGAGCAAGAAAGACATACAGTCGAATGTTTCTTACAGCAAGTTGAAGGGGCTTGAATCGCTCAATACTCCAAAGCACGCCAAGTCGAAGAAATCATCAGACGAGCCGCTTGTTGTCGACCTCCACGCCGACGAACTCCTTGAGACTACAGCAGGAATGGGCACTTCAGACATCTTGAACTATCAGCTTGACTACTTCCGCCGAATTCTTGAGGAGAACAAGCACAATAAGGGACTCCACATCGTGTTCATTCATGGCAAGGGCGAGGGTGTGCTTCGTCACGCTATAATCAACGAGTTGCGCTATCGTTATAAAAATTATCCCCATCAGGACGCCTCATTCCAGGAATATGGTTATGGAGCTACACAGGTAACAATCAGATAATAAAGAAATGAAGTACGGTTACATCACAGTTGCGTCGGCCATCCCTTCGGTGAAGGTTGCTGATGCCGATTACAATATAAAGCAAATAGAGAGTTTTACAGCCCAGGCTGAAGGCAAGGGAGTCGAGATAATCGTGTTCCCGGAACTGTCAGTTACGGGCTACACATGTCAGGACCTCTTTGCCCAGCAGACGCTTATTGAGCAAGCCGAGATGCGCATTCTGCAGTTGCTAGACTTCTCTCGCAAGCTCGACATAATCTGCGTCGTAGGAACGCCAGTGTGTATTGGTTCAGGACTGTACAACTGCGCTGTAGTGTGCCAGCACGGCAATATTCTCGGCATAGTGCCCAAGCGCTATTTGCCCAATTATGCTGAATTCTACGAAAAGCGTTGGTTTGCTTCCGTTGATGATATAGTACGTCCTACAGAAGTACGCTTTGCAGGCAACACCATCACCGTACAACCTGGTATTCAGCTGTTCCAGACCTGCGACGGAGTGAAGTTTGGTATCGAACTGTGCGAAGACCTTTGGGCTCCAGTTCCGCCTTCTAACGACATAGCACTTGCTGGAGCTGACATTATTCTCAATCTTTCGGCCAGCGACGACCTCATAGGCAAGAATGCCTATCTACGCTCTCTCATCTCTCAGCAGAGCGCCCGACTGATATGCGGTTACGTGTACAGTTCGTGCGGATTCGGCGAGAGTACTCAGGACGTGGTCTATGGCGGCAACGCTTACATTTGCGAGAATGGCGCTATGGTGGCAGAGTCAGAACGCTTCTCTCTAAACGAACAGCTCGTAATCAGCCAGATTGACGTAGACAAATTGCGTACAGAGCGCCGCAAGAACACATCGTTCGTACAGGCAAGTGCCAAGAACGAGACTCCAGTCACAATTATTTCGACAGATGCAGTTGAGCCTCGCGATTTCGCTCTCTTGCGTAACGTCAACCCCCATCCGTTCATACCTACAAGTGGCGACATGTTTGCTTCTTGCGACGAGATTTTCTCCATTCAGGTGTGCGGACTTGCCAAGCGTCTTGTACACACATGTTCCAAGCGTGTCGTGCTAGGCATAAGCGGAGGCTTGGACTCAACTCTTGCCTTGCTGGTATGTGTCAAGACATTCGACAAGTTGGACTACGACCGTAAGGGGATTGTTGGCGTTACGATGCCGGGATTCGGCACTACCGACCGTACTTACAACAATGCTATCTCGCTCATGCAGAGCCTCGGCATTACCATACGCGAAATACCTATAGCCAAGAGCGTAACGCAGCACTTTGAGGACATCGGCCACGACATCAACGTACATGACGTGACATACGAGAACGGTCAGGCTCGCGAGCGCACACAGATACTTATGGACCTCAGCAACAAGTTGGGCGGCCTCGTTATTGGTACAGGCGACCTTAGCGAACTGGCACTTGGCTGGGCCACGTACAATGGCGACCACATGTCGATGTACGGAGTAAATGCCAGCATACCGAAGACCCTCATACGCTACCTTGTGGGCCATGTGGCCAACAATAGTGTTGACGAGCAGTCGCGTCTGACGTTGCTTGATATTATCGACACACCGATTTCGCCAGAACTAATCCCAGCCGACGAGGACGGCAACATCAGCCAGAAGACCGAAGATCTTGTGGGCCCATACGAGCTGCACGACTTCTTCCTCTATCATTTCCTGCGTTTCGGATTCCGTCCTGCCAAGCTCTTCATGCTTGCCCGTCATGCATTTAGCGTTGAGACTTACGACGACGACGTGATAAAGCATTGGCTGCGCACATTCATACGACGTTTCTTCCAGCAGCAGTTCAAGCGTTCGTGTCTGCCCGACGGTCCCAAGGTGGGAAGTGTCACGCTCTCGCCACGTGGCGACTGGCGCATGCCTACCGATGCCGCCTCTACGTTGTGGCTGACAGAATGTGACACGCTATAGTCAGCTAAATATACGCAAAACATCATTAAATGGAAAAGACAGCCAAAGCAAAGAAGGCTCCCGTGTATCTGACAAAAATCTCGCGCGAAACCTTCGACAAACTTAAGGAGCAGATATTGCAAGCGCTTGTCGTAGAGAAACGCTATCGCGACAGCAGCTTCACGGCCTCACAGCTCGCTGAACTTCTGCACACCAATACGCGCTACGTTTCCATAGTGCTCAGCGTGCGCTATCATGCCAACTTCTCGCAGTTTGTCAACCGGCTGCGAATTGAGGAGGCGATGGCTTTGTTGCAAGACCAGCGTTATGCCGGCTTGCGCATAGAGGAGATTTCTGATATGGTAGGGTTTGCCAACCGGCAGTCGTTCTATAGAGCTTTCTGCCAGATTGTGGGCAAGACTCCACGCCAGTATCAAGACGAACTGTAACAAATTCAACCAACAACAATGACCCATCAATTCAACTATACCGACGAGCGTTTTGCCGACATACAGATGCTCCGCTATCGTCTCGACGGATTTGAGAACCTGACGCTTCGTCAGAAACTCTACATATATTATCTCGCCAAAGCCACATTGTGCGGACGCGATATCACGACCGATCAGTTCGGCCGTTACAATCTGCGCATACGCTTCTTGCTTGAAGCTGTGTACGACGGCTATGTAGGCAATCGTCAGTCGGACGAGTTCCGTGCCGTTGCCGATTATCTGAAGCGTGTGTGGTTTGCCAATGGAATACATCACCACTACGGATGCGAGAAGTTTGTACCGGGATTTACAGAAACTTATTTCCGTAACTTAGTCATGGCAACTGCAAAGACAGTTTCCGACAAGTCTTCTGCCTCCTCAAAGGACGGCATTTTTTCCAAGTACAGCCTAAAGCTTTCCGATACGCAATGGGTTTGCAACGAGTTGGATGAGCTATGTCCGGTAATATTCAATCCTGCCATTATGCCGAAGCGCGTCAACCAGCGTGCTGGCGACGACCTTGTTGCCACCTCGGCGTGCAACTTCTATGATAATCTCACACAAAAAGAGGTGGAAGACTATTATGCCAATATGCGCCAGGCCGACCCCAATAATGCCACCCCAATATCCTATGGACTTAATTCTACGCTTCGCCGTGCTTCTGACGGAAAGATAGAAGAGGACGTGTGGCGTGAGGGCGGACTTTATGGACCTATAATCGAGCAAATCGTCGATTGGCTTACTAAGGCTTCGGCAGTTGCCGAGAACGAGTTACAGGTGGAAATCATCGGTCTTCTTATTGAATACTACCGTACCGGCGACCTCCATGTTTTCGACAAATACTCTATAGAATGGCTGAAGGAACACGAGGGACGCATCGACTTCATCAACGGATTTATAGAAGTATATGGCGACCCGCTCGGACTTAAAGGCTCGTGGGAGGGAATAGTCCACTATAAAGACCCGGTAGCCACAAAGCGTACCCAGACCCTTTCTGCCAATACACAATGGTTTGAAGACCACTCACCAGTCGACCCGCGTTTCCGCAAGCCAAAGGTAGTTGGCGTTACCGCCAATGTGGTTTGCGCGGCAATGCTTGGTGGCGACGAGTATCCGTCTACTGCTATTGGCATCAATTTGCCCAATGCCGATTGGATACGAGCTCAATATGGTTCCAAGAGTATTACTATAGGTAATCTTACACATGCTTATAATCAGGCGTCACGAGGCAATGGTTTTATTGAGGAATTTGCAATCAACGACGAGTCTACTCGCTCTCTCATCAACCTTTATGGAGATTTGTGTGATGATTTGCATACCGACCTCCATGAGTGTCTCGGCCATGGTTCTGGTCAATTATTGCCAGGAGTCTCTGCCGACGCTCTCGGTTCGTATGGTTCGACAATAGAGGAGGCACGTGCCGACCTGTTCGGTTTATATTATATTGCAGACCCTAAACTCGTGCAGCTCGGACTCACACCCAACGCCGAGGCCTATCGTGTCCAGTACTATACATACATGATGAACGGTCTGCTCACACAGCTCACACGCATCAAGCCCGGCCATCAGATAGAAGAGGCCCACATGCGCAACCGTGCCCTCATAGCCCGATGGACATTAAGCCATTATCCCGAAGCCGTACAGCTCGTACAGCAGGAGGGCAAAACACGTGTGCTGATTTCCGACTACAGCCGTCTGCGCGATGCTTTCGCAACCCTGCTTGGTGAGATACAGCGTATAAAGAGCGAGGGCGACTATGAGGCTGCCAAGGCTCTTGTAGAACAATACGCCATAAGTGTCGATGCCCGTTTGCACGAAGAGCTGCTTGAACGTTATCGTGCTCTTGGCATAGCACCATACAAGGGCTTTATTAATCCACGTATGATGCTGATAACTGATGCTGACGGAACTCCTACTGACGTAACTGTAGACTACAGCGAGACGTATAGTCAGCAGATGATGCGCTATTCGCGCGAATACACCACAAACTCATGACCGAACAACATAGAACTCATGACTGAACAACATATTATGCCAACATCTGAACAGGTGAAACAGATAAAGCGTTCATTCCGCCTTTACATGAACGGAGTAGCTGCTGCCTCTATGCGACGCAAGGGACTCGACTACAAGATAAACTGGGGTATCCAGTTGCCCGATTTGAAGCGAATGGCTTCACAGTATGGCCAAGATGCCGAACTGGCACGAGCCCTATGGGCAGAGAGCGGAGTGAGGGAGTGTCGGCTGCTTGCCACGCTCATAATGCCTCCCGGACAGCTCGACTGCGACGAAGCCGTAAGATGGGCCACAACCTCTCAACTCACGTCCGAGATAATGGAGATGGCAGTATTCAACCTCTTCCAGCACGCCGAATGCGCCGACAGTCTGGCGCTACAGATGCTCCGCCAGCCAGACGCTTCCGTGCGTACCGGAGCCTATCATCTCGTGTGCCGATTGCTGAAGCGGGGACGTACAGTAGGCGAAGCCACTATTGACGCTCTGCTTGAAGCAGCCCGTGCTGACATCCTTACAGCCGACCGCCAGCTGCTTCATGCCCTCGTGTCATGTCTGCAATACATGGCGTCCACCGACCATACGCATGCCAAAACAGCCGCCACGATACTGAAT
>URDM01000045.1 GCA_900546575.1 uncultured Prevotella sp.
TTTTATTGATTTTGATTTGGCGGCAAAGGTATAATGATGAATAAAAGTGGACAAGGCGGCATCGCGGATACGCTTACATTGATAATCAGTAGTTTACGAGGATATAGAGCGTGGAATGGCAGATTGGCAGAGTGTTGTATAGTTCTTATGTTCTCTTGTCTAAACCACCCCTATATACTCCAGTTTGTCTCACTCCATACATCGGATGACCTATAAATTATTTGCATCTATAAGTAATATTTATGTTTATAATTTGTAGTATAAAGAAAAAAGAATTAATTTTGCATTGTCTCTACGCCGAAGACGCATTAAGTGTCGGGAAAGACACAGCCAATTAGTTGGCGGTGTTATGTGGAGATACCATATATGGAAAGGCGTTTATCACGCGCTTTGTTCACTGACAGCTTGAAAGCCTAGGAAACTCTCAAATTGTAGTCAAGGGACATGGCAACGATAGATGCCACGGGATATGACACTATTGTCAGCCCTCATTGTATATTATAGTAATGTATGTCAATGCGAATGTTGACGTACGTTTGTTGCTATGTATATATACGATGGGGCAGATACGTTCATATCGGCGTGGGGTCTTGGGTTGCTCGTTTCGACTACAATGGGCAATTCCTAGGGCCTCAAGCTGTGGAGCGAGTAACGGATAGAGTCTCCACGTCCTTTTTTTTATATCGGTGTTCACAGGGTTTTAATTTTAATAGACTTCTTGGAGACAGCAAGTCGGATATTATCACTATTAAAAGAAAAACTTACTTACTATTCTCCGTCCTTCTCATATTTATCGGCGAACTGATTTATATACTGTATAGACCGCTAACACTCTATATGTTCAAGCCATTTGAACAAATGGATATGCTTAATTGTATCAGATCTATAAGGGCATCGCATTTATTTCCACCCATAGAAGCAGTACCTCAATGGATTGTCTATAATCTACCCGACGGTATGTGGTTGCTGTCGTATATGTTTGCAATGGAATTCATTTGGGACAACGAGGGCAAATACATCAAACTATTATGTATTTGGATAATGCCGACGGCTATCATCATACACGAGTTTTGCCAACTTATGAGACTTGTCAATGGCACATGGGACATTAACGACTTAACTATTTACATAATTGCTATCGCCATTTATTTACTAACAAAAAAAATATAATTATGACAAAGAGCGTCTCTTTAAAGCTTCTATGCTCATGCATTGCAGCGATTGTCTTCGTTATTGGTGCGGCAAGTTGCGCCACTGCCTCACAATCATCAACGTACCAACAAGCGCTTGAAAAACAACTTCAGCAATACGGTACATCTAACTCAAACAATCCCGACTCAAACGATTCACCAACAAACAATTAAAACAACACATTATGAAAACAGAGTTTAAAGTATTAGGCATTGCAGCCGCTTCGGCATTGCTCGCATCATGCGGTTCAATCAAAGTATCCAACTATCTTGAGGCTTTCACTCCTGAGGAAAGCGGACTTAACCTTGTTAAGCTTACCGACGAGTCGACCAACAGTATCATCGCAGGCAATGCCACCAAGGAGCCTTCATTGGCTAACCGCGCATATTACAAGAACTGGAGCTGGGCATATAGTGCCGAAGCCCACTTCAGATGGTGCCCGTTGCGTTCTCTCGCCATATCGCCAGACGGAAGCAAGTTGGCATACCTATATAAGGCTAACGGCCAGACTAACATCATGGTAAGAAACGCGGGTGCCCAAGGCGCTGCAACACAACGTACATTCCGCGATGTGCTATCATTCTCATGGGCTAAGGATAACAAGCTCTACTTCTCCGACAGGAATGGCACCAACTACTACGTGTCTGCCATTAATGCCGACCAAGGCAGCATGATGCAGCAGATAACCAATGGTTCGGTGTCCGACTGGAACCCAGCTTCGATCGACGGTCAGAAGGTGTACTTCTCAAGACAGTCGGCTAATGGTCCATCTGTATGGTCGCTCGATAGAAAGGACGGCACGCTTACATCATGTGCTTCAGGCTACAATGTATGCCTTATACCTAACGACCCGGAGGCTTTCTATTGTGTAAGAAACTCATCTTCGGGACGTAGCGAGATATGGTACGTCAACTATGTCAAGGGACAGGAAACGCTTGTTCTTACTGACGAGAAGCGCAGCTTTGCCAACCCGTGCCTTTCTCCTGATGGCAAATGGCTCGCTGTGGAGGGCAACTCTACCTCTGCCATCAACAATGTGGTCAACACAGACATCTTTGTTGTAAGAACAGATGGCTCGCGTCTGACACAGCTCACATTCAATCCGAGTTTCGATATGTGTCCTGTATGGGCTAAAGACGGACGAAGCATCTACTTCCTTTCTACACGAGCCAACCGCGACAACAAATACAACATCTGGCGAATGAACTTCAATATCGAATAAACCAACACAACAATAACAATGAAACGAATAGGACTTATAATCTTATCGGTTCTTATGACGGTCTGCGCTATGCAAGCGCAGACTGCCAAAGACTCTGTAAGAATTAAGCTGCGAACAACAGCTGGTGCTGACATTGCACTCGACGGCGACTGGTCGTCAACCAACATTATGTACACTAAAGTGGCAACCGGAAACTACAACGTAACTGTAAGATACGGAAGCTTGTTTGAAAAGACTTACCCTATAGAGGTAAGCACAACCGGCAAAACCGAATTCATGTTCCTTATAGAAGGCGAAGCCAATATAAGTTGTACACCACAAGCTACAGTTATATTGGACGGAATACCGCAGGGACTTGCTCCTCAAACCCTGAAAGTTGTAGGCACACACAACATCAAAATACAGGGCGATGAGCAGGAGTATTATGACATCACCGACCAAATCAGCATCAAGCCATTTGAGAAGAGAACTTTCTCGTACACACTAAAGAAGCGCCCGCCTCGTCTGTACGGCATGGTGATAGCCAACTACTCTGGTTGCAAGGCTTATGGTGTGACGCTCGCCATGTGTCGCAACTGGGGCGCATATCTGCGATATGCCACTTCTGACGGCCAGTTTAATGTTGATACAGATGGTTATCCTGAGCCTTATGCTAAAGATGGTTATTATGGAACCGGTATATACAAGAAGAGCGATGCGGAGTATACAATCTTTACAGCCGGAGTTATGAAACGTTGCCACAGATATCTGTTCGCCTACATAGGAGCCGGATACGGACGATTCGGACAGACATACGAGAAAATAATAGACGTTGACAACAATGATCTTTACAGCAGTTTAGGACGTTATATCTCTGGTGCTAAAGGCGTAGCAGGCGACATAGGTGTAATCGTTAAGTACAAAGCCCTGCTGCTGCAGGTTGGCTACACGTCTATATTGACAGGTAAGTTCGGCGATACAAAGTGGCATCACGACCCATACATCGGTTTAGGTATCAGTATTCACAAAAACAAAAAGCGCAATTAATCATGAAGAAGTTTCTATTTATATTATTAGTCTGCTTTGCAGCTATCTCCTGCAACAGCTATGATGATGAGATAGGATATATTGCAACAACAAACGGCACGTGTTTTCAAAATGTAATATCCGCTAATCATACATCTTGCAAAATAAAATACGGGCATACTATAAAAGGCGTGGAGGGCAATATAGAACTCTCTAAGGTGGTATTCAAGCTGAGTGGAGACGGCGAAGAAAAGTTTGTAGAGGCACAAAAAGGTGAAAGCGACATCTATTATGCGGAGCTTGAAATCCCGTATGGTAAAGAGGTTATAATATCTACTATAGCAACCATAAATGGGGAAGATAGAAGTGTATCGGAGCGTGAGGTATATTACAATAACTCATATTTCTGTCCTGAAATAGCCGACTCTATTTGTACCAATCCCCTTAACTACGATGTGATACGGTATGTTGTTGAATGTAAAAACATTTATTATAAAAGCAAAATATCAGAAGCAACGGTTACTATTGGCAAAAAAACTTATCCTTTGACTATTACTGACGACAATAAAATCTATTGCGATATCAATGTGTACGATATAGCCAACTGCTCTTGTTATCCTGCATTAACAATCAAAAATGAGGTGGGCGAATACAAAATCAAAGGAGGCGCTTATATGAGAGTCGAAAAAAATGCTATAACCGGATACGACACATCAGAGGACGGCAAAGAGATAGACGGATGTATATATCTTGCCGGAACAAAGTGGGCAAAAGGAGTTATTGTTCAAGGTTCTGATGGGAAGAATCATTTTGACATCAACGAAGAAGAGGGGATAGAAACAGATGCTCTTAGCTGGGATAATTATTTAAAGAACAACAATTTAAATGGGTATAAAATCCCGTCAGTAGGTCAGGCAGACAGTCTGATTTATTATTGTTCCATACAAAAAGTGAGGGCAGAGAAAGCAGGCGTCTGGCAATTTGTAGTATATCCAGCGAAGAAAAATGAAAGAATAAAAAGTTTTTTCAATAATATCAAATCGACACCAATGGCTGACATTAGAAAAAATGGAGTGTATATAAAGTCATCTCGATGTTACAATTCAGGACATTTAGATAGACATAGTAGCTATGATTCCAGTCATTATTACCGCTATTATTATTATCCACAAGATAATAATATTTTTGACTATTATAGCTCATTATATGTTACGCAAAATTGTCTACTATTGCCTATTAAAGATTAAATCTCATTAAAGCGGCGAGATAAACACCCTATGCTTAGAGTGTTTGTCTCGCTGTTTTTATGTTTATTGTCGACACAATCGCTCCACCTCGTCTTTAGTCATGCCAACCATTGAGGCAATAGTGTCAATATCCATTCCTTTGGCATACATTGCTTTTGCCACTAATGCTATGCCTTCGGCACGACCTTTTGCAAGTCCTTCCTCCCGACCCTTAGCGAGTCCTTCCTCTCTGCCTTTAGCAAGTCCTTCCTCCAATCCTTCTTCCCGACCTTCTTCCTTCGCCGTATCCAACGAGTTCTTTATGTCGCGATAAGCCTTGAGGCTGTCTTCATACTCGCGCAACTCCGTAGGGGTGAAGCGAGCAACAGTAGCAGCGTCGAACAGCTTGGAGAATATCTTTTCGCGTAGCGTAGCCGGACGATTGTCGAGGCGTGAGAGGTCGGAAAATCACGGATTTTAGGTATTGCACATTCTTCTGCCTATTTATAATTTTGCAGCGCAATATGCAAAATGCAAATCAAGTGATTGATAAAAGAAACATACTGACATTATCGATGCTCGCAGCAAGCCTTGCTGCCGCTGCCGACAATATTTGCGGACATGTAGTGGATGCCGCAAACAATGATGCTGTGCCCTATGCAACGGTGATAATCACCGATGAGCACAACAGAAAACACACCACCGTGAGCGACATTTCGGGAAACTTCATGTTCCATGGCGTCGATTCCGGCAGATACACCGTCAGTGTGTCATACCTGGGCTACCACACACTGACCCAGACATACACCAGTCGGAACGGGGAAATCGCAACCCTTACGCTGCGGTTGAAGCAGGACAGCCGCATGCTGAATGAGGTGGTGGTGACGGCACACGAGTCGCAGGGCATCACCACATCGTCGGTCATCGACCGCAAGGCAATAGAACATCTGCAGCCGTCGAGCTTCACCGACCTTCTCTCGCTGCTGCCGGGCGGAACGACACAGCTGCCCGACCTGACCAACGCCAACAGTATAAAACTGAGGCAGGCAGGAAGCGGAGGCAGCAACTACGACATCAGTTCCATGGGAACAGTGTTCGTGGCCGACGGTATCCCGATGAACAGCAATGCCAATATGCAGACAGTGAAGCAGGCATCGAGCAGCAGTGCCGGCGACCCTGATGCCGGCAGAAACCACACCACAAGCGGCGTGGACATGCGTAGCATACCTACCGACAACATAGAGAGCGTGGAAGTGATACGAGGCATAGCCCCGGTGGAGTACGGCGATATGACAAGTGGCGTGGTGCTCATCAAGCGCAAGCTGAAAGCCACACCGTTCGAGGCGCGCTTCAAGACCGATTCCTACAGCAAGCTGCTGTATGCAGGCAAGGGAATGCAGTTTGGCAGCTTTGTAATGAACCTCGGCATGGACTACCTCGACGCCAAGGCAGACCCACGTAATCCGATGAACAACTACAAGCGGCTGACGGCATCCGCCCGTATGCAAGACACGTGGCAGCTGGGCACCGCACGGCTGCGCTGGCGCAGCAACACCGACTACACAGGCTCGTTCGACGATGAAAAGCACGATCCGGAAATACTGAAGCAGAAAGACGACACATATAAATCTATGTACAACCGGCTCAGCATGAGCCATTCCGTGCTGCTCACGTCTGGCAGCGAATCATTCTTCAAGTCAGTCAGCCTCGACGTGGCAGCTGCCTACGAGTGGAGCAGGATAGAACAGCAGAAGAGCATAAGCCTGAGCCGCGACATTGCAGCGTCAACATCGCTGGAGGAAGGCGAGCACGACGGCACGTACCTGCCTTATCACTATGTGTCGAACGTGACCGTAGACGGCAGGCCGCTCAACGTGTATGCAAAGCTGAAGGCACAGTTCGCCCTGCGCAGCGGCAGGCTGGCGCAGAGCATCACTGCCGGAATGGAATGGAAGATGGACAAGAACTATGGCAGGGGACAGGAATACGACCCGGCGCTGCCTGTGAGTCCTGGTACGCCCTATCGTCCGCGCATATACAGCAGCATTCCGGCGATGCACCAGCTGAGCTTCTTTGTGCAGGACAATCTGAGTATGCCTGTGGGCGGCAACCTGCTTTCGGCACAGATAGGGCTGCGCGGAAGCAGTATGGCTAACCTTGCCCGGGAATACGCCATGAGCGGAAAAGTATATCTCGACCCCAGGTTCAACCTGCAATGGAGATTCCCGGAAATCAGCATAGCCGGAATGCCGATGACTGTAGACCTGAACGGCGGGTGGGGGCGGCAAAGCAAGTTTCCTACGCTGCTCCAGATTTATCCCGACCTCGTATACACCGACCTCATCGAGCTTAACTATTATAACCAGAATGCCGACCTCAGGCGTCTACATCTGCGCACATACATCGACAACCCCACGAACTACAGGCTTGCACCGGCAAGAAACGACAAATGGGAAGTAAGGCTCGGAGCACAGTGGAACGGCAACACGGCAAGCGTGACCTATTTCCGCGAACGTATGGACGACGGCTTCCGTACATCCGTGAAAGTGCGCCCGTACAGCTACAGGGATTACGACGAGAGCGCCATAGACGGAAGTAGCCTTAGTGCGCCCCCGTCGCTCATCGGTCTGCCGTATGCAGAAAAGCGCCAGCTCGGCATATACACCACAACCACGAACGGCAGCAGGCTGATAAAGGAGGGCATCGAATGGCAGGTGGCAACGAAGCGCTTCGAGATGCTGAAGACGAGGCTGACCGTGAACGGGGCGTGGTTCATGACAACCTACACGAACAGCGAACCGATGTTTCGCAGCAATACCACAGCCGTGGTGGACGGCACGCCGGTGAACAGTCTCTATATCGGCTACTACGAGAACACGGCGGGAACAGTGCGCGAGCAGCTGAACACCAACTTCATAGCAGACACCTATATACCGCGACTCGCCCTGTCGTTTTCGCTCACCGCCGAGTGTATGTGGTTCACGTCGTCGAAATCCATCCGCACCAGCGGAGTGCCGCTGAAATACATCGACAGTAACGGCGACATATACGACTTCACGGAAGAAAGCAGACAAGACGTGTATCTGCAATGGCTCGTGAACAAATACAATGATTCAGCGTGGCTCAGGCAGAAAGTGCCGTTCTGTATGTTTATGAACCTGAAAGTGACAAAGAATTTCGGCAGATGGATGAAGATTGCACTCTTTGTGAACCGCATGATCGACTATATGCCCGACTATACCACAAACAGCGGCATGAAAGTGAGGAGAACATCCAAGCCGTATTTCGGCATGGAAATGAACTTCAACATTTAAAACAAATTTAAAAAGAAAGACAATATGAAAACATTAAATCTATTTATGCTCATTGCCGTGTGCCTGATGGCATTCGCAGCATGCAGCAGCGACGACGGTCCGTCGATCGATACAACACCTGCAGATATAAGAATCACGTTCGCCAAGCCTGCCGGATACAGTGGCGAACTGACGCTGACAGACATCAAACTGACGCTGACGGACATCAACACCGGCAAGGAAACGCCGTTCAACGCACCCGTGGCAGAAGATATGGCGGTAACGCTGAAAAACGTGGCTGGCGGCTATTACAGAATCAGCGCTACGGGAAAGATGGGCTATAGGAACAGCGACCTCGTGGAAAAGACAGTGGACGTGGCGGCATACAGCGACGGAACGGTGCTCTCAAGGGAGAATGCCGCCGTAAGCCTCGCGCTGCAAGTGAGTTCTCAACCGGACCCCGACCCGGAAGACATTGCATACCGGGGCTTCGTGATGGCGGAAATATTCTGTGCCGGAACGGCAAACGCGCAGGGCGGCTACTATTATGCCGACAAGTATTTCGTGATATACAACAATACCGACCACGTGCTCTACGCCGACTCGCTTGTGATAGCCGAAAGCGATTTTATGACCACAATGAAGCAAGACTACAAGCCGAACATCATAAACACCGACATGGCAGTGGCGGCAATGTATATGATACCGGGTTCCGGACGTGACGTTCCGGTGCAGCCGGGTGGTAAGCTGCTGATAGTGGACAATGCACTGAACCACACCGTGGCAAACCCGAACTCATGGGATATGACCACTGCCGACTACGAATGGTATGACGAATCGACAAATCCACAGTTCACGGACATCGACAACCCGAAAGTGCCGAATCTGGAAAAGATATATTGCAGCACACTGACACTGTGGAGTCCGCACACACAGGGATTCAAGTCGTACGCCCTGGCAAGGATGCACACCGACAAGAAGACATTCCTCGTTGATTATATATACGACTATACGTACCATCTTACGGGACAGACAGGCGAAGCCGATATGACGGGCACGAGCTATCGGTTGCCGAACAGTTGGATATTGGATGCCGTGAACATGAGCACCAAGGCTGGATTCCAATGGATAGTTACATCGCCTGCGCTTGACCATGGGTTCACATACAATTCAGAGTTCAACTGGGACGACAGCCGATTCGGGAAGAGCGTGCGGCGCAAGGTGGTGGCAATGGACGGCAGTAGGGCGATACTGGCGGACACGAACAACTCTACGGAGGATTTCGAGCCTAGGGTAAAGGCAGATCCGTTCCATGTGTTCGGCATGAAGAAATAATGCAGCACTGATGGCTGAAAGAAAACTGACAAACAGTTTATCCATATTATGAACATAAGTATAAAGGCAGTGGTACTGCTCGGGAGCGTCTTCGCCGCTGCAGCAATGCCGGTATGGGCAAACGATAGCATATTGCAGAACAGGCAGGAGTATGGTTCGGAGCGCATGCGTTTCAGACGGGAAACACTTGCCAGTCCGGCGCTGAGAAACTTTCTGCATGCACCTTCCATGTCGGAAGTAGCCGTCATTGCAACGGCGGAACCTGCTGCAGCCGCGCGAATACCGCAGCTGGGCAGAGGCGGCAGAGCGTTCGGCATAGAGGCTTCTTCGTTCCAGAATATAGGGGCGAACAGTGCGGTGTGGGGAGAGGCATCATACCGGAACGGAAGAAAATATGATGTGGTGTGGAACGAAACGAGTGATTTCCTGCTTCTCTACCCGTATGTCATGGGCGATGCCAAGGGCGGCGACCTGAACAGCGAGGAGTACAGGCTCGACGGTGGCTACTCTGCGCGTTGTGGCAGTGTGTGCTATGGCGTGAACCTGGGTTACAGGGCACTGTCGGAATACCGCGACCGTGACCCCCGGCCCGGCAATACTGTGGCTGATCTCTACGCAAGAGCGGCATTAGGCTATGGCATCAGCGGCAACTACAGCATTGCGCTGACGTCAACGGCAGGGAAATACAAGCAGACAAACGAGCTGGCTTTCTACAACGAGTTGGGTGCACAGATGGTTTATCATCTGACGGGCATCGGCAACGACTTCACCCGCTTCTCGGGTCAGGGCAACAACTGCTTCTACAAGGGTTACAACCTGGGTGCGGAGATAAGTCTGGCAAGCAGGGATATTGTCGGGTGGTCGGCTTCTGCCGGATATATGTTTACGCAGAAGGAGAAAGTACTTACCGACTTCAACCGTCTGCCGCTGAACAGACTGGAGATAAATACGCTGAGCGCAGCTGTCGGCTACGGCAGCTGGTCTTGGGGTGGCAGGCTGAGTGGGAGCATTGCCGGGCGCAGGGGCGTGGACAATATATTCGGAGATGCAACCGGAAACGTATATCCGCAGATAGGCAGCCGGAAGCAATATGACGGAAAGCTTGCGGAGATAAAGGCAGAAGGATACTGGACTGCAGGCTTGTCAGGAAAGGCATCTGTAAGCATAGAACCGGAAATGGCATACGCTTCGTTCTGCAGTAGCCATTATACATCGGGTAATAAATTCGACAGCAACGATCTTTATGTGGGAACATCTGCCGGCATTGTCTATGGCGACAGCAAGAAAATGTTTAGCGCAAAGGCAGAGATAAGGCGTAGAGAGAACCTGGCGGCAAGTTTGGATATTCACAGCAGCGTGAACGAACAGCTTTCCGCCACACTGCAGGACATAAACAGATATATGGGCGAGGGGGAGACGGAGTTCGGCGTGGAACTTGAATATTCATTCAGGATATGGAACGACAAGGCCATAACGACGTCAACCATATGGAAGCACACAGCATACCACAATGGAAGCAGCAACTGCTACGAGGTCATGATGGCACTGAGCCTATAGGGCAATCGGTTGGAAAAACAGTAATAATAAAAATATTAAACAAAATGAAAAAGCTTTTACTATTTTGGAGCATACTGTTCTGCAATGCTGCAGTGGCACAGACATTCTCCGGCGGAACGGGAACGGAAAGCGATCCGTATCTGATAAGCAACGTGAACGACCTGAAGGAGCTGAGCAATATGACCGACACTCCGGGAACCGACGGCACCCAGCAGACATACGGGAAATTCTTCAGACTGACACAGGATATCACTGAGCCTTTCGTGGGAATGATTGGCTATGATGGCTTCTTCAAGGGCGACTTTGACGGTGGGGGACATTGCATCACGCTGAATATAAATATGCCCACTGACAACTATGTGGGACTGTTCGGAACGGTGAAGAGTGGGGCTGTGCATGACCTCGCGGTGAGAGGTTCGGTTGTAGGTTGCAACTATGTGGGTGGTATCGTGGCAAATCCTACCAATGAAGCCTTGCTGTATAATCTCTGCAACTATGCCGACGTGAAATCAACGTCGGCAAGTATGCTCTCGTGTGTGGGCGGCGTAATAGGAGGAATCATATCAAAAGCCGAAGGAACAATGCAGGGGGCAACGGTGAGCTGCTGTGCAAACTACGGTAATGTTTCGGGCGATGGGTGCGCCTTGGGCGGAGTGATAGGCTATTCCGGCCAGCAGACGGGAAACACTATCAGCGATGTGGCAAACTACGGATTTGTGGAAAGTTCTAACTCGAAGAGAATTGCCGGCACTATCGGCAATCCGATGTGGAACGACAAGGTGCACCGCATAGCAAACTTTGGCATGTTGAGCAGCGAAGACTTTTCTGGTTGCATTGGAAATGCCAACCCTACGGACGTAGGCGAGATTATTTACGACAGGCAGACGGCGCACTCTTCTGTTTCAATACCTGCACAGGAGAGGAACACTGCCGAATTGTTGGGTGAAGGGCAAAAAGAGACACTGGGCGATAGTTGGGTGTATGCTGATGGCATGTTGCCGCGCCCGAATATGAATGGACTTGAGAATAGCGACATTGCCGTGCTTTATGCTACACCCGTAATACTGGTAGACGGGGACAAACTTGACAGTGTGACAAAGAATTTCAGGGTTTCTTTGGGTAATGGCGAAAACGGAAAAGTGGTGTGGAAGGCAAATAACGGTCTTGTAGAAATCCAGGGTGATGGCACTGCAATAATACATGGCGCAGGAACGGAGGTTCTCACTGCTACATACAATAGCGCGTCGAGGAATGTTGCCATCATAATTAATGGAACTGACGGCATAAACAGTATCAGCGTGAGCCGTAACACAGGAGACGACGTATGGCGCAACCTCAGCGGACAAGCTGTCAGCACTCCGACACACGGCATATATATCAGAAACGGAAAGAAAGTCATTGTGAGATGAAAAAGGTTGCAATATCATTAATGGCTTGGGTTGCTGCATTGCAGATGAATGCAGTGCCGGCAAACCCAAAGCCTTTCACCTATACACAGCCTGACGGGACATCGGTCGTGCTCACATTGGTTGGTGATGAGTATTCGCATACTTATATCGACGGACAGGGCCGTGCTGTGGATATTCATGACGATGGCTATGTAAGGGTTGTTGCCACTTCCGGCATCCAATATGTGAGGCAGAACCGTGTATTGGCATTGGATGCAAGGAAGCAGAAGGGGCGCAATGTGAAAATGCACTTGAGCAAGGCGGCAACAACGGGAGAAGTACATGGACTGATAATCCTCGTGAATTTCGATGATTTGAAGTTCGCGAATACAAAGGAATACATCCATAACCAAATGAATGCGGGGGGATTCTGTGAGAATGGGGCAACGGGATCGGCACGCGATTATTTTATTACTCAATCCTCTGGACAGTTTTCTCCTACATTCGACGTTGTGGGGCCGGTAACTCTGGATATGCCGTATCGCTACTACGGCGGCAACGATGCCAAAGGCAGCGACAGGCATGCCGACGCTATGGTTTTCTCAGCTGTGCAAAAGGCTGTAGAGCAAGGACTGGACTTGGATAAATATGATGCCGACAGCAACGGGATTGTGGATATGGTTTATGTAATATACGCAGGATTGGGCGAAGCCGACGGCGGAGACAAGAATACAGTGTGGCCGCACATGTGGAATTTGCAGGCGAGTGCTCAGTTCGCTAATCAACAGGTGGGTGGCAAGAGAATCGGACTTTATGCTTGTTCTGCCGAATACCGTGGCGACAAATCGTTCAGTGGCATCGGCACTTTCTGCCATGAGTACGGACATTGTCTGGGACTGCCAGATATCTACGATGTTGACTATAGCGGTGGCTATGGTATGGGCTGCTATGATATTATGTCGAGCGGCAGCTATCTGAACAATGGGAACACACCGCCAAACTACAGCGGCTTTGAACGTTACAGTGTAGGATGGATGATGTATGATGATGTCACGGTGGCTGGCGATATCACTCTTTCGTCCATCGAAGAAAGCAACAGAGCCATCAGACTGTCATCGCCGACGAATCCGGATGAATATTTTGTATTGGAGAACCGGCAAAAGGAAGGTTGGGATGCATATCTGCCGGCACGCGGACTGATGATAACGCATATAGATTACGATGAACAGATATGGGACGACAACAAAGTGAACGATATTCCAGACCATCAGCACGTGATGATGATGGCTGCTGATAACGTATGGAACCAATCAACGATGAGTGGCGATCTCTATCCCGGGTTGTTGAACAATACTGAATTCACGGATGCTTCAATACCAAATTCAAATCTATGGGACGGTAAAAAGCTCGGGAAATCTGTTACTGCCATAAATATGGAAGGCAACAACGTGAGTTTCCGTATCAATATTGATGTCTCTGGAATTGCATTGCCAAATGCCGTTAGCGAAAGAGAATGCAAAAGAATCTACAGTATCGATGGTATGCAAATACCAAATGGCTATAGTCAGAATATTATAATAAATGTCGGCAAATATAGAAAAAAGCACGGTGCGAAAGGTGTAAAACGTTATTTTCTGCAAAATCATTAGCTTCAGGTATTGCATATTGTTATTGGTGTGACATTCGTATAATTCTAATAATAACTATAAAGAATAGCTATATGAACAATATTAAAAAACTATTCCTTTCGGCTTTGCTCATTCTGGGTACGACTGTAGTCAATGCCGTTCCGGCAATGAAAAGTTGGAAGAAAATGATTCTCTCCGATGGAACAGCAGTGGAGGTAACACTCGTCGGTGATGAGTACGCACATTATTATATAACGCGCGACGGCAGGACACTTGCTCCGCGTGCTGATGGAAAACTTGCCCCTGTAAGTGCTGTGCAGATTGCTGATATGGCATTTCAGCGGCAGGCAGCAATGGCAAATGCCAGGCAAAGGTTGTCTTTCGCTCGCCAAGCGAAGGCCGCCCCGGCTTCAAAAGGAAGAAATACTCTATGCCGCCTGCCATCAATTGATGACAAAACCATATTCCGTGGCAGTAAGAAGGCACCCGTGATTCTTGCGTATTTCAGCGACAAGAAGTTCTCGAAGAGCGACGAGCAGATCGTGAAGTTCTACGACAACGTCCTGAACAAGGAAGGATTCAACGAGTATGGTGCAGCAGGAAGCGTACACGATTATTTCAAGGATATGAGCCGTGGCGTATTTGACCTGACGTTCGACATCATCGGTCCGGTTAAGGTAAGCAAGTCGGCAACATACTACGGCGGACCGTCGGTGATAATGGGCGGAACAGACCATATAGGTGAATTCATAACAGAGGCGGTGAAAAACGCTGACGCAGCTTACAACATCGATTGGTCGAAATACGACTGGGACGGCGATGGCGAAGTGGAACAGGTGTTTGTGCTGTATGCTGGCTACGGACAGGCTACCGGTGGACCAACTGGAACAATATGGCCCAACGCCTGGACTCTCGACGAGGCAACAGCAAATAACGACGGTAACGGAGGATTCTCTTTGGATGGAGTATTCATAAATCAATACGCGTGCAGCAATGAACTGTACCAGAGTTCGGGCAGCACACCGATGGGACTGGGCGTGTTCTGCCACGAGTTCTCACACTGTATGGGGCTTCCCGACATGTATGACACGAACTACAGCAACACACCGACTATGGGCGACTGGGATTTGCTGGCAAGCGGCAGCTACAATGGACCGAATGGTATAGGTTGGTGTCCGGCAGGATGGACAAGCTATGAGCGCGCATATGCAGGATGGCTTGACATAGAAGAGCTGAAAGCCGGCGATATCATAACCGGGATGAAAGACCTTGAAGACTATGAGGGCAAGGCTTACGCCATATACAACGACAATCACCGCGACGAGTTCTATCTGTTGGAGAACCACAAGAACCGGGGATGGGACGCATACACGCCGGAAGGTGGACTGCTCGTCATACATGTGGACTACGACAAGGCTCTGTTCGACAACAACATCGTGAACAGTAAGGGCACCTTTACGCCAGCCCAGGGTTACGACGGCATCTATACCAACGACCACCCGCGTATGGCTCCGTTCAGCAAGATAAGGAGTGTGACAAACGAAACCTATTATTACACATATCCGATGGAGGCCCCGCGTGGAGTGCTTGACAGCCTTACCAACGTCAGCAAGCCAGCCGCGACGCTCTACAATGCGCTTGCCGACGGCTCCACCCTTATGGGCAAACCAATATACAACATAAAGAAGGATGCCGAAACGGGTGATATATCATTTTCGTTTATGACCAAGGACACGGGTGCGGAGACTGCCGTCAGTGAGATTCCATACACAGAGGATAGTTTCTCGGCAGAAGACAACGTGTATGACCTTACCGGAAAACTCGTTGGCAAGCGTACCGGTTCACTCAAGCCTGGCATATATATAATAGGTAATAAGGACAGAACAAGGAAAATCATCGTGAGATAAACATCCCATGTGATTCAGAAAATATAATAATAACTCAAAAAAATATGGCAATATGAAGAAGATTTACACGACTATCTGCATGCTTACGCTTGCTATTTCGGCATCGGCACAACTGACATTGAATAAGCCCGAAACAAAAGTTGCAACAGACATTACATCAAGTGGCTTCACCGCGAACTGGGGTGCCGTGCCTAATTCCGATGGCTACTGCGTATTTGTATACGACCGCAAGAAGGTTACTGCCGACGGCGAGGTTACTATAGCCGACGAGGATTTCAGTGGCATAACCTTCGGAAGCATCATCGAGCCAGCCGGAGGCGATGAGGAATACGTTGACCTCTCTGCCTGCCGCTATGCCGAGACCTACGGGTGGAGCGCTTATGCTTTCCCGAACTATATCGCAAGTATGGTGGCAGGATTGATATACTCGCCGTATATGGATTTGCGCGGAAACGACGGCAAATACAAAATCATCATCAGTGCCTACTGCACCAACGGCGATGAGATAAGAGTGGAGAGCCACGGCGACAAAGGCAAGGAGGTAAAGACGGCAAAGGCTGTAGTTGCCGGCGGCACAACGGGTATTACCGACGTGGAGTTTGAATTCGACAACGGATGCAAGGACCTCTTCTTCTCTGTAATCAACAACACAGCCAAGGACGGAAGTCCCGACTATTTCGATCGCATCCAGGTGAAGCAGACGCTGAAGAAAGGTGATGTGGTCAACTATATGGTGGGTGGAAACGACGCAGTGGATGCCGTGGACGAAGACACTAATGACTCCATCACCTCATGCCGCATCCAGACTCCATCGCGCTATACGACGGCAAAGGTGCTCTATTACGACTGCTACGCCTCTGCCGCAGACTGGACCACGCCTAACGGTTCGATGCCCTACACTTTCGTGGTAAGTCCGTTCACCGATCTCGTGAAGGTAGACCTCACCAACCGTACGTCAGAGGTCTTCAATCCGGAGACCGTTGGCATACAGAATATCGTTTCTGCAAGCAATATATTAGACAGCAACGTTTGGTACAACCTTACCGGACAGCGTGTGAGCAATCCGTCGAAGGGACTGTTTATCCACAACGGCAAGAAGGTAGTGTTGAAATAGGAATTACAGATTAATCTAATAAAATAAAGAATTATGAAAAAAATGAATTATATTCTAACGCTGTTGCTTCTCGCTGTGGGAGCAACGTGGGCAATGGCCGACGACCATACCCTATCGTTGGGCAATTATGATGAAGTAGTTGCAGGCGACTGGAACGAAGACCAATGCTATCAGGGGAGTTGGTGGATGGTTACACCGACACAGTTCAACGTGAAGCACACGGGGTCCCAGTTTATCTACACTAAGGAGCAGTTGGCACAGATGGCCGGCAAGGAGATAAAGGGAATGAGCTTTGTCTTCTACAATCAGGGAGCCTTCAAGCCGCTGCCGAGAACCGTGAACGTATGGGTGAAGGAGATAGATGATAACGCCTTTGCATACAGTGCTGAAAAGAAGGCATACTCGTATTTCGAGTATGGCGATGCTGCAAAAGTTCTCTCCGACTATGCCTTCGATACTGATTTTGTGGATTACTACTGTCTGAACGGCGAGCTGGAACTTGCATTCACCTCTCCGTTTGCCTATAGCGGCAACAAGAATTTGCTCGTCACGATAACCTTCGACGGCGACAACACGTCAGACACACCAAGCGACATAGAGTTCTACTACAACACTGGAGCCGACAAGATGGCTATGGTTACATGCAGCGACAAGACAACGTTTGCCGACTACAACGAGTCGGAAGACTGGCCTTACGCCACGGGCGGCGGTTCCGCTATTTCGCATGGCGACAAACTGGCGCAGCCGCTCACCAAGTTCACCTATCAGGAAGCATCAAAGCCTGTAGTGAAGCCTGCCGAACTTGCAGGAACCGTGAAATGCGGCGAGACCCCGATTGCGGGAGCTACTGTAACGCTGACAAGCGGCGAGACGAAGTATGAGGCAGAAACCGGCGCCGAAGGAAAATACACCATGAACATCGAGGCTGAGAACATCGACAAGGAATACACCCTCACCGCTAAGGCAGAGGGCTACGAGGACTACAAGTCAGCAGAGCCAGTGAAGTTCGCTTCCGACGAGAAGAAGACTCTCGATATCAGCATGACCAAGAAGGATGTGCCGTCTGTCCTTTCGGGCAAGGTGCTCTTCTTCGGCGACAATACCCCTGTGAAGAATGCCGTCATCACTGTTAAGAACGACAACAACAAGTATTCTGCCACAAGCAATGAGAGCGGTGAATACACAGTGAGCATCGTGAAGAGTGAGGAGACCTATACCCTCACCGCCAAGGCTGACGATTTTGAGGATTACGTCATCAGCAACTACACGTTCACACCTGGCGAACCCAAGACCCAGAACATTACTATGAGAAAGATTGAGCACCCGTCGGTGATGACAGGAACCGTGACCTGTGATGGAGAACCGGTAGACGGTGCTATAGTGAAACTTACAGCTACCGACGACAGCAAGTTGCTTTACAAGGCTACGACCGGTGCCGAGGGAACATACGTAATCAATGTGGTGAAGAGCGACAAGACTTACACGCTGAAGGTGACCTGCGGTGGATGCGAAGACTACACCGAGGAGAACATCACATTCACTCCGGGCAAGGATATGACAAAGAACATCGCGATGACCAAGACACCGGAACCCGAAAACAGCGTTACTTTGGGCAAATACGACAAGATGCTCGCCGACGGCACAGAGGACAACGTATACGTAGGCCACGGATACTCATGGGCTGCCGCACCGACGAACTTCTCCCACAGCAAGACCGGTTCGCAGATTATCTACACCAAGGAGCAGCTTGCCAAGATGGGTGGTAAGGCGATAAGCAAGGTGAACTTCATCTTCCACAACGAATGTGCATACGAAACCTACCCACGCACCGTGAAGGTATGGGCACAGGAGATTGACGATACGAACTTCGGCTACGACGACAAGTCCGGCTTGTATATGTTCTATGACTACAACGCTGCCACAGAAGCTGTAGCGGGAATGGAGTATGCAGGCGAACTCTATAACTATATTGGCAACGGCGAACTGGAGATTCCGTTCGACAAGCCTCTGAACTATAGTGGCAACAAGAACCTACTCCTTACCATCACGTTCGAGGGCACGGGGTGCTGCAACACGCTCGACTTCAACTTCTTCTGTAATCCCGATATGCCGAAGAAGGCAATGACGTACTTCAGCGACAAGTTCACCTTCGACGAATATGCCGAGACAGAGGACTGGCCGTACGTGAACGACGACTGCACTCCCAAACTGGAGCAGCCTATCACACGCTTCTTCTATACAGAGGCACAAACCGACGGCATCAGTATTGTTGCTGGCGGAAGCAAGGCAGCAACTGGTAGTGAAGCCATATACAACCTTGCTGGACAGCGCGTGGGCAAGAGCTACAAGGGAATCGTAGTGAAGAACGGCAGGAAATACGTGAAATAGCGTAGCACACAGTGTAAGGAACCATAAAAATACCCTTCATCGCCAGCACATAGAGCAGCGATGAAGGGTTTTTGTATGCTCGGCATGAGCATTGTCTAATTGCTTGCATTGGCTAAGACAATCACAACCATACTTTGGATCAAATAATATTGTTGTGTTTTTAACGATTCAATATTATTGTTTATCTTTGCGTCATGAATAGAACTCAGCCCATAGATTACAAGTCCGTATTGTCCTTATTTCTTCCGGCAGGACTCCTTGACTATTTCGATATAACAGAAGCTTCCAATATGGGAGATTATTTTATATTGGTCTTAGTTGAGAAAGATATTGTGCCTGAAAACTTACAAGGTCTTCCTTTAATTTCCAATGGTTTTCACAAGCCAATAACAGTCACAGATTTTCCCGTCCGTGACCATACCATGTATTTTAGGATAAAGCGACGCAGATGGCTTGACAAGTCTACGGGCAAGAGCTATAGCCGCGACTGGAATCTTGTTGCATCCGGAACCAGAATTACCGCTGAGTTCGGAGCTTTTTTAAAAGAATTACCTTGATACCCATGCAGTGAGCATCAAGAGTGTTGCAGAGTTTACACATTTGAAGGCAAATGTCCTAAATGACTACTACAAGAACCATCTGAGCGGATTTCACTCCTGGAATCAGAAAAAACATTCAGAGGAGTTTACCCTTTATGCCTGCAATCTCGGCGAACATCTTGCCATAGACGAGTCTTCACTGAGCAATGGAGAACTGTATACAATTGTGACCAACAAGGACGGGCACGGGAGGAAGGGTACGCTGGTTGCAATGGTAAAGGGAGTGAAATCAGACTTTATAATCAAGAAGTTACAGCGTCTTCCTGTCGGCAAACGTGCAATGGTCAAGTCTGTTACCATGGACATGTCAAACTCTATGTATAAGATAGTACGTAAGTGTTTTCCCAATGCAGAGCAGATTGTAGACCGATTCCATGTGCAGAAACTTATGTATGATGCTCTTCAGGACTTACGTATAAAGCACCGTTGGGAAGTGATGGCGGAGGATAATCGCATGCGTGCTTTGTACAAGGAGAAAGGGCTTGAATACAAGCCTGAAATATTAAGCTGTGGAGACACTCTTAAGCAGCTTATGGTAAGATGCAGCAGGTTGCTTGTAAGAAAGCCTAATGACTGGACCGAATCACAGGCAGAAAGAGCCAAGGTCCTATTTTGTCGATTTCCGGATATGAAAGAGTTCTATTATCTTGCTTTAAGATTGGGTAAGATATATTCGGATTACGATAACAAGAATGTGGCGCGTCCTAAACTCGCATTATGGTTTAATCAGGTTGAGCAATGGAACTGTGAGGAGTTTAATACAGTCATCAAGACGTTTCAAAACCATTATGACAGAATACTGAATTTCTTCAATGACAAAAGAACTAACGCCAGTGCCGAATCGTTCAACTGCAAGCTAAAAACATTCAGGGCTGAATTCAGAGGAGTGAATGATCTGAAGTTTTATCTTTATAGAGTAAAACAGCTATTTGCATAAAGAAATACAGATCGTTAAAAACACAACAATATTATATGAGCCACAACAAATCGTTATTTATTATACAATATCATGCTCTTTTAGTCATAATACCACACATGTGGTATACCAAATAGCTATATTATGCTATTGTATGATAGTGGAGTTTGTGGTAACTTTGCAATCGTGAAAACAAGATAATTGAATCACGAATAATAACAATTAAATAAAGAAAGGGCAATAACAATGAGCAACAAGAAACTACATTTTGAGACACTCCAATTGCATGTAGGACAGGAACAGCCAGATCCAGCAACCGACGCACGCGCTGTGCCTATCTATCAGACCACAAGTTATGTGTTCCGCAACTCGCAACATGCTGCCGACCGTTTTGGTTTGCGTGATGCTGGTAATATATACGGACGCCTTACCAACTCAACACAGGGTGTGTTCGAAGACCGTGTAGCTGCCCTTGAAGGTGGTGTTGCCGGTCTTGCAGTTGCTTCTGGAGCTGCCGCAGTGACTTATGCTTTGCAGAACATAGTGCAGAATGGCGACCATATTGTAGCTGCCGACAACCTATATGGAGGTTCATTCAACCTCATTACACATACCCTCGCCACTCAGGGTATAACCAATACCATTGTCAATGTAAACGACATTGAGGCTCTTGAGGCTGCCATCCAGCCCAATACCAAGGTAGTTTATGCAGAGACATTTGGCAATCCTAACTCTGACGTCACCAATCTTGAGGCTGTGGCAGAAGTGGCACATCGCCATAACATACCGTTTATTGTGGACAATACCTTCGGTACACCTTATATAATACGTCCTATTGAGCACGGAGCAGACGTTGTTGTTCATTCGGCTACCAAGTTTATCGGTGGTCATGGCTCAAGCCTTGGCGGTGTGATTGTAGACGGTGGTACATTCGACTGGAAGGCTAATGCAGACAAGTATCCTACACTTGCCAAACCAGACCCAAGTTATCATGGAGCCGTATTTGCCGATGTGGCAGGCAAGGCAGCCTTTGTTACTCGCATACGTGCCGTAATCCTTCGTGACACTGGTGCAACAATATCTCCATTCAATGCGTGGATTCTGCTTCAGGGACTTGAGACTCTCTCGCTTCGTGTAGAGCGTCATGTTGCCAATGCACTTAAGGTGGTGCAGTATCTTGCCAAAAATCCAAAGGTAGAGAAAGTTAATCATCCTTCGCTATCTACACATCCCGATCACGAATTGTATAAGAAGTACTTCCCAAATGGCGGTGGCTCTATCTTCACATTCGAAATTAAGGGAGGACAGGAAGCTGCATGGAAGTTTATCGATCACTTGAAGATATTCTCGCTACTTGCTAATGTAGCCGACGTCAAGAGCCTTGTGATTCATCCTGCAACTACAACCCACTCGCAGATGTCTCCAGAAGAGCTTGCACAGCAGCACATAACACCATCTACAGTACGTCTAAGTATCGGTGTGGAGCATATTGATGACATTATCGACGACTTGCAGCAGGCTTTCGACGCAATTTAATAATCCGTTTTGCCGATAAAGCCGACTTCGATGCAATTAAAAAATATGTATAACCAATAAGACAAAGCATTTATGACTAAGATAGCAAAGAAACTAACCGAGCTAATCGGCAATACACCGTTGCTCGAACTTGAGGCCTTCTCGCAAAAACGCAATTTGGAAACGCCTATCATAGCAAAGGTAGAATTCTTCAATCCGGGTGGCAGTGTTAAAGACCGTGTGGCACTTGCAATGATTGAGGATGCAGAGCGCAGCGGCAAGTTGCGCCCTGGAGCAACAATCATTGAACCTACAAGTGGCAACACAGGTGTAGGATTGGCGCTTGTCTCAGCCGTTAAAGGATATAAGCTCATTTTGACAATGCCTGAAACAATGAGTGTAGAGCGCCGTAATCTTGTGAAAGCTTACGGCGCCACTGTAAAACTTACACCGGGAAAGGACGGTATGGCGGGTGCTATTCGTGCTGCAGAGGAGCTGAGAGACGCGACTCCTGGTTCTGTAATACTGCAGCAGTTTGAGAATCCTGCAAATCCACAACGCCACTATGATACAACTGGTGTGGAGATATGGAACCAAACAGACGGTAAGATAGACATATTTGTTGCTGGTGTAGGTACGGGTGGAACAGTGTCGGGTATAGGCAAACGTCTTAAGGAAAATAATCCTGCTGTAAGGATTGTTGCAGTAGAGCCTGCCTCGTCACCCGTATTAAGTGGCGGCAAGAGTGGTCCGCATAAGATTCAGGGCATAGGTGCCGGCTTTGTGCCAAAGACATATAACTCTAATGTTGTAGACGAGGTGCTGCAGGTGGAGAACGATGACGCCATTCGCACTGGTCGCCAACTTGCTGCCGAAGAAGGTCTGCTTGTAGGCATAAGCTCGGGTGCGGCGGTATATGCAGCTACACAGCTGGCAAAGCGTCCCGAGAATAAAGGCAAGCGCATTGTGGCTTTGCTGCCAGATACAGGCGAGCGTTATCTTTCAACTGTGTTGTATGCTTTCGACGAGTATCCGCTGTAAATAGGGTTGAGTATCCATAACTATTAAAATAAGAAAGGAGATGCGGTATGTATGCCGTATCTCCTTTTCATATAGCGTTGTTTGCGCAAACTTAATGCAAAGCCATTAATATTTGTTTACATTGTGCCATAATCTTAGGTTTCTTCTTTGTTTGTTTGACCTTTTTTGGCTATATTTGCACTCGAAACTTAAAAATACTCGTAACAAATATCTATGACAACATTAACATTCATGATTGTATTAGCTTTCGTGTTCGGATATGCATGCATAGCCACCGAAAGCCTAACTAAGGTAAACAAAGCGGCAATAGCCTTGCTTATGTTTGTTGTATGCTGGACGCTGTACATGTTTGACCCTATGCAGTATCTTTCAGCAATGCATCCCGACTATACAGGCGGGTTGGCAGGCATGGCAGAGAAAGTTACATCAATTATACAAGAGCACTTGGGCGATACATCCACCACACTCTTCTTCCTTATGGGTGCTATGACTATTGTGGAGATAGTCGACCAGAATGGTGGTTTCAATTGGGTGCGTACCGTGATGAAAACACGCTCGAAACGTGCTTTGTTGTGGCGAATAGCCTTCATGACATTTATATTGTCCGCTATTCTCGATAATTTGACTACAAGTATTGTGATGATTATGATTCTGCGCAAGCTCGTTGACGACCATCAGGACCGTATCATATATGCCTCGCTTGTAATTATCGCGGCCAACTCAGGTGGAGCCTTTTCGCCGATAGGCGACGTAACTACAATCATGTTATGGAACAAAGGACTTATAACTGCCGTAGGTGTTATCAGCGAAATACTTATCCCGTCGCTCGTATCGATGATTATACCAGCGGTTATCTTGCAATATCAGCTCAAGGGAGAGTTGCATTTGCCTGAGGTAAATAGCGGTACCGAGGCAGATCTTGGCGACTTTACCGAACTACAGCGCCGTGCAGTATTCTGCATTGGTGTTGGTGGCTTGATGTTTGTGCCAGTGTTCAAGAGCATTACACACTTGCCTCCGTTTGTAGGCATATTGCTTGTTCTCGGTGTGTTGTGGACTACAACAGAGCTGTTCTACAGCCATTTGCATCGTGGACACGACCAAGGAGGCACAATGAAACGTGTAAGCAATCTGCTCTCGCGTATAGATATGTCAACCATTCTTTTCTTCCTCGGCATACTTATGGCTGTGGCTTGTCTATCTGAAGTAGGCGTTCTGCAGGCTCTTGGTCAAGGTCTTAACGTTTGGTTTGATGGTAACCACTATATCGTAACTGGTATTATCGGTGTACTTTCAAGTATTGTAGACAATGTGCCACTTGTTGCAGGATGTATGGGTATGTATCCTGTTGCTCCTACTGGTGACATGGCTGTGGACGGTATCTTCTGGCAACTTCTTGCCTATTGTGCCGGTGTAGGTGGCTCAATGCTCATTATTGGTAGCGCCGCAGGCGTGGTGGTTATGGGCTTGGAGAAGATAACTTTCGGCTGGTATATGAAGAAGATTACGTGGATAGCATTTGTTGGCTATTTCGT
>URDM01000046.1 GCA_900546575.1 uncultured Prevotella sp.
AAAGAAGTTATAGAATTTAAAGCCGTATGTCTTATAGCTGAATATTCAGCAAAAAGAGTAATGGCTATAAATTCTAGTGACCGTATGGAGCGCTAACATCTTTAACTTCTGAATTCTCTGAACTTGCTAAAGTTCAGTTATTTATAATTTGATATTTATTATTTCTCTTTTCTTGCTTCAGCCTTGCGCAAGGCAAAGTCGTAAGCGTTGTAATAATACTCAATGAAATGTGTCCAAAGAGCCTTCTCAGACAAAGAGCGTGCGTTGTTGCGCATGCGTGTCTGCTTGGTCTTGGTCGCATTGGCATACTTAATGACAGTCTGCTTGATGTCGTCTGCCACCTCATTGTAGTTGTAATCGGTACGATGGATTACCTCCACACCATTGTCTATCGTCGACTTGCCTCCGCACTCAGAGTGTGCCCAAAGTCCGAAACCGGCAAGGTCGGTAGTAATACATGGCACCTTGAATGCCACAGCCTCAAGCGGAGTGTAGCCCCAAGGCTCGTAGTATGACGGGTAGACACAGAGGTCGTTGCCGAGTATTACGTCAAAGTATGATAGGTTGACTATGCCGTCGTCGCCAGTCAGATAGCAAGGTATGAAGATGAGCTTCACCTTCTCGCCCTTCTGATTGTGCATTCCGAGCCAGTTCATCATGCCCAATGCGCGGTCGTTCTGCTGCTCGTTGAGCCAATGTGTGATGACTGGAGTTTCGAGTGGAGTGTCAAACATCTCGCCCTCAGCCATCTTCTGCAAACGCTCGGCAAGGTCGTCGCGCTTACAGTTGACCCAAGCCGGAACTTCGATGAATGCAACAAGCTCTTTGTTGAGTTCGTCGGCCGAAAGACGCAGACGATTAACTGCCTCAATAAAGACATCAATACCCTTGTTGCGCCACTCGTAGCGTCCGCTTGTAGAGATAATGACAGCATCATCGGCTACTTCGTCGCCTGTGAGGGCGCGTGTGATGTCGAGCAGACGCTTGCGTGCAGCCTCGCGCTTGCGGTCGAAAGCCTTGCCCTGCGGTACGAAGTCGTCCTCAAAGCCATTTGGCAGAACTACATCTACGGGTTTGTCGAGCAACTCGGCACACTCGCGAGCTGTTATCTCGCTTACTGTGGTGAAGCAATCTACGTGGGCAGCTGTCTGCTTCTCGATAGACTGCTTGCTCTGCATATTAAGCTCCTCGGCCATCTGGTCGCCGTTGTAAGCTTCAAGATATTCATAAAGTGGCTTGTTGTTGCCTGCGATGCTTCGTCCGATGCTTGTGGCATGTGTTGTGAAGATTGTGGCAATCTGCGGCAGACGGTCGTTGATATATAGAGCACCCAAACCAGTCATCCATTCGTTGGCATGATATATGGTCTTGTTGGCACGCTTCTTCTTGCTTATATAATAATTGTAATAGCTCTCAACAACGAGTGCTGCTGCATATGAGAACATGGAAGCCTCATCGTAGTCGCCATAAGCGTGAAGACTGTCAACGTGGTATTTCTCCCACAATTCGCCATATATTTCGTCCTTCTTGGCGAAATAAGGCTGGAAGTCAACCAAAACGGCTACGGGATTGCCTGGAACAGTCCAGCGACCTATCTTTATATTAAGACCTTGTTTGGCTGCTGCTGTGCGCCAAGGCTTAAGAAGTGCAGGATCTTCCTCAAAATACGGGCTTTGTTTCTCGCCCCAACAATCGGGACCGATGAAAACCAAATTGTCGCCAAGCTTCTCTTTAAGGGTCTTTGCGCGGGTGGAAAGAACAGCATAAATACCACCTACCTTGTTGCAAACTTCCCAACTTGACTCAAAAATATAGTCAGGAAATAGTCTCTCTTTTTTCATAAAAAAGTTAAATATTTGCTGCAAATATAGTATATTAAAAGTAAAAACACGAGGGTTTCAAGCTTTTTTTCGGATTTTTTAGGTATTCTTGATATGAATTCGTTATATTTGCATAGTAAAAGGGTGAAAGTTTGCTGCACAAGTGAAAAACCTGTGGCTTTCAGCCGAATAAATATTCATAAAAACAAAACAAAAAAATGAGACGATTTCTTATACTTCTCCTTACGTTGGTTTCCGTTTTAATAGGAACTGCACAAAACGTCAAATCCGAAAATGTGTTCCATACTTACATTTACAATGACGAGTACAAGGTGTATATGGACGTGAATCTATACGATGCAAACATAAGTGTTCCTGGTCAGGATGTGTTCGGGATGGTTCCGGGATTCTTCGGGGCGTTGCGCGACTCGCGTAAGTGGCTTGTTACCGACGCCAAGATTGTTGGCAAGAACAAGGCAGAACTGGATATTATCAACGATTACGGATCGGAAGATCTTACAGCCACGCTCACCTACAATCCTAAGGACAACACTTATGTGCTGAAGCAGACTGGCGGAAGCCGACTAAAGATTGTGGTGAATCGCAAGTGGCTGAAGATTCCTACTGAGATAGTCCTGGTGCCGCATGAACGGATGCCAGACTTGTGGTAAGAATGATGAGAATCAAATTCTCGTCAGGTTCTTAAAAACTGAAGTTGAAATCGGCCCCAAACGTTACTGGTGCTCCCTTTTGACCGAAATAGCGCTTGGTGCGCGATGCCGAACTGTCCATGGCAAACGTACAATAACGTGTGTTTGTAAGGTTCTTTGCCCACAGATTTACTGTAAAATGCTTGAACCCGAACTTGGCGTGAGCGTTGAGAAGCGCATAGAACTTCTGTTTGTAGCTGTTAGCCTCGTCCCAATAGATTTCGCCCAGGGCTGTAGTACCTGCACCTATCACTACGCTCTTCAGAAATGACTGCTGTGGAAGTATTGTATAGTCGGCATTTGCCGAAAGAGTGTGTTCTGGAGCGAACGGCACTCTATTACCTCTATAGTCGTTCTCGCCATCGTTGTAGTTGCGGAATGTTGCGTTTGTGTAGCCATAAGCCACAGCCCATGCAAGAGCGTTGTTGAACGAACTTCCGCGTAGAGTTATTTCGCCACCAAAACTACGGCTACGACCTGCATTAACCATCATTCTTCCGAATCCGTATGTACCTGCCATAACCGACAGCTGCTGGTTCTTTATCTGCATGTAGTAGGCAGAGAAGTCGAGATGGGCAGCTTGGTTGAAAAGATTGAGGTGAGCACCCACTTCATAGTTCCAGCTCTCCTCGGGCTTATATGATATCGTATTGTTCACCTTTGAATAGTCGTCGGCAGAGTGGGGGATGTCGTAGCTACCCTTCATCGCCTTCATGCGGTTTGCCATGAGTTCGGTCTGCAGTATGTCGGAGAACATCTGTATGTTGTAACCTCCTGCTCTATAGCCCTTGCTTACCGAAACGTAAAGGTTGCCTATGTTTCCACCGTTTGATTGTGAGACTTTGCCTAAATCATATGTGAATGACAACTTTGGCAGCAACTGATTGAAGGTGTTGTGTGTACGGCTGTCAAGGTGGGAAGTGAGAGTGTTCGAAGCCTTCTGTCCCATGATGTTTGCATCCATTGTCATTATGGCACGAGTGTCGTAATGGATTGAAGTGCGCGAGAGGTCGTAGCGCAATCCAAGTGTAGCCCTCAAGCGATTGGACAACTGCAGAGTAGACTCATGAAACAGGGCTGCGTTGAGCTGAGGAGTACGGAACGTGCCTGGCACATCAATACCAATACCCATGCTTACGCCACCAGCCCTTTCTATGATTGTTTTTGCAACATTCTCAAGCATTCCTTTGGCTATCATCCCATTAAGTATGCTATTATAAATAGTCCCGGCAATAGCTTTTCCCATCGGTCCGGTCATACTCTCGCCAAATCCTACAGGTCCGTCAGTATGGAGCCATTGATAGCTGAAGAAGGCACCCGTGACACGACGCCAACGGTTATCGTCATGATTCTTGATGGCAAATTCCTGTGTCACGGCGTTCATGAGCTGGCGTTGGTGTAGCTGCATAAAGTCCTGAGCTGTGTAGTCCTGATCCATCTGCATATTGTCGTTCAGATACTGATAGCTCGTAGTAGAATTGATGTCAGCATTACGACCCTTGTAGTTTACGTTCAAACCTACCGAGAGCAGATGACGGCGGTAGTTGTTGGGCAGATTGGTAGAAGGGTCTTGTGCTCTGCCGGTAGCTACATTATAATCGCCGTAGGCAAATCCGTTCTGTCTTACCCATTGGTAGTCGGCTGAAAGCGAAATCAAAGTGCGTGATGTCTGCTGACGAATCAGCTTCAGTCGTGCTCCTGCTTCGTTGCCGTTGTCGGCACGTTTGCCTGTAGCTTGGTTTCGCTGGAATCCATTCTGTCCGTTATAGAAAGCTGAAAGCGAATAAGCTCCCAATCCTTCAGCCTTGCCATAATGACTCAGTTGTGCCATACGCCAGAAATGGTTGCCAATGCTCATCTGCACATCAGTACCTTGATATTGCAGCGGACTCTTGGTGTAAATTCTGACAAGTCCTCCCTCGGCATTCTGCCCGTAGAGCGTACCTTGCGGGCCACGTAACAAGTCAATACGGCTGATGTCGTAAATATGAGTGTTGAACGCACTCTTGTTTACAAGTGGGATGTCGTCGACATACATGCCGACAGCAGGGCTGTTTACTCTTGCTCCGATGCCACGTACATAGACCGAAGAGGTGTAGCGTGAACCGTAAGCAGGCATTACAAACGAGGGAACTCTTGAAGAAACGTCCCTTAAGTCGCGTGCTGCAAATGAGTTGAGAGTACTTGCCGAAAGCGACGTAGAACTGACTGCTTGGCGGCGTAAGCGTTGGATGTCTTTGGGGCGTGAAGCTACAATCACTTCGTCAATATCGTAGACGCGGGATGTGTCAGCCAGGTGTTTTTCGTTGAAGTTGAAGCTGTCGGCTACTGCCATTGTCGGCAGAAAGCATAGTGCCGAAACTACATAGAGTTTAGAGTCCATCTATAATACTTTTTCTAAATTTTGATTAACTGACTGCAAAATTAGTTATTATAGCCAAACTGCACAATCATAACTTATGATGAAAAGAAAGACGACACACAAGAGCAAATACGATTTTATTACAAATAAAAAATATTTTGACAGCATAAAACAAATATATGCCCAAAAATCCGTAACTTTGCACAAGAGAATATCAAGAACACATTTATACATACAGGTAATGAAACAGACTAAGATTGTTGCTTCTATTAGTGACCGCCGTTGTGACATTGACTTCATCCGCAAACTCTTCTTTGCGGGCATGAACGTAGTGCGCATGAACACGGCACACGCCACTCCAGACGGGATACGTACTATAATAAGAAATGTGCGGGCTGTGTCGCCACACATCGCACTTATGATTGACACCAAAGGCCCTGAGGTGCGCACCACAGGTGTTGAGTCGCCTATAGAATATAAGACGGGCGACATGGTGAAGATTTTCGGCAGACCGGAAATGGATTCTTCACACGACATCGTAAACGTGTCGTATCCCGATTTTGCAAAGGATGTAAAGGTAGGCGACCATGTGCTTTTCGATGACGGCGAGCTCGACATGCTCGTTGTAGAGAATGTAGGTCCGATGCTTGTGGCACAGGTTCAGAATGACGGAGTGCTAGGAGCACATAAGAGTGTGAATGTTCCGGGCGAACACATCGCTTTGCCTGCCATTACCGAGAAAGACCGTCAGAACATTCTGCTTGCTATTGAGGAGGATATTGACTTCATAGCTCACTCGTTCGTGCGTTCGGCTGCCGACGTGATGGCAATCCAGCAGATTCTTGACGAGAACAATAGCGACATTAAGATCATTTCGAAGATTGAGAATCAGGAGGGTGTTGACAATATTGATGAGATTATCGACGCCTCATATGGTATAATGATTGCACGTGGCGACCTTGGTATTGAGGTTCCTATCGAGCGTATTCCTGGCATTCAGCGCCAGATCATCCGCAAGTGTGTGATGAAGAAAAAGCCCGTGATTGTGGCCACACAGATGCTCCACACCATGATTAAGAATCCACGCCCCACACGTGCCGAGGTTACTGATATTGCCAACGCTATCTATTCTTATACTGATGCTCTTATGCTTTCGGGCGAGACAGCCAGCGGTAAGTATCCTCTTGAAGCAGTTAAGACAATGGCTGCCATCGCCGAGCAGGCTGAGAAGGACCGCAACGCTATGGGAGAGTGGGAAGTGCCGATGAGCGAAAATTGCTCGCAGCGCGAATTTCTTGCTCATGCTGCTATCGATGCCACTCGTCGTATTGGTGTGGCTGGTATCATAACTGATTCGCTTACAGGTGAGACTGTACGCCATCTGGCTGCTTTTCGCGGACCTAACCCCGTGCTCGCCATCTGCTATAAGGAGAAGACCCAGCGTTGGCTCAATCTTAGCTATGGCGTAATTCCTATCCATCAGAAAGAGCAGGCTTCGGCTGAATATATGTTTATTGCAGCCTTGCGTATGCTTCGTCAGAAGGGTTACATTACGCTCGACGACAAGATTGCTTACCTTAGCGGCAGCTTCGGATTGGGCAATCCTACTGGCACCACTTTCTTGGAAATCAATAAGGTCAGCCAGGTATTCGACAAGTCGTACGAGTTCCACTTGCCGCAGAAGGAACAGTAAGAACAATTTCATTATGAATCATAAGAGGGTGCCAAAATGGGCTTTATAGGAATATAAGAATAAGTTAATCCATCTAACTCCCATTTTGACACTCACTCTATATAAATTTGTTATCAGATAAAGATAACAAGTATTTTTATCACTCCAAATGTCTGTATGAACCTTAATCACGACAAGGTGTTTCAGTTGTTTCAGTTTCAGTTCGTTTTTAAAGGGTCAGTTATATCTCAAACCCTCTATTATATACTTATAACTAATTAATAATCAATATATTATATAAGAATAAGGAAATGTCACACCCCTTCAAAATAAACTGAAACAACTGAAACTGAAACGCTTACCTCCATCAATTTCTCTCTAAAGAGCTGATAATCAATAAATTGTCACGTTGCGCTAATGTAACAAATATAAAAACAATCTCAGTAGACCTATGCCACAACAAGGAAAAAACATCGATTGCATAGCTCTTTTTGTCTCGCAAGCATCAAATTATATACAATAGCCCATCGTTCTTTTACTATTCCCAATCCTTGGTGCACACGTAAGTGAGGCCGATTTCACCCGAACGCATCCCGAAACCATCCCGAAGACCCACAAAACGGGTTTATCCGACATTTGAATGATATTATTGCCTTATAAGGACAAACGGCGAGAAGGCTATAGCTTCCTCGCCATAGCCTCCTCGCCGTTTGTATTTTCTCTAACGTGATTTTAATCATTGACAACAGTCAACTTGTCTTCGTCTGCTTTCTTGTCAACGATGATGGCATCACCAGTATTGACTTCACCAATCAGAATCTTTTCGCAGATTTCATCCTCTACGTATGTCTGAATGGCTCGCTTAAGCGGACGTGCGCCAAACTGTGGATCATAACCCTTCGTAGCAAGGAATGTCTTTGCTGCATCTGTTACAGTCACGGCATATCCGTTCTTTGAGATGCGCTTGACGAGTTTGTCAAGTTCTACATCAACTATTCTTCTTATGGCCTTGGCATCGAGCTGGTCGAATGTGATGATTTCGTCGAGACGATTCAAAAACTCTGGGGCAAACTGACGCGAGAGAGCCTTCTGAATGATAGAGCGAGCATATTCTTTCGATTGCTCGTTGGCTGCTCCGTTTATAGAAATAGCGTTGAAACCTATCCCATGGCTGAAGTCCTTGAGCTGGCGTGTACCGGCATTTGAAGTCATGATGATTATGGTGTTGCGGAAGTCGACAATTCGCCCGTTACCATCGGTCATACGACCTTCGTCGAGCACCTGCAGCAGCAGGTTGAATACGTCGCCGTGGGCTTTCTCTATCTCGTCGAGCAGCACGATAGAGTAGGGGTGGCGACGTACACGCTCTGTAAGCTGTCCTCCCTCACCATAGCCGACATATCCCGGAGGAGCGCCAACAAGTCGTGAGGTGTTGAACTTTTCGGAATATTCGCTCATGTCAATACGTATCATGGCATCCTTGGTACCGAACATTTCTTCGGCAAGGCGTTGTGCCAGATAGGTCTTGCCTACACCAGTAGGTCCGAGGAACATGAATACGCCAATCGGACGGTTGTGACTGCCAAGTCCAAGACGGTTGCGCTGTATGCTTCTTACCACCTTGCTAATTGCCTTTTCCTGTGCAATTACCGAGTTGTTGAGACATTCGCCAAGTCGACGCAGACGGTCGCTCTCCTTTTCCGAAATGCGTTGCAATGGGATACCGGTCATCGTAGAGACTACATTGGCTACATCTGCCGAATCTACTGTCTCACGTTGTCCGTCGTCGCCTGTAGCCCAGTCTTCATTAAGTTTCTTCAATTCTGCCTCAAGCTGGCATTGACGGTCACGATAGCTTGCAGCAAGTTCAAAATCCTGATCAGCAGCAGCTGCATTCTTCAGTTGTTCAGTCTGTCGGATTTCCTTCTCCTTGTCGATAATGGCAGGCGGTATAACTGCATGTTGCAGATGGACACGTGAGCCTACCTCATCAAGTGCGTCTATTGCCTTGTCGGGATACTGGCGTTCGGTAATGTATCTTCCGGTAAGGTCAACACAAGCCTTTAGGGCATCGTCTGTATAGCGTACATGGTGATGATCCTCGTAGCGTTCCTTGATGTTATGGAGTATTTCAAGAGTTTCCTCGGCTGTACTAGGTTCGACCATAACACGTTGGAATCGACGTTCCAAGGCTCCGTCCTTTTCTATTGAGTTGCGATACTCGTCAAGCGTTGTAGCTCCGATACATTGTATGAGTCCGCGTGCAAGAGCAGGTTTCATAATGTTTGCCGCATCCATTGAGCCTGGAGTGCTTCCTGCGCCTACTATGGTGTGGATTTCGTCGATAAAGACAATAATATCGGGATTGTCCTCCAGTTCACGTAGAAGGGCTTGAATGCGCTCCTCAAACTGTCCGCGATATTTTGTTCCAGCTACAATTGAGGTCATATCGAGGCGAAGAATGCGCTTGTTGAAGAGTAAGGGTGACGTGTGTCGGCTTGCAATCTGCTGTGCCAGGCCTTCGGCTATGGCACTCTTTCCAACACCCGGTTCGCCTATAAGTATAGGGTTGTTCTTCTTTCGGCGGCACAATACTTCTGTGACGCGTTGCATCTCATTAGTACGTCCTACAACGGGGTCGAGTTTGCCGTCCAACGCAGCCTTTGTCAAATCGGTAGAGAACTTGTCGAGTACGGGAGTTCCGGTCTTACCACTTGTCCGGCTCATATCGGCTGTTCCGGCTGATGAAGAACTGTCGCCACGTCGGCTGTTCCGACCTGTCATATTTTCGTCCTCTTCCTCCGACAGTCCTATGCCGTCTACAGTTGTCTTAGAGTTTGGTTTTAGCAGATATTTCATTGCCAATTCATAGTTTATCCCATAATTTCCAAGTGCTGCCTTAACGCCGTTTGAGGCGTTATCGTGCAGAATGGCCAATACAAGATGTTCGATATTAACGGTCTGTGAGTGAGCCAATCTGGCTTCAAGAACCGATAGTTTCAAAATATTGTTGGTCTTGTCGTCAAGCGAAGTTACATTGTTAGCCTGAATAGCGTCATGTGACTCGGATTCGGTTGACGACAACGACTCTAGATTTTGCTTTAATTCATGTACATTAATGTTCAAGTCTGTAAAAATCCCCGTCATTGGATTCTTACGCTCACGCAATATGGCCAGCATCAGATGTTCTGGTCTGACGATGCTGCATGAGAGTCTTGCTGCCTCTTCGCGGCTATAAGCAAGAACTTCGGACACTAATGGCGAAAATTGATTTGTCATTTCTATATTATCCTGTTTGTAAAAGAGGGAGTGTTAAAACCGTTTTGTCTTGACACTCCCTTGTATTATTCAATTATGTTGCCAAGCTCCTATTCTGTATAGAAGTTGATAAGTTCGCGCAGAGCCTTCTGACAAGCCGGGCAGAATTCCTTAACGTCGTTGCTGCGCATACGACAGTCGGGCGTAGCACGGTAGACTCCCTTAAGGCTGTAGCCAGCACCTTCGTATACTCCCATCTTATAGGTAGGAACCTTAGACTTCTTGTCCTTCTTCACATTCGGCTGTTCTGCGGCTGTCACAATAGGAGTAGGTATGGGTGTACCTTTCTTAATCATGTTCTCCCACTTGCCATGGAAGTCAACGAGAGTTGTTATGTTCTTCTCCCAAGGCTCCACATCGTGCGGATACATGGGTATCTGCTCCTGCTCGTAAGCATACTCGTCGGCGAGTCCGGCAAAGCTGTGTCCGAACTCATGCACAACGACCTGCTTGTACATAGGATGGTGGGTCATAGACAGATTGTACGAGTTCAAGATGCCGCCTCCGCCGTATTCCTTGGTATTGACAAGCACGATGATGTGCTCATAAGGAGTACCTGCCAACACGTCGTGCAGACTCTTGAGATTGAGCGTTGTAAGATAACGGTCGGAATAGAACGTGTCAAAATGGCTTCCAAGCGCAGTATTGCGCCAAATGCCCTTTGACGGTTCGCTCGTTCCGCTGTCTGCTGAAGGCGACTCGACCGCAACTATATTGAAGCGGTTGCGCATCGACTTGAACGGCTCGTGTTCAAATAGCGCTTCGGTTGCAATCTTGGCATCCTCGATGAATACGTTCATTTCGTTTTGCTTGTATCCTTCAGCTACGTATGCTATATGAATGCATCTTGTAGTGTCGGCAGCCTGCTGTATCGTAGTGAATGGCGTGCGGTTCTTGAATCCTATGTGTCTGATGAGGATGTCGGCTGGATCTACCGTGTGCGTCATTGTGCCTGTAACCTCATGGCGATTGTTGCGCAGATCGACAGTTACGTCAACCTTCTCTTGGGGCATAGGGATAAGGAACACGTTCTCAAATGCCTTGTCGGATGTCTTAGCTTCGTCGTACGACTGCCACTCCTGGAAGAGTGTAGAGAACGAGTTGCGGTAAATCACTTCTGCCGTGCCGTGCTTACGTACTGTTATCTGTCCGTTGCCCTCTACGGGCAGTTGGGCCAGATGCTTGCGCTTGCCATACCAGCGTGGCGACATGTTCAGCTTGTCGAGCGAGATGCGTTGTGTAGTGGCATTGCCCGAGAAGATGTAGTCGATGCGTAGCGTTGAGTCGCGGAAGGTTTCAGCAAAGTTTATCTCCTGCGGCTTGTTCTGTCCTATAGATTCCGTTGCGCCCAGAGCTGCAAGTGCAAGGGCAAATAATATTTTTTTCATATGTTTCAATATTATAGTAGTTTATACATTTGTAAATTGAAATTGTTGCATTTCTTCCATAAGCGCCATTACGTAATGGCGCTGCCAGTCAGACTGATGAAAGCGTTCGTCGTCGTATTTCAGCAAGTCAATGTCCATAATAACTTCGCCTCGGCTTCTTGCCATACGTGTGTCGCCACATTGCCTTTCTATTTGCTTCAGCTTGCTGACTATCTCCTCTGTGTCCAACGATGAATTGAAGACTACAAGCATATTGGCGAAGCGGACATTCGTATTGTCCATCCCGATTGGAAGCGTCAGCATGACGCGTGAGAACCGACAGTCGGCGAACGTGCTGTCAAGAATCTCCCTTGCCTTTGCTATGTTCGACTGATGGTTGATGTTCGTGCCTACGCAAGCAATTATTAAATGCTCGTGTGTATTCTCCATATTCCTCTGTCTGTTTTTCTATAACATACCCTTTGTAGAGGGCAATTCAAAGTGGTGGATGTCGCGTCGTACAGCCATGTGTAGAGCACGTGCAAAAGCCTTGAATATTCCTTCTATCTTATGATGCTCGTTTGTTCCACGTGCTTCTATGTCAAGATTCATGTGGGCAGCGTCGCTCAGACTCTTGAAGAAGTGAAGGAACATTTCGGTAGGCATGTCGCCTATGTGTTCGCGCTTGAATTCGGCATTCCAGTTAAGCCATGGACGTCCACCGAAGTCGAGTGCTACCTGGCAAAGGCAATCATCCATTGGCAGACAAAATCCGTAGCGCTCTATGCCTCGTTTAGAGCCAAGACACTTCTCTATACATTGTCCGAGCACAATGGCTGTATCCTCGATTGTGTGGTGTTCGTCTACATTCAGGTCGCCCTTGCACACGATGTCCAGGTCAACCTGCCCGTGTTTGGCAATCTGTTCGAGCATGTGGTCGAAGAATCCGAGACCTGTATTTATGTTGCATCTGCCGTGTCCGTCGATGTTCATAGCTACACGTATGGAAGTCTCTTTAGTGGCACGTTCTACAGAAGCCGTGCGTTCGCCGGCAAAAAGAATTTCGGCAATCTTAGGCCAAGTTATTCCATCACGACCGAGAATAAGCGACTTGCAGCCGAGGTTTTCGGCAAGCTTTGCATCCGTATCGCGGTCGCCAATCACATACGAATTCTCCAAGTCGTACTTGTCGTTATCCATGTATTCGCGCAGCATTCCCGTTCCAGGCTTACGCATGGGCGAGTTGTCCTCGGGGAAGTGGTCGTCGATATGTTGGGCCTCAAACACGACGTTCTCGGCAGCCAATGTCTTTATTATGAAGTTGTGTACAGGCAGAAATGTTTCGGTAGGAAAACTATCTGTACCCAGTCCGTCCTGATTGCTCACCATTACAAACATGAAATCCGTGTGCTCATGTATGAATCTAAGGCTGCTTATAGCATCTTCAACAAAATCCAGCTTCTCAAAGCTGTCCACCTGTTCGTCAGCAGGTTCCTTTACAATAGTTCCGTCTCTGTCAATAAAGAGAATCCGTGTCTTTTTCATTTCGTTTTCCATACTATCGTCTTCTAAATTCTGCACATATTATAGCCGTGGCAACTGCTACGTTAAGGCTGTCGGCTGTGTCACGACCTTCGGGATAGTTGGGGATACGCAATCCCTTGCTTATGAATTGTCTGATTTGGGGCGAGATGCCTTTGCCTTCGTTGCCCATTATTATTATGCCGTTATGCGACAGCTGTTCTGAATACATATTATTGCCTTCAAGGAGTGTGCCATAAACGGGTAGGGTAGGGGGAAGGACCTCAAATAGCTGCTTCAAGTCCATATACGACACTCTAACTCGCGCAATACTACCCATTGTGGCCTGCACCACCTTAGGATTGTACACGTCGACCGTGTCTTTACTGCAGATAATATCCTCTATGCCAAACCAGTCGGCTATGCGGATGATGGTGCCCAGATTGCCTGGGTCTTGCACTCCGTCAAGCACGAGCGTGAGCTTGTCGGCAAGTGAAGGCAACTCCTCGGGAGTCATTTCTGCAAACTTCCTGAATACTGCAAAAACCTGTTGTGGATGGCACAGAAAACTTACTTTTGTCAGTTCGTCGGCTGAAACTACGATTCTCTCGTATTGCAAGCCGTCCATAAGTTGGTATTCCTGTGCAAACCACTCCTCAGTCGCGGCAATTACCGACAGCTGGTCTTTGTGTCTTGACAATATGTCGTGCACTATTTTCGGACCTTCAGCTACAAAGGATTGCTGCGCATCTCGGTTCTTTTTCATCTCCAGGGAGTGTAAAAACTTTATCTTGTTCTTGCTAAGCATTATGGCGTTTTCTATTTGTCAGTTACTATTTGTTCTACAAAGATAAGCATATTAATTAATAAATTAGTATCTTTGCATAAGTTTTTTCAATGTTTTATGTCACGACAATCATCTCTAAACAAAATACTTGCGCTGCCGTTTATTGCAGTCCTTTTCATGGCTTCGTGTTCAACTACTAAGTTTGTGCCTGCCGACGATTATCTCCTTAAAGCCGTAAAGATTGAAAGTGAGCAATCCGACGTTAAGGCTTCTACACTTATGCCATATGTACAGCAACGGCCCAATTCCAAGTGGTTTTCGCTGTTCAAGGTTCCATTGTCGCTATACAGCATGTCGGGTCGCGATTCTACACGATGGGGCAACAGATTTCTGCGTGGATTGGGCGAGGCTCCGGTCGTATACGATTCTCTCAAGGCTGCCGCTACATGTGATTATATGGCCATGTACTTGCAGTCTGAAGGCTATCTGCATGCCAAAGCCAGCTATACAGTAAAGCGCAAAGGTCGTAAGGTTGAAGTTAAGTACAAGGCAATACCAGGCATTTCCTATACAATTGATTCTGTTGACGTAGTCATAGAGGACGACAGCGTACGCAATACGTTGCAGAGTCTTGGCGCGCTTGACATGAATCTGAAGCGTGGCATGCGATTCTCCATCCAGACTCTTGACGACGAGCGCAAGCGCATAACCAACGTTCTAACCAAAGAGGGATATTACAAGTTCAATAAAGACTTCATTAAATTTGAAGTAGACTCTACCATTAATCCAGGTAGGTTAGATGTTACTATGTTCCTACATAAGTATAAGGCTTCAAACAACAGCCCGGAGACAAATCACAGAAAATACTTCATAAACAAAGTAAACTTCATACCCGTCAATTCCGAGCGTATAGCTTTGCGTCCCAGTGTTTTACAGAATAACGCCACCATTAAGGAAGGCGACAAATACTCGGCAGCCGAGGTACAGAACACATATAACAACTTCTCTCGTCTGAATGCAGTAAGGTTCACAAACATACACTTTGACGAGAACGAGGAAGACGGACTGCTTGACTGTGGAATCAAGGTAAGCACACGTAAGCCAAATACAATATCTTTCCAACCCGAAGGCACCAATACCGAAGGCGACTTCGGAGCTGCTGCAACATTGACTTATTCCAACAACAACATATTCAGGGGAAGCGAGCTCTTCTCCGTACAGTTCCGTGGTGCCTATGAGGCAATCAAGGGACTTGACGGATACCAGAACCAGAACTATATAGAATATAATGTAGAGACCCGCCTGGCGTTTCCGCGCATAATTGCTCCATTCCTCTCGCAAAGTGTGCGCTACGACAATAGCGCAAAGTCGGAACTTATGTTCAGCTACAACATGCAGAACCGTCCGGAGTTTCATCGTCGCGTACTTACATCGGCATGGCGTTACTACTGGAAGGGGTTGCGTGGCTTGTCTTACCGTTTCGACCTTATTGACATCAACTTTGTACACATGCCGTGGATTTCATCCACATTCAAGAGCAATTATCTTGATGACACCACTTACCGCAATGCTATCCTCAAGTACAACTATGAGGATTTGTTTATTGTGAAGTCGGGCGTAAACGTATCGTACAATTCTAAGAACCAGGCATTCAGAACAAATATTGAAGTAGGAGGCAATGTGCTGAATGCCTTATCACATCTTACTAAAGCCAAAAAGAATTCTGACGGGCAATACACGCTCTTCAAAATAGCCTATGCACAATATGTAAAGGGCGATTTCGACTACACACGTCTTCTGCAACTTGATGTGAAAAACCAGCTTGCGCTTCATTTCGGACTTGGAATCGCTTACCCTTATGGCAACAGCAATATTCTGCCGTTCGAGAAAAGATATTTCTCGGGTGGTGCCAATTCCGTAAGAGGTTGGAACGTGAGGGAACTCGGTCCTGGAAAGTTCCGCGGTTCAGACGGCAAGATTGACTTTATCAACCAGACTGGTGACATGAAACTTGACATGAACGTAGAATTGCGTACGGCATTATTCTGGAAATTCAACGGCGCATTCTTCGTTGATGCAGGAAATATATGGACGCTCAAGAACTATAAGGACCAACCGGGAGGACAGTTCAAGTTCGATTCGTTTCTAAAGGAACTTGCTGTAGCTTACGGACTCGGACTGCGTGTCAACTTTGATTATTTTGTTGTTAGACTTGACTGCGGCATGAAGGCTGTGAATCCGGCTTACACAACATCAAGCGAACATTTCCCAATAGCAAATCCAAGATTGGGAAGAGACCTTTCTGTTCATTTCGCTGTGGGATTGCCATTCTAAGAAAAAAGCGTTATCGTTAAAGACGTACAGTCTCAATGATGAGACAAAAACTAACTTAATAGCACATAACAATAACGACAACACTTATTTAGTGGCAAAAGTACAACAAAAGGGTAGTACTGCCAAATATAATGTATTACAATTTACCTATTTATCATAATGGGCGTTACTTGTAATTATGATAACAACCTCTGAAAGTAAAAGTGGTTTCGCTAACTTGCGATAGTTTATACGCATTACAATTACAGTTATTACAGTTATTACAAAAAGGTAGATTATCTTACAATCCCTTCTTAAAGACTTTATAACTAATTAATAATTAAGTAGTTATATATATAAAGTACGGAAATCGTAACCCTTTTAAATAAAACTGTAATAACTGTAATTGTAATGACAGTCTTTGCTCTACTTCCTCTTAAAGGCTGACAATCAATGACTTAACAAATTTGCAGACACGACAAATAACAAATACAGCTTCAGTAAAACCACCCCAACAGCTATGCCACGGCTGGGAAAAGGCACCGAATGCGTGCTGCTTTTGCTCTCGCAAGTGTCAAAAGACATGCGCCAGTCACTTGTGTCTATGCTGTTCCCTATCCTTGGCGAACACGTAAGCGGAGCGGAATTTATGTATTCCGACAAAAGTAGGAAGGAAACAAGCGGAATATTGGCAAAGAACTTCTCACCCGAAGGCATCCCGAAGGCTTCCCGAAGCCCTCATTTATGGTAAAATAACGAATTACGAGCCATCCTAAAGCGCATCCACCCACGGATTGGAACTTGTAGGAGCTTCGTCGTTTAATGTGGCTTTCTTGCCGTCATCGCTCACGCCTCCCGAGCCGCTCAGCAACTGCAACGCTCCCATGTTGATAACTAATGTCTGTGGCTTGATATATTTACTTTTCATCTTTTATGTTTTAATGTTCTGCTCCTGTATACTGTCCGATAAACAATATAGCGTTAGTGGTATTTTCGGTAATCATGTAGACAAATGGACGCTTTGCATAGAACTTTACGTGACGTGGCTGTTCGTGAGGCAAAGCCGACATTGTCATGACAGTTGCTGTGACGGCAGCTGCCTTGGTGCCCTCCTCGCTCACTTCGATTTTTGCCTTCTGGAGCATAGTAGAAACAAAAAGCTCTGCATCTGCCATACGGCTGAAATCGGCGTTGCCTGAGAACATTGTCTTGGCTCCAAGGGTTGAGAGCGGAGCATTGAGACGGACATCTGTAGTGGTAGAGAATCGAGGCAACTTCAGGTCAACAATGCACTTGTCCATTTGCTGCTGTAGTTTGGCGAGTTCGGCAGTCGTGAGCTGTTTCATCATGTCGTCGATAGAGACACCCTCGTTGGGCAGCAGTACGGTCATGGAATACTGTCCGTTGCCATAAGGCAGCTCAACGGCTGAATACAGATTGTTGTCAGCATAGTTGAACTTATGGTTCTGGTGCATCACGTCAACCTTCTTTATGTCGCGCGTGTACCCCTGAAAATTTTCCTGACGTGTGTACTTCTTGCTGAACGGATCGGTCCAAGTGCCGTTGAAGTAGATGGCGTTCATCAGCACGGCGATGTCTGATGAGTTGAGACGGTCGATGATTGAAGGAATCATTCGGTCGGTCTGGTCAGAACACCATTGATTGATTCGCTTAAGAGTCTTTGGCGAGGCAAAGTCGAGATTCTCCACATTGGCTGCGTACTTGCTTCTGACAGCATCAGCATAGGCATTCTTCAGCTTGAAGTGCTTGTTGACAGCAATGTAGTTGGCTATGTTGACTGTTGTGAGTTTGTCGCCATTGGCTGCCGTACGCAGAATGGCAGCATAGGTGTCGTTGAGTTCGTCGATAGAGATGTTCTTGTCGCCGGCTATAGTAGCGAGAATCTCTTCCTTGGTGGTTCCGTCGGCTCCATTGGCAAGCATTCCCATAAGAAACGACACGCTAACGGGCGAAATGACCTTAGAGTCCATACCTGTCTGTGTACGGAAAAGGTCGATGGCAAATTGGTTGGCACGGTTAATGAGTGCGTGCTGTCCGTCGGAAAGTATCAGATAATCGTTGTCCATATCGTTGGTGTTTTTAGTCGCTTCGATGTGGGAATTGATATTTTTGTTGATATCCTGCTTGTGCTGTGTAGTCGCACATGAGGCCAATATCATTGCTGACAAGCCTAAAATCATTTTATTCTTCATAATTTCTTTCATGTTTTTATTGTTCATACTAGTGTTGCATTCTGTTAGCTTAAATGCAGCGTGGCATGAAATGTTGCATGGGAAATCTGTATTTTAACTTTCGTTAAGTATGCGTACTCCCCTACTCCTCCATATTTGCAATATAGCTGGCTATCTGTGTGAAGAATATGCTGACCGACTCAAGTGGAGCATATAAGAAGCATCGCTGGCAGTTGCGGAAGGTCTCGGTGAGTTTGCCGCCGCTGTTGAGAGTAAAGATGTGGCGGCCGCTAACCGTTGCGTCGTTCTCTTCGCCATCGTCATAATAGAGAGCGTTGAGCGCTATGTTGTAAGCTGCGGGGATAACACGGCGCACAAATGGTATCTCGTCTTGCTGGAATCCTAAGGTGTAGATGAGTATACTGGCTTCAAGTTCTGCCATGGAAAGGATATTGAGCCGCTGTAGCCACTTTTCGAGTTTGACAAAGTCAATACGGTCGCCATAGTTGCGCAGGAAAATGCCCATGTTGAGTATGTAGGCGTAGGTTACGCCGTGTAGGATAAGGCGCTCAGTAGTCTGTACGATTATGTCGAGCATGTTGAGCGTCTCGATTGATGGTTCGGCAGAGTCGGGCTCGGCATCACGAATCTTTCGAAGCCGTCGGTTGAGAAAACCGTTGCACAGACGAGAGAGTCCGGCGTCGGGCACGCTCAGCATAGGATTTTGTGAGCGAGTGTTGTCGCGTGCCGAATTGACTATGGCTTCGACGTAGTGGGCCTGTGCCATTCGCTGTAGCAAGCCCCATTTGTAGGCCGACATGGGTTCTGTTGGCTCATACTCGTTGAAGGCTCCGTAGCGTAGGAGTCGGAAGAAGTTTCGTTTGATGACGTCCATAGTTATAGTATAATGTAGAGGGGTGTAATGTTGTTGTGGTGTTACTTAACTGTAACGTCTTGGCAGTCGGAATACTATGGTGAACAGCACGCATACAGCCAGGGCGAAGGGGTAATACAGATAAGGTATGATTTGTGCTGGGCTGAGTTTGGAGAGTCCTGAAGCCATGAGCAGCTGTGCCCCGTAGGGGATGAGACATTGCATTACGCACGAGCTTGTGTCGAGAATGCTTGCCACCTTGCGGCTGTCAAGTGCAAACTGCTGTGAGATTCTTTTGGCTATGCCTCCGGTTGAGATGATGGCCACGGTATTGTTGGCGGTACAGACATCGATAGTGGCTACAAGCGACGCTATGATGCCTTCTGCTCCTCGCTTGCCGTGGATGTGGCGGGTAATTTTGGCGATGATATAATCTATGCCACCGTTGTGTCGCACCAGTTCGAACATGCCTCCTGCAAGCATGGTTACGATGATGAGTTCACCCATACCCATAATGCCCTCTCCCATTGCATGAAACCAGTCGAACACGCCCATGGCGCCGCTGAGCATGCCGATTATGCCTGTGAGCAGGATGCCGATGGTGAGCACGAGCATGACGTTGAGTCCGGCTATTGCTGTGGCAAGTACGGCAATGTATGGAATTACGCGCACTATGTCGACGGGATGAGGTGTATTGGTAGTGTTCATGTGCATCCCCATAAAGGTGTAGACACCAAGGATAATGATGGCGGCTGGGGTCGTGATGAAGAAGTTCACCTTGAACTTGTCGCTCATGCTGCATCCTTGTGAACTTGTGGCGGCAATAGTGGTGTCAGAGATGAACGAGAGGTTATCTCCGAAGAAGGCTCCGCCCACCACAACGGCGGTAAGCAGGGCTGCGGGCGAACCTGTAGATTGTGCCAGTCCGGCTGCTATGGGCACGAGCGCCACGATTGTGCCGACGCTGGTGCCTATGGATAGCGAGATGAAGCAGGTGGCAAGAAAGAGTCCCGGCAGAAGCATATTGTCGGGCAACAGCGACAGCATTAAGTCGACCGTTGCATCAACCGAACCCATGGCTTTGGCCGACTGGGCGAAGGCTCCTGCCAGTATGAAAATCCACAGCATGAGCATGATGTTGCTCTTGCTGGCTCCCTTGCTGAAGATGTCCACGCTCTGGCGCAGTCCGTTCTTGTAAGAGATGGCAACTGCGTAGATGCTTGCTATGACAAATGCCACGCTTATGGGCACTTTATAGAAATCCTGGGCTATGATGGACGCAACCAGATAAATGGTCACGAAGACAAACAACGGGCTTAAAGCCAACAATCCTTTACGATTACTCATTTCAATGTGTTAATGTGTTTGTATGAGGAAGTGACGGCCCCTTTAGAGCTGTGTGCGACGGTAGAAGTCGACGTTCTCCTTGGTGAGCAGCTCTATAGGCATGTAGTTGACTGGCTGCACCTTCTTGCGCAACACTATGGCCTTGAATAGGGAGTCGACACAGCTGAATCCCTGCTGGTAGCCGTGTTGTGCTATGAGAAACGAGATGCTTCCCTGGCGCAGGCACTCGGCGTTCTTGGCCACCATGTCGTAACCCATGATCTGGATGTCACGGCGGTTAGTGCGCAGGAGGTATTCGCCCATGATGTGGGCCTTTGAATTTAGCGTAATGCAATGGTGTACGTTAGGATGGGCATCAAGGAAGTCACGCAGCATATTGTCGTACTCGGCACGTGTGCCCTTGAATGGAAGGTGAAGCTCAAGAATCTCTATATTGGGGAAATGGTCGTGCATGTAATGGCGGAAACCGACCTCACGATTGACCTGCTGCTTACTGGTGACGTGGCCGTCCTTCATTAGCTTCATGATCATTATCTCCTTCTCGCCCGAGGCTATGAGCATGAGCATCCTGGCAGCAAAATAGCCGCTGCAGAAGGAGTCCTGACCGAAGAACGAAAGAGGCTTCAAATCGGGCATGTACGAGTCGAGCATGACGAAGGGTATCTGGCGCTCGTGGAGCTTGTCAGTAAACACCTTAGTAGTCTCGATGTCGACGGGCACGATGATTACTCCGTTGGGATTAGACTCAAGGCATTGGGTATAGCAATCGACAAACGATTGGTTGTTGAAGCGTTCGTAGAACATGAGCTTGACGTCAATGTGGAAGTCACGGCGCATCTCCATGGCCTTCTTCAGTCCCTGCTCCACTTCCTCCCAATAGGCTTCCGACTCGTGCTGTGGAATGAGCGCGATGAAAACGTATGACTTGTTGTAAGCCAATGCACTTGCATAGACATTGGGCTGGTATTTCATTTCCTTCAAGGCTTGCTCAACCTTTTCTCTTGCTGGCTTTGATACGTTGGGGCGATTGTGCAAAACGCGGTCAACGGTGCCTACCGAAACTCCAGCCCTTTCGGCGATATCCTTAATTCTAATCTTATCCATTATACATTAAAACTGAGATGTAAAAAGTTGGTTGTGTGATAACACAAATTGTTTGTCTGTGCAAAGTTACAAATTTCTTTAAAAAAAATGCAAACGTTTGCGTAAGAAAAGATAATAAGGAGTGAGAAAAAGGGGTAAAAAAGTTGTAGTGTTGAGGTAATGGGATGATGAGACTTCAACATAAAATCATGAAATCCCAACATTCCAACACCTCAACACTACAACATAAATATTACTTAATCATATCTACCGAACGCTTGAGGAACGAGTCGAGGGCTGCACCCTTCAACATGCCGTTCTGAAGCAGGGCAAGATCGATGAGCTGATGAACCACCTTGTTGCCCTTGGCATAGGCTGCTATGATGTCGGTGCGCTTTGTGCGCTGCTCCTGAATAGAATGCTCGGTGTTCTTGACATCGTCCTTCTCCTCCTGAGTAATCTCTTCAGGCTTCTTGGCGCTCTGGGTCTGATGAAGCACAGCAAGTCGTGCCTCAAGTCCTTTGAGTTCGCTGTCGACGGGACTGAGTTGGCTGCCACACTCCTGCTTCTCGCCGTCGAGCACGCCCTTGATGAGGGGATGGTCGCTGTTGAGAACGAGGTTGAAGGCATCTGGCATCTGGGCGTAGAACGCCATGCCTGCCTGATACTTGCTTGCCTCCTTCATACGGCGCATGTACTCGCTCTGTGTGATGAGCACGGGCAGATTGTCGGCTCCAAGAGCCTGCACGTCAACGTAGAATTCGGTATGGTCCATTGTGGGCAACTGCGAGCGGAATGTCTCGGTTAGGCTGTCCTTGTCGTCCTTGGCGAGTTCGCTCTCCTTGTTATCGTCCTTGACTATGAGACGGTCGACTATATCGGCATCCACACGTGCGAAGCGTGTCTTCTCCAGCTTCTGCTCGAGCATAGAAACCATCGGAGTGTCGAGCTGTCCGTCGAGCAGGAGCACGCTGTAGCCCTTGTTCTTGGCTGCTTCTATGTAGCTGTACTCGCCTTCCTTGTCGTTGGCGTAGAGATAGACGAGATTGCCGTCCTTGTCGGTCTGGTTGTCCTTGATGAGGGTCTTGTACTCGTCGTAGGTGAAGTACTTGCCGTCGACATCCTTGAGCAGGGCGAAGTCCTTGGCACGGTCGTAGAAGTCGTCTTGCGAGAGCATGCCATAATTGATGAATATCTTGAGGTCGTCCCATTTCTGCTCGTAGTCCTTGCGGTCGTCCTTGAAGATTGAGGCAAGACGGTCGGCCACCTTCTTGGTGATGTACTTCGAAATCTTCTTTACGTTGGCATCGCTCTGCAGATATGAGCGGCTCACGTTAAGAGGAATGTCGGGCGAGTCGATTACTCCATGCAACAGGGTAAGGAATTCGGGCACGATACCTTCTACCTGGTCGGTTACGAACACCTGATTGCAGTAGAGCTGAATCTTATTGCGCTGCAGTTCGATGTTCGACTTGATGCGCGGGAAGTAGAGGATGCCGGTGAGATTGAACGGATAGTCGACGTTGAGATGAATCCAGAACAGCGGCTCGTCCTGCATAGGATAGAGTGTGCGGTAGAAGCTCTTGTAGTCCTCGTCCTTAAGGGTGCTGGGGGTTTTGGTCCAAAGCGGCTCTACGTCGTTGATGATGTTGTCCTGATCGGTTTCTACCTGCTTGCCGTCCTTCCATTCGGTCTTCTTGCCGAAGACTACCGGAACAGCCATAAACTTGCAGTACTTGTTGAGCAGTTCCTGAATCTTCTGCTTCTCGAGGAACTCCTTGCAGTCGTCGTCGATGTGGAGCACGATGTCCGAACCGCGGTCTGCCTTGTCGGCATCGCTAATCTCAAACTCGGGGCTTCCGTCGCAGCTCCACTTGATGGCCTTGGCTCCATCCTGATAGCTGCGTGTGATGATGTCGACACTCTTGCTCACCATGAAGGATGAGTAGAATCCCAATCCGAAGTGGCCTATGATGGCATTGGCGTTGTCCTTGTATTTGTCGAGGAAGTCGGTGACTCCAGAGAATGCTATCTGATTGATGTACTTGTTGATCTCGTCTTCCGTCATGCCGATACCACGGTCGCTGATGGTGAGTGTGCCCTTATCTGTGTCTAGGCTCACGCGAACGGTGAGGTCGCCCAGCTCGCCCTTGAAGTCGCCACGTTCGGCAAGAGTCTTGAGCTTCTGTGTAGCGTCAACAGCGTTTGAAACCATCTCGCGAAGGAAGATTTCATGGTCAGAATAAAGAAATTTCTTGATGACAGGGAAAATATTTTCTGTCGTTACTCCAATATTACCTTTTTGTGCCATAATTTTGTTTGTATTACCTGTTGGCGGAATTAATTTAGTGCATACTTAATTCTGCCAATGGGCTTGTCGTTAATGAAGTTTACGTATTGCA
>URDM01000047.1 GCA_900546575.1 uncultured Prevotella sp.
TTTACCTCAGGGCGTTGCCCTGGGCTATGTGCTTCTGCCCCTTCGGGGCGTGCTGCTTAGACTTTTGACACACCCTCAGCAATCAATGATACAAACTCTATTATTTGTAATGATGATTTGTATTCGACTTGCTGATGCGGAGGCCGGAGACCTCCGCTACTTATATTCCCGGCAATTCCTGCCTGTTATTTCAGCAACGAATCAATGAGAGTCTTTGCTGCTGCCTCCGACGGACGTGGCGCATAGGCATCGACGATGTTGAAGTCCTTGTCGATAAGAACGAAGCGTGGAATGTAGAATATCGCCCATTCAGAGTGCAGCTTGGGGTCGACGCAGTTGTACTGTTTCAGTTCCTTGGCGTGCGCATTGAGATAGTTTAGCCATGCCTTGTGGTTGGTGTCGGTAGAGATGGGGATGAACACGATGTCCTTACCGGCGTATTCCTTGCTCATTTTCTCAAAATATGGCGACTCCTGCTTGCACGGTCCGCACCACGTAGCCCAAAAATCCAGATACAGCATCTTGCCCTTGAATTCGGACAGACGATGCGTATTGCCCTCCACGTCGGCAAATGTAATGTCTATAGCCGGACTGCCTTTGGCAAGTTTCTGTGCCTGCTTTATCTTGGCTTGCAGCTCTACTGCAAACTCCTTGTTTGCCAGTCGGTCCATGAATACACGTATGCTGTCGAGCGTATTGCGGTCTACGCGATTGCGCAGCACGTTGGCTTTGTCGGCAGCCTGATACATCTCCGTCATGCGAGGCGATATGCTCACGCCCTCGCCCCATGCCTTGAAGGTGTCGTTTTCGGGCTGTACTATGTAGCCCATAACGCTTCTCACTACAGCCACGTCCATCAGTTCGTCCTTCGCTACAGCCTTGTATAGCGAATTGGCATAGGTAGTCAGATTCTTGTAGAAGGTCTCCATCTCCTCCATCAGTTGCTCGCGCGTCTTCTTCTCGCCACGCAACCATGTGGCATACGTGATGTAGTTGATGTAGCTGTTGAGCACGTCGGCAGTGATGCGCGCCCCCTCCAGCTGCTTGAACTGGCTGCTTACGCCCTTGAGTGCAGCCAGTTCGCCGCGGCGTACAGCTGCCAGACTGTCAATGAGAGCCTTGGTCTGCACGAAGTCGGCACGCAGGTTGGAGCCGCCTTCGATGTACGATCCGCCCTTGGGAAAGAGTCTGTACTTCATGTACTCGTTGGCTGCGGCACCACGTCCCGTAAATGTAGCCTCCTTGTTGTTGGTGGTGATGCGCACGGTAAGGTCGTCGCCGGGCGAGAGATAGAGCGTGTTGCGGCTTATATTATAATATTGGGGCTGCTCAAGCACAAACGTAGTGTCGAAGCAACCGTTCTTGTCTGTATGCAATGTGAGGTCGCGGCTGTCGCCCACAATGGCTGCCGCGCCGTCGTACTGCATTTTGACGTTTGTGGTGCCCATGCCTATGAGCTGGCCCTTAAGGTGTACCTTGCCGTCGCTGGCGGCACTCATCCCCATGGTAGAGGACAAGATGCCGGCAGCCACTGCTATAATTCTGAGTTTGTTCATAAAAGCTTTAGATGAATGCTATGTCCTTGATTTTGCCGAAGCCCTTGTGTATCTGTGTAGACGGGAACTTGTGGTCGTCGTCCACTTTGCCTGCGGCATTGAGCTGAAGCACCACGAGTTCGCCCGTGCCGTCGCTCTTGTTGACGGCTACACCGAGCAGACGGCTGAACGGATGGCCATAATCGTTAGTACCCAGATTGTCGTTGCCGTCATTCCATGAGAATGGATTGACAGCCATTCGCAGACAACTGATTGACGCACGAGTGTCGTCGCTCTGATAGATAACCTTGCTGCTGCCGGTAGAAATGTCGAGTTTGTACACCTTGTTGCCTGCTGCATAGAATATGATGTTGTTGAATGTGGCGCCTGATGTCATCGGTGTATTCTCGTTAATGCCCTCAGGAGTTGGAAATTCGAATACATTTGTCATTGTAGCTTCGTTGGCATGAGTCAGCGCATAGTAGCTGAATATATACACATGCGACATGTTGCCCGGTGCCAAAGAGTAGGCATAGCAGTTGTAGCGCTGCCAAATGGCTACGCCAGTGCGCTGATAGTGATAGCCGTTGACGATGTTGATGACGTTCTCGTTTTCAGGTATATGGTTCGGGTCGCGTGCGTCCACTCCGTTCTTATACGCTATGCGCTTTATAGGAGCGTTCTTCTTTATGCCTGACGGTTTGTAGCCTCCCCAGAAGTCAGGAGACGACTGCAAGGCAATATGTACGAAGCGATGGCTTGCATTGTCATAGCCCAAAGCCGTGTGGGGGCCTGCCGCAAACTTGCTGATAGAGCATTCGCCGGTCAGAATATCTTCAGGGGACATTTGGAACAAAACCGGTGAGGTAGAACATTGCGAGAACATGTGTCCTTTGCTGCAAAAAAGCAATCCGTAGTTGGGGCATGCCTGGGTCTGGAAGTCATTGAAGTCGACATTGCCTATCTGCAATGGCGAGAACAGCTGGGTCCATGTAGCCATCAGCTTGAACTTGTTGGTCTGGTCGATGAGTCCCGACTCCTCTCCATTGGTAGTAGTGACGAACAACTGACTGTCGGCTGTGTACAACCAGTATGATTTGTTTGGCTGCTTCTGCATGTACGACAGGCTGACGGGTTGGCCCGTCAGGTCTTTGCCTGTTTCTTGTTTGTAGGCATCGGGAGTAACCATCATGACGCTGCCGATATACTCCACTGCACCCAGTTCGGCATGATTGTCCTTCTCGTGAAGCACCATCCATGCCTTGGTGTACGGCTTGCCCACCTCAACAGTGGTCGGCACCATGGTCTTGGCGTTAGTACGTGTGTCGGTGACGTATAGCTTTATGTAGTACTTGTACACAAAGTTCGGGTCGTTAGGGTCCATAGTCAGCGTCAACGATTCGTCATGGCCGATGGTGTCGTTGCGGCTTGAGTTTGCCGATGTGGTGTTCATCACCCATGTGTATTTCAGGTATGACTTGTCACCATCATCGGTCTTGATTTCCGGATTGATGGTATAGGTCATCTCCGTGTCAGCTTTGCGTACGCCGTAGCTCTGGTTCAGCTTTACTGATATGTCGGTTATACTTTCGTCGTAGTCATAGTTTCCCTTGTCCTCGTAGCACGATGCCAGGAGCGACGTGAGCAAAACCGCACATAATGTATGTCTTGTTATGATTCTCATAATCGTGTCTCTTTAATGATTAGTTGAATGTTACCGGTGTGCCGTCGGTCTCTGTGAGCGGCTTGTCGTGTGTGCTGTTGTACTGGGCCAGTGCATTCCGCAGCGCTTCCATTACGTCATCGTCGAATCCATACCGATGATAATTCTTCTGATAATAATACAACATTGAAATATCATTGGCAGAAAGGTCTTCGGCAGCGAGTGCTGCCATGATGAAGCGCACCTTCTTCTCACCGTAATTGCCCAATACCGACGAGTAGGCTGCGTTCCATTCCTCGGGGCTGAACACCCACATGCTCGACCAGTCGGTTTCGTCGGTCAGCGTGATTTCATACTGCTGGCGTTCCATGGTGCCCGGTACGAAGTCGCTGTTGGCATAGTCTACCTTGATTACGCACTTGCTTTCCTTGCCGTCCTTGGGATACTTGCAGCGAATGGTGAACTCCTTGCGATACTCGCCTGCCTCCATTTCGGCGGCTTCGGGCATCTCCAGTTCGGGCATATCATAACCTTCTACCGGCTCAGCCATAAGTTTTATCTTCAAAGGCTTGTCGCTTATGCGGCCTTCGAGCTGCAAACACACCTTGACATCATAATAGCTGAGGTCCATTGTCTTTTCTTGGGCATACAGACCGAAGAAATCTACCACCGATGAAAGATTCTCGTAGCTGTTGCCACTGTCGTAAAATCCTCCATAACCATCAGATGCCATGAAGTTCAAACCGGGTGCACCGCTGAACGGTTCAACCTCTTCCTCCTTGCAACTTGTGAAGGCGAGCAGCACACCGAATATAATAAATGCTATCTTATAGAGTTTCATGATTGTTGAGTTTTTTAGTTTACATTACCTAATACAGTCTCGTCGTCGGGTATCGGGAAGCGATAGCGTGCCTCTGTCATGTTCGTGATAGGGCAGAACTGGAATGTCTTGTAGCCCTGACGCTTGTAGAAGAACCATAGCTGTCCTTCGCCATAGAACTCCTTGCGATACTCTTTTTCGATGTTGTATAACTTTTCGCTCTCGTTGGCAAAGGGCTGCAGGTCTTCAAGACCGCGTGCTCCGCGTACTATCGAGAGCAAGTCGGCAGACTCGGCGAGGTCGTCGGTACACTCGGCAAGGATGTAGTACATCTCCGGCAGACGTATCAGCGGCATGGTGTTCTGCAATACTGGCGAGTAGAGACCGCTCTGGGTGTACTTCAGCATGTACGCTCCGTTTGAGCTGATGGCAAATCCTGCTCCGTCTTTATAGCGCATGTCGTTTTGTCCGTCGACCGTAGTGTCGAATATCTTGTCCAATCTGTTGCCGTCGCCGAGGATTATATACTTGTTCCACATGGCTATCATGAATTCGCTCTTTACGCGACTTGGGAATGTCTGCGAGTCCATGTTTACGGCAAACAGGAGTTCGGTAGACCCCACCTTGTCCTGTGCATTGTCGGTGATGAGGGCGAAACGCTTGCTTCCATCAGCCTTCTTGGCATCGATAACTTCCTGCGCATACTTGGCGGCATTCACCTTGTCGCCCATCCACATATACACACGTGCCAGCTCAGCCTTCACCGCATACTTGTTCATACGGTTGAAACGATGCTTGAGGAAGGGGTCGGTGCTACCGTCGTCGTCGTAGCTTGGGAACGCGATGTTCATAGGGTCGTTCTCCAGCAGAGTCTCAGCCTGCTTCAGACTCTTCACGATACTGTCGGCAACAACGCTTGCCGGCAACAGCTTAGCCACATCTCTGTTGAGGTGAGTGCGGTAGGGTATGGACGGCGAAGAGGCGTTATCCTTGTAGATAGGACCGAACATACGCAGCAAATCGAAGTAGAGGAACGAGCGTAAGCCCAATGCTTCGCCCTTGATGATGTCCTTGTAGCCGGCTGTGTGTATCACGTTGCCGCGTTTTTCGATGTTGTCAAGCAGATTGTTGAGGTTGGCAATGAGGTAGTAATCGCTCGTCCAGAATGTCTCGTAATATGTCTGCGTACGTGTAGAGGGATAGGTGTACCACGTAATCTTGTCGTAGTCGGTTTCAAGATTTTCGTTGTTGAAGTAGCGCTGTGCCAACTGGTCGATGAAACCGTACGTCATCTCACGTCCATAGAGCTGCGTTGTGCTCATCTTGATATAAACACCGGTCAACGCTTCCTTAAATCCTTGCTCGTTCTTGAACAGGTCTTTCTCCTCAACATTGGTCTTCGGCGTTATGTCGAGCCAATCGTTGCAAGAGCAGAAGAGTGTTGTGAGCCCTAATAATATATAATATAGTCTTTTCATATTGTGTCAAGTTTATATTCTTAGAATGTTAAATTGAGCGACATTGAGATTTGTCTTGACATAGGATATTGTATGCCTCGCTCCTGCTTGATGGTCGACCAGTGGAAGAGGTCTTCCATATACAGTCCTACTGAGGCGCTGCTCAATCCCAGCATACTAATCCATTTCTCGTAACGCTTCTCAAAACGATACTGCACGTTGATGGTATTCAGCACCAATTCGTTCTGATCCATAAGGAAGCGGGTGGTTGCTTTGGTCAGCGAACCGTTTTTATCGGAAGTGACAGCCTTGTATTTTGCCAGGTCGCCGGGCTTCTGCCAGCGGTCGGTGAAGGCGCGGCGGTCGACGTTGTAGCGCAGGTTAGCGTTCTCAACTTTATCCACCAGTGTCTTGTTGTAGTACTGTCCGCCGAATCTGTATTGCGAAGCGAGACTCACGCTGAGTCCGCGCCAGTTGAAGTTGAGGCTGAGTGTACCCTGCAAGTCGGGCTCGGTGTCGCCCACGGGCATCTGGTCGGCAGCGTTGTATTCGCTTGTGCGTCTGCCGTCACGGGTGAGATATACTTCGCGACCGGTAATCGGGTCGATGCCCAACGAGCGTACTGCCCATATCATCGACTGTGAATAGCCCTCCTCATAGCGTGGCAACGGACGCGAAAGCTTGTTCGGATTGTCCTCGTCGGCCTTCATCTGCTGTTCGTTGCGGCTGCGCATGGCGTTCGAAATCTTCTTGATGGTGTTCTTGTTGTGACTTCCGTTCACCACAATACTAAGGTTCATCTGCTTTGAAGGGATGTAGAGCGGCATGTATCGAACGTTGAATTCGTAGCCGTTATTGGCTATGTTTCCGATATTGTCCTTAATGCTGCTGAATCCGATTGAGGGCGCCAATGAGTAGTCGAGCACCGTATTCTTGGTCAGTTTGCGGTAATATTCGAAGCGTCCGCTAAATCTGTTGTTGAACATTGTAAAGTCGATGCCGAAGTTCCATGCGTTGGTTGTCTGCCACTTGAGGTCGGGATTGCCCATGCCGTACAACAGTGTGCCCACAACATCCGAACTCTGATAGATGCGCATGGTGTTGGCGTAAGAGTACATCTGCAATGCCTGGTAGGCGGCAAAGCCCTGCGTACCGGTCACACCGTATGTGGCGCGCAGCACGAGTTCGTCGAATATGTTGAGTTTCTTAATCCAGTTCTCCTTGTCCATATTCCATCTCAAGCCTGCCGACCAGAAAGGTGCATAGCGGTTGTTGCGTCCGAACTCTGACGAGGCGTCGATACGTCCGTTGAGGTCGGCTGCATACTTCTGGTCGTAGGTGTAGCTCACTGTTGCCACACCGCCGAAAGAGCGTGTCGTACTTTCGTCACCACTGGTCGATTGAACCTTGGCTCCGAGGTACACCTCGTCCATATTGTCGTTGGGGAAGCCCGTAGCGAGCACGCCGGCGCTGTGATACTTGTCCTGCTTGATGTTCCAGCGGAAGAACGAAGCGAGTACGTGACGGCCCTTCCATACCTTATTATAATTGGCGGTGAAGGCTGCGTCCCATCCCAGGCGTGTGTCGTTGGTCCAGTTGTACATACCCCTCTGGTCGATGTTCTGAACGGTGATGTAGTCGGTATGGTTTGCCGATTTGAAAACATCGTTGTCTGAAGTGGTCTTGGTGAGGGTGAGGTCGAACGCCAGACGCAGGTTTTCAATAGGTGTATATTCGGCACGGAAGGCGTCGCGCACTTCAAATGCCTTGTTCTGGTCTTTGGTGTTGTAGAGTGTGTTATACATAGGATTGCCCACATCCGCTCCCGAAGTGCGGTAGTGGCCGTCAGTAGTTGTGACGCTACGTTCGAGGTATTTGGCAATCTGTCCGTTAGAATCGTAGATGCGATAATACGGGTTGAGCAGGGCATAATCGTTGAACGTACCATAGGGCGAGGTACGGTCGGATACGGTATAGTCGACATAAGCCACATTGCTGATAAGAAGTCCCTTGTAGCGATAGCGTATGTCGAGGCTCACGCTTGTGCCGTTGACACCAGTCTTCTTCATGATACCGGGCGCACTGTTGACACCTGCATACAGCTTATAGCGCAGTTCGTTTGTGCCACCTTCGATGTTGAGTCCGTGGCGCTGTGCAAACACGGTGCGCAGAGGCTGCGAGAGCCAGTAGGTATTTACGCCACGCTCTACGTCAAGCAGTTTGCGGCGGTAGATTTCAAGCTGGTTCTGCTCGTCCTGCACAGAAGTAGGGTCGCTGTAAAAACCTGCACGTTTCTCCAGTTCGAGTTTCTCGGCTGCGTTGAGCAAGTTATAGTCGGTAAGGTCGGGGTATTCAATCTTGTAGTTGCCGTTGTATGTAACGCGCAGCTTGCCAGCTGCCGGAGCCTTGGTCTCAACTACAATGACGCCGTTGGATGCCTGCGAACCGTATATCGCCATGGCTGCTGCGTCCTTCAGAAGGGTGATGCTCTCGATCTGGGCGGGGTCGATGTCCATGATCTTGGTTACGCTCACGCCTATGATACCGTCAAGAACGAAGAGTGGCTGATTGGGTCGTGTGTCCACATCGCCACGCATAATGACGGTCTCATCGGTAGAGTAGTCGCCCATACTCGATTGTCCGCGCATGCTGAATTCGGGCACAGAGCTTGGGTTGGAACCCGAAAGCATGTTGTCGCCCTTGCGGAATCCGGGGTCGAGCATAGTGATTGCATTGAGGATATTGCCCGAAGATATCTTGCGGATATCGTCGCCCGACACTCTGTTTGCCGAACCTGTGAAGCCTTCCTTCTTACGTTCGAAGATACCGGTAACAACGACTCCTTCGAGTGCCTTCGACTTTTCAGCGAGAACAATGTTCATCGGCTTGCCGTTCCATTTTACGGTTTGGTCTTCGTAGCCCAAATAGGTTACGACGAGCGATGCCTGGTTGGTCACCCCTTTCTTGATGACGAACTTACCATTGACGTCAGTCACGGCTCCGATACTGGTACCCTTGATACGGATAGAGGCTCCTACAATTGGTTCGCCTTGCGCATCCGTAACTATACCGGTACATTGTGTGTGCTCATCTGATTGCTGCTGCACACTTACTTTCTCACTGTTGCTCTGGTATGGAGCGGCGTATGATTTACCCCCCCCCAATTAAGCTGAGCAACACGCTGATTGATAGCAATGTCCTATGCATAAATATTGAATTTGGTTTGACATAATGACGCACATCTGCTATGCATCATCTACATCGTGCTTGGTTAAATGTTTCAAAGTCTGATGTTTCAACCCTTCGGTTTTACTCGTGGTTAATACGATTTCGTTTATTATACTCCCGTTTTAGTTTAAAACTCATAATAATTTGCAAAAGTAAAAATTAAATTGTAAAAATTAACACCGTTTGGGTTATAAAATGTTAACCCTTGAAATTGCTCAGAATACGTTTGTTTTCATGGCTTTGCCATACCCGTTTTCAAATGTAGTCCTTTTGGCTTTCAAAAGGACCCCTTTTAGGTTGCAAAAGGACTCCTTTTTCAATGCAAAACGAACCCTTTTGAAGGGCAAAAGGACTCCTTTTCGAAAACCGTCGTTTGACGGGCAAAAAAATAACGGGGTCGTTGCCTCTTCGGCGACGACCCCGTCTCTATATAGCTGCCATTTGTTCTGTTTCAGCAACAGAACTTATAAAAGCAATTACTTCGATAGGAATTTATCTATTTGAGCAGCTATTTGCTTTCCGCTTGCCATTGCACGTACTACAAGCGAGGCTCCGTTGGCTGCGTCGCCGGCTACGAATACGTTGGGGGCAAACTTGGGTTGTTCGGGCTTGAGGAATCCCATTGCGAGCAACACCATTTCACACTTGATGATTTCGGGCTTGCCCACTGGCTCCATGAGCGGACGTCCGCCATCGGGGTTGGGTTTCCATGTTATCTCCTGAACGCGCACTCCGGTGAGCTTGCTGTTCTTGTCGCCGAGGAACTCTAATGAGTTGATGTTCCATCGGCGTGTGCATCCCTCCTCGTGCGACGATGTAGTCTTGAGTGTACGAGGCCAGTTGGGCCATGGATTCTTCGGGTCATCGGGTCCGTCTACGGGTCGCGGCATTATCTCTATTTGTGTCACCGACTTGCATCCCTGACGGTGTGCCGTTCCGATGCAGTCTGATCCGGTGTCGCCACCGCCTATTACGAGCACGTCTTTGCCCTTGGCGTTGACCAGTTCTTCCTTCTTGAACTCCATGCCTGCCAACACTCTGTTTTGCTGTGAGAGCATTTCGAGAGCGAAGTGTACGCCCTTCAGTTCGCGTCCGGGAATCTTGAGGTCGCGTGCAGTAGGCGTTCCGGTTGATACAACGTAAGCGTCGAAGCCTTCGGGCAGATGTTCTACGTCGACTGGTGAGTTGTATTTGAATACGATGCCTTCTTCTTCGAGCAGAGCGATTCGGCGGTCGATGACTGCCTTGTTGAGCTTGAAGTTAGGTATGCCGTAGCGCAGCAGACCGCCAGCGCTTTCGTTCTTCTCCATCACAGTGACCGAGTAGCCCATGTGGTTGAGGCGGTTGGCTGCCACGAGTCCGGCTGGTCCGGCGCCTATTACGCACACTTTCTTGCCGTTGCGTTCGGGTTGTTCTACACGTACGTAGTTCTCCTGGAATGCGTGTTCGGTAATGGCACACTCGTCCTCGCGGTTGGTTGTAGGTTCGTGTTCAACGAGATTGAGCACGCAAGCCTTCTCGCACAGCGCCGGACAGATGCGTCCGGTGAACTCGGGGAAGTCGTTGGTAGAGTTGAGCAGGCGATAAGCCAGCTCCCAGTCGCCCTTGTATAGGGCGTCGTTCCACTCGGGTGCCTTGTTGCCCAGCGGACATGCCCAGTGGCAGAAGGGTACGCCACAGTCCATACAGCGTGATGCCTGCTGTCGGCGGTCGTTGCTGTTGAGTGTTTGTTCGACTTCACCAAAGTCGTGAATGCGGTCGTGTATGGGGCGGTAGCCCGCCTCTTTGCGGTGTATAGTGAGGAATGCTTTTGGATTGCCCATAATTCAAATGTTGAATGATGAATGATGAATGTTGAGTTGTTGCGGCTTGCCGCAATGTAGAATGTAGAATGTAGAATGTCGAAAGTTGAGTTTTGAATGCTGAATGTAGAGTTTGCTAATTAATTCAACACTCCACATTCCACATTCCACATTCTGATTTGCGCCTTCGCGCAAATCAGTAGTCTCTCTGCATGTCTGCAATCTTCTGTTGCAGCTTGCGTACCTGCTCTTCCTGCAGCACACGCTTATACTCGATTGGGACAATCTGTATGAAGTCCTCAACGTAGCGGTTCCAGTCGTCGAGCATGGTGCGTGCGAGTTTCGAACCGGTGTATAGGTAGTGCTGGCGTATGAGTTCGTGCAGCTCCTTGCGGTAGTTGCTGTCGTCGACAAGGTTGATCTCGACCATATCCATATTGCAGAAGTAGTCGAAGTTGTGGTTCTTGTCCCACACGTAAGCCACACCGCCAGACATACCGGCAGCGAAGTTGCGTCCCGTTTCGCCCAATACTACTACGCGACCGCCCGTCATATACTCGCAGCAGTGGTCGCCTGCGCCCTCGATAACGGCTGTTGCGCCCGAGTTGCGCACTCCGAAGCGTTCGCCAACCTTACCGTTTATGTAGAGTTCGCCGCTTGTTGCGCCATACAGTCCGGTGTTGCCGGCTATGATGTTGTCCTCGGCTGCGAAGTTGCTTCTTATCGGCGGGAGTATCGAAATGCGTCCGCCTGAGAGGCCCTTGGCGAAGTAGTCGTTGGCTTCGCCTTCCAGTTTGAAGTCGACACCCTTAACGAGGAATGCGCCGAAGCTCTGTCCTGCCGAGCCCTTGAACTTCACGTTGATGGTCTTGTCGGGCAGTCCTGCCTCGCCATACTTCTGAGCTATCATTCCGCTAAGCATTGCGCCGACGGCACGGTCGGTGTTCTTGATGGCGAAATCGAGCGAAACCTCGTCCTGACGTTCTATCGCGTTCTGCGCTCCACGTATCAGATGCTGGTCTAATACGTCGCCAAGCTCGTGTCGTTGCTGTGCTGTATGATAGAGCGTGCAGCCGTTGGGCTCCTGGAACAGAAGTCGGTGGAAGTCGAGCAGAGCCGACTTGGGATTCTTCTCGTCCTTCTTGGTGAGGATGAGTTCGGTGTGTCCTACTATCTCGTTGAGGCTGCGATAGCCCATCTGGGCCAAGTATTCGCGCACCTCTTGTGCCACGAAGGTGAAGTAGTTGACCAGATATTCTGCCTTGCCGCGGAACAGCTTGCGCAGTTCGGGGTTCTGTGTGGCTACGCCCATTGGACATGTGTTGAGGTTGCATTTACGCATCATCACACAACCGAGCACGATCAGCGCTGCAGTACCGAATCCGAACTCCTCTGCACCGAGCAGAGCCATGAGCACAACATCGCGTCCTGTCTTCAACTGGCCGTCCACTTGCAGACGAACCTGACCGCGCAGACCGTTCTTGACGAGTGTCTGCTGAGTCTCAGACAATCCGATTTCGGGCGAAATACCGGCAAATCGCATGCTCGATGCAGGCGAAGCGCCGGTGCCGCCTTCAGCTCCTGAGATGACGATAAGGTCGGCCTTGGCCTTGGCAACGCCCGCTGCGATGGTGCCAACGCCACTCTCGGCTACGAGCTTCACGCTGATTGCAGCCTTAGGATTGACGTTCTTGAGGTCGAAGATGAGCTGGGCCAGGTCCTCGATAGAGTAGATGTCGTGGTGAGGAGGAGGCGAAATGAGCGAGATTCCGGGAATAGAGTGACGCGTCTTGGCAATCACCTCGTTCACCTTGAAGCCCGGCAGCTGTCCGCCTTCACCCGGCTTGGCACCCTGAGCCACCTTAATCTGTATCTCCTCGGCGTTGACCAGATATTCAGTAGTTACGCCGAAGCGTCCCGAAGCAACCTGCTTGGTCTTGCTCGAAAGCGAAACGCCGTCCACAGTCTCGTGGAAACGCTCGCTCAACTCGCCGCCTTCACCTGTGTTTGAGCGTGCGCCGAGCTTGTTCATGGCAAGAGCCATTGCCTCGTGAGCCTCCTTTGACAGAGCTCCGAACGACATGGCACCCGTCACGAAGTGTTTAACAATGTTCTCGACGGGTTCTACCTCGTCGACTGGTATCGGATTTTGTTTGAAATCGAAGAAGTCGCGGATGAAGATTGGTTCTTCTTTCTCGTCGACAAACTTCGTGAACTCTTTGTATTTAGCGTAATTGCCAGTGCGTGTGGCAAGCTGAAGTGTAGCGATGGTTTCGGGGTTCCAGGCGTGGCGTATGCCGTCTTTGCGCCAGTGGAATTGTCCGAAGTTGGGCAGGAAGTCGAGCTTCTTGCGGTTGTTGAAGGCCTTGTTGTGCATGCTGATTGCGTCGCGGGCGATGGTTTCGAGTCCAACGCCGCCTATAGTGCTCACTTCTGTACCGAAGTAGGTCTTCAACAGCGCCTCCGACAGACCTATGCTCTCGAATATCTTGGCTCCGCGATATGAGCGGATGGTTGAGATACCCATCTTTGCCATAATCTTCAACAGACCTTTCTTCACTGCCTTGATGTAGTTGGCTTCGGCTGTCGGATAGTTCTCCTGAATCTTTCCGCGCTTCACAAGGTCGTCCAGTATGGCGTATGTCATGTACGGACAGAGTGCCGAAGCACCGTAGCCCAGGAGCAGTGCGGCGTGCATCACCTCGCGAATCTCACCGCTCTCTACGATAAGTGCGGTCTGAACGCGCTTGCCGACGGAAATCAAGTAATGGTGAACGGCACTCACTGCGAGCAGCGAAGGAATTGCTGCATGATTCTCATCGACATCGCGGTCGCTGAGGATGATGTAGTTGTAGCCGTCGTCGACGCTGCGTTCGGCCTCCTTGCAGAGTGCATCGAGCGACTCGCGCAGTCCGTCTTCGCCCTTGCTGCATTCAAACAGCATAGGCAACTTGACTGTGTTGAATCCCTTGTAGCGTATATTGCACAGTATATCGAGCTGAGTATTGGTCAGAATGGGGTGGGGCAGACGCACCATCTTGCAGTTCGACTCGTCGGGCGACAGAATACCGGAGCCCACACGACCTATATATTCCGACAAAGACATGACCAGCGACTCGCGTATTGAGTCGATGGCAGGGTTGGTAACCTGCGCAAACTGCTGGCGGAAGTAGTTGAAGAACACCTGCGCATGGCCGCTCAGTACTGCCAGCGGAGTGTCGTTGCCCATTGAGGCGGTAGGTTCCTGGCCGTTGGTAGCCATCGGAACGATGGTGCCGTCGACATCTTCCTCGCCGAAACCGAACATCAGCTCCTTGCGTGTGAGGTCGTCGACAGAGTTGTCTACCTTACGTCCGGAGTGCAGTTTCTCAAGTTGTATACGGTTAGTTGATAGCCACTGGCGGTAAGGATGGGCGCTTGCGAGGCGCTCCTTAATCTCACCGTCATAGTAGATTTTGCCCTCCTGAGTGTCGATAAGGAGAATCTTGCCTGGTTGAAGGCGTCCCTTTTCGGCAATCTCAGTCGGGTCAAAGTCCATGACACCCACTTCGGATGCCACGACCATAGTGTCATTCTTGGTAATAGTATATCGTGCCGGGCGCAGACCGTTGCGGTCGAGCATTCCTCCGGCGTATCTTCCGTCGCTGAACAGCAGTGCGGCAGGGCCGTCCCATGGTTCCATAAGTATAGAGTGATACTCGTAGAAAGCCTTCAAATCTTCGGGTATCGGATTCTTGTCGTTGAAGCTTTCGGGCACCATTACAGCCATAGCGTGCGGCAGAGAGAGTCCGCTCATCACGAAAAACTCGAATACGTTGTCGAGACTTGCAGAGTCTGACATGTCGGGCTGTATGATAGGTGAGATGCCACGGATGTCGCCCAATGCCTCGCTTGAGAGTACACTCTCGCGTGCCTTGAACCAAGAGCGGTTGCCGCGAATGGTGTTTATCTCGCCGTTGTGTGCCAAGAGGCGGAACGGCTGGGCAAGGCTCCATGTGGGGAACGTGTTGGTAGAGAAGCGCGAGTGAACGAGTGCTAATCCTGAAGTGAAGTAATTGTTGGTGAGGTCGGGATAGTACTGGCGTACCTGCATTGACGACAGCATACCCTTATAAACTATGTTCCGGCTCGAAAGCGAGCAGATGTAGAAGTCCTTGTTATTGACACGGTTTTCAATGCGCTTGCGTATAATATATAATGTGCGCTCGAAGGTGGGCACCTTGTCGTCGGTCACGCCCGTGATGAAAACCTGCTTGATGGCTGGTTCGGTGTCAAGAGCAGACACACCGAGGCAATCGGGATTGGTAGGCACAGTGCGCAGGTGCATGAGCGAGAGTCCTTCGCGCTCGATTTCTTCAATCATTATCGACAGAATGGCCTGCTGCTGTGGCTCGTCTTTAGGAAGAAAGACGAGACCTGTGCCGTATTTGCCCTTCTCAGGCACCGGAATACCCTGCAACAGTATGAATTCGTGAGGAATCTGAAGCATGATTCCCGCACCGTCTCCAGTCTTGTTGTCGGCACCTTCGGCTCCTCTGTGGCGCATATTCTCAAGTACGCGCAGAGCGTTGTCTACTAATTCGTGGCTTTTGTTACCATGAATATTCACTACCATACCCACTCCACATGCATCGTGTTCGTAGGCGGCATTGTAAAGTCCTGAAAATCTCTCGCCAGCCATTGCCTGGCCGGCTTGATGGTCTTGTGTTTTTCCCATCTCAATTGCTTTTAATTAGTAAACCATTGAAAAACCTATCAAAGTGATTGCAAATTTAATAATTTACTTTCAAAAAGCAATATAAAAGTCGGAAAAATAATTAATGTTTTTGATTTATAGCAAGAATAATGTATTATTTTGTAATATTTCCGACATGTAAGGTGTCGTTTTGTTACATTAATGTATATTTATTGCTACGGATTGCAAGTTCAGCTACGTCTGTATTCCGACGGTGACATGCCCACATGTTCCTTGAAATACTTGCCAAGGAACGACTGGTTGGAGAAGTTAAGGCTTTGAGCTATCTCCTTGATGCTGCGTTGTGTGTTGCGCAGAAGCATGCGCAGCTCCATCGTGACGTATGCGTCTATCCACTCGTTGGGTGTTCGTTTGGACACGTTCTTTACCGTTTCCGACAGATATTTGGGCGATATGCAGAGCTGTTCGCTATACCAGCTCACGCGACGTTCTGTGCGGAAGTGGTTTTCGACGAGCAATATGAACTTTGTGAAGATTTCTTCGGCACGCGTATTGTGCTCGCTGGTGCGCGACTGTACGCTGTATATCACGTTGCTCACTTCATAAACCATAGTGAGGAACATCGATTGCATCATCTCGCGACGGAAGTGGTTGTCGGGTTCGTCCATCTTCTGCCTCATGCAGGTCAACGTGTGGTGTATGAAGCTGGCCTTGTCTTCGGGCAGACTGAATACGGGGTGGTTGCGTGCGAAGAGGAAGAGCGCCGACAGTTCGTGTACGCTCTTGATGGTTTCGTTGAAGAAGTCGTAGCTGATGATGATGCCCATTCCGCGGCAGTCGGGCGACATGGTGCAGTCGTATGTGATGCGTCCCTGGTTGATGATGATAAGGTCGCCTGCTTTGACGTTATGTTCTACAGAGTCGACAACGTATCGTGCAGAGCCTTTGGTACACAATGCTAAAAGCAGACATTGTATGCGTCGCGGTTCGCGAGGCAATGGCATGTTGGCAATCTCGTCAAGAATGAGGATGTCGTTGCCGATATGGCTACCTCCGCACATGCGTATGGCGTATTCTACTGTTATGTCTTTTAAGTCAGGTAAGGTCATCTCTGTATGGCTTATAATGTTGATATAGGTGCAAATGTACGAAATATATCTGACATATCGATTGTTTTTTTAGTTATAACTTGTCAATGTATATATGCATAAAACTGTTAAATAGACCTTATTGTGGCCTTTGCAAAGTTTTTTTTTACTATCTTTACAGAGGTTTTAAATTATATGCTTATGAAAATCAGACATCTTAAGGTGTCGGCGCTATTGCTCGCTGCCACTTTGCTAACCAGTTCTTGCGTAGGCTCGTTCTCTTTGTTCAACCGTGTTGCCAAGTGGAACACCCACGCTACAAGTTCGAAGTTCCTCAACGAGATCATATTCATTCTCATCTCGCCGGCTTATGCTGTGTGTGCTGTTGCTGATGCCTTGGTGCTCAATACGATTGAATTCTGGTCGGGCAGCAACCCGTTGGCTCAGAAGGTGGGCACTGTTCAGAAGGTGACCGGTAAAGATGGATTGATTTATGCGGTAAAGACGCTGCGCAACGGATATGAAGTCACTTCGCCAAACGGTGAAGTTGTCAGCTTCATCTACGATAAGAAGACCAATTCATGGTCGCAGGAACAGAATGGAAAGAAGGTGGAGATATTCCGCTTTAACGATGACGGCACTATCCAGGCTCGTCTCAGCGACGGCGAGACCATACGTGTAAATCCAGATGAAGCGGGTGTGTTCGAAACCCGTATGGCTGTCAATGGCGCTCGCTTCTGGGCTTGCCGATAACTCTTTTTTATAATATAAGTTGAGAGTTGAGAATTGAGAGTTGAGAGTTATGATTACCGATTTTTAATATTTAAAATCATAGCATTAATAACAATGCAAATCATAACTTTCAACTCTCAATTCTCAACTCTCAATTTTTTTTACTTCTCGCCCGAAACGCCCATTTCCTTGAGCAGACGATCAGCATGTCCCCACTTGTCCATGAGGAAGAGTACGTAGCGGATGTCTACACCGATGCAGCGTGCCAGACGCTTGTCAAACCAGATGTCGCTTGACAATGAGTCCCAGTTGCCGTCGAATGCCAGACCGATAAGGTTGCCCTTGCCGTCGAACATCGGTGAACCAGAGTTACCGCCGGTGATGTCGTTGTTGGTGAGGAAGCAGAGCTGCATCTTGCCAGTTGTCTTGTCGGTGTACTTGCCGAAGTCGTTGGCAGAAAGGAGCTGCTTCATGATAGGCTCAGCCTGGTAGTCGATGGTGCCCTTTTCGCCCGATTCCATCTTGCGAACGATAGAGGCAGCGTCGGTGTAGTAGCCCGAAGGATTGCCACCGAGCAGATAGCCGCCTACCTGACCGTAAGAAAGACGCATGGTGAAGTTGGCATCTGAGTAGTGGGGCAGTTCCTGCTCCATGCGCACCTTGGCGTCGCAGAGATACTTCTCCTGCTCGGCTATCTCCTCGCGGAGCGGCATGAGCAGACTGCGGCACTTGTTCATCATCTCGTTAATCTGCTTGCCATACTGGTAGCCGGGGTCTTTGGCGAGAGCCTTCTCGTTGAGCTTGATCTTCTTGCCGCTCTTCATCACTACCGAAGTAGAGTACAGCCAGTCGACATACTTGCGCGAATCGCCGCCGAACTTCTCCTCAATAGTCTTGTAGAAGGCAGGAAGCTGGTCGGCAGATACATACTTGCGGAAGTTGTCGATGAGTGCTGCCTGCACGTCCTTGTCGAGTGCTGCGTCCCATTCGGCGCTGTTGTCCTCGAACACGTATGTCGACTTGCCCTTCTTGGCTGCCTTGCCAGCCTTTGCAGGCACCATCATAGCCAGACTGATGGCACGTGTGTTGAACTCGGAAGTGCGGCCGAACGACTCGCGCAGAGCTGTGAACTCCTTGGTAACGTCAAGCTGCTTGGCATAAAGCTGAGCCATCTTGTCGAAGTCGAGCTTGCCCTTGAGGTAGCCGGTCCACTTCTGGAACTCCATGATGCGGTCCTCGAAGTCGGCCTTCTGACGAACGATACCTACCGAGTCGATACACTTGTTCATACCCAATGAGTTCTTCCAGTAGTTGGAACTCTGTGCATACTTAGAGTCGTACTTGATGCGTACTGCCTCATCGGCACGCATGTGCTTGATCATAACGTCCTGCTTGACGCCGCGTACTTGTGCACGTGGAGCGTTCTCAGCGTCGCGCATCTGGCGGATGCCGTAGCTTGAGAGATAGCGTTCGGTCGAACCCGGATAGCCGATGGTCATGGCGAAGTCGCCTTCCTTATATCCGTCCATCGAAACCTTTGTCCAGTGCTGCGGGTGATAGGGCACGTTGTCCTTAGAATATTCAGCCGGTCCGTTGGTCTTCGGGTCGGCGTAGATACGGAATACAGAGTAGTCGCAGGTCTGGCGCGGCCACATCCAGTTGTCGGTCTCGCCTCCGAACTTGCCCATCGACTTTGGAATGGCGAACACCAGACGCAAGTCGCGGAATGTGCGGTAGGTAGTGGCGTAGTACTTGTTGCCCTCGTAGAACGGCTTTATTTCCAGGTCGAGAGTCTTGTCCTTAGCGTGTACCTCCTTGATCATTTCGTTCTCCACCTCGTTCAAGAGCTTGGCGCGCTCGTCGTTGGTCATGTTCTTGATGCCACGCTTCTCCAGTTCGGGAGTGATGTCCTTCTGTTCCACCATGAAGCTTACGAACATGCTCTTGTTGGGCAGCTCTTCGGCGAACGACTTGGCGTAGAATCCGTTGAGCATGTAGTCGTGCTCTACGGTAGAATGAGAACGGATGGCCTCGAAACCACAGTGGTGGTTGGTCAGCACGAGTCCGTCGGGCGATACGACAACGCCCGAGCAGTAGCCCGAGAAGTTGACAACCGACTTCATGATGGCGTCTTCGCCCTTGTACAGCTTCTCGTATGGAGCCGAGAATCCGTACGTCTTCATTTGCTCGTACACTGCGTGTGGCAGGTTGTAGAGCGTCCACATGCCTTCGTCGGCATGTGCGGCGGCTGATGACAACAGCATGGCAGCCGCCAGGATAAGATTCTTTTTCATTTAGAGATTGTTATTGATTGTTGATTGTTTTGTTGTAGGTAGGGTAGGTTTGGTAGGTTGGGTAGGTATAGTAGGTAGGCTTGCGCCTGCCAAACCTACAGCACCTACCAAACCTACCCAACCCTACAAAATCCTACTTGAATATCTTCTTCAGCGGCATATCATGATAAATGATGTGCGCTACGAACATTATTATGAGCACGGTGTTCACTGCGAGCGCCGCCCAGTTGGGCAGATGCTCGTTGGCGAAGTTCATGCAGAAGTAGAACAGCACCGTTATAGCCACGTAAACGCCAATTGACTTGAGCGGATAGTTTATCGGATACTTCTTCTGACCTACAAGATACGACAGCACCATAGCCGTTGCGTAGCCTGCAAAACCAGCCCATGCGCACGCCATATAGCCGTATCGCGGCACGAACAGCACGTTGACGGCTATGAGCACGGCGCATCCTGCGCCCGAGAACCAGGCTCCCCAGATGGTCTTGTCGATGAGTTTGTACCAGAACGAGAGATTGAAGTACACGCCCATCATTATCTCGGCAGCCATCACGATGGGCACCACGCGCAGTCCCGACCAGTAGTCGCGGCCGATGATATGCTTCAGTACGTCGAGATAGCCTATCACTACGAGGAACGCCAGAAGGGTGAATATGATGAAGAACTTCATCGCCTGGGCGTACGTTTCGCGGTTGTCCTTGTCCTTCGACTTGCCGAACACGAACGGTTCGTAGGCGTAGCGGAACGCCTGGGTTATCATTGCCATAATCATGGCTATCTTCGATGCGGCGCCATAAATGCCCAGTTGGGTGTGGGCGTCGCTACGTTCGTAGATGTAGGGGAATAGAATCTTGTCGGCAGTCTGGTTGAGAATGCCGGCTATGCCGAGTACCAGTATAGGCCACGAGTAGGAGAACATGCGACGCAGCAGCGCCTTGTCAAACTGGTATTTGATGCCCACCAGCTCCTTCCAGAAGAAGAAGGTGAGCGCAGCCGAGCAGAAAAGGTTGACATAGAAGGCATAGCCAGCGCCAACGGTAGGGTCGTATATCTGTGCGATGAGTCCCGTCGCGCCGTTGCTTTCGTATATGGCAGGCAGCACGAGGAAGAACATCAGATTGAGCGCTATCGCCATGAAGATGTTCAGAAGCTTAAGGGCTGCAAACTTGATAGGGCGTTTCTTGTAGCGCAGATAGGCGAAGGGGATGCACTGGAAGGCATCTATCGCCACCGTGACAGCCATCACCCAGATGTACGAAGGGTGGTCGGCGTAGCCCATGAACGATGATATGGGGTTGATGAACGTAAGCACCAGCACCACGAACAGCAGCGATGTGAATCCCACAGACATCAATGTTGTAGAGTATACCTTCTGCGGATCCTCGCCTTCCTTGTTGGCGAAGCGGAAGAAGGTGGTCTCCATTCCGTATGTGAGAATCACCATCAGCAAAGCCGTATAGGCATATACGTTTGTGATGATGCCATAGCCTCCACTCGCGGCAGACAGTTTTGCCGTGTACAAAGGTACAAGCAGATAATTAAGAAATCTGCCTACGATGCTGCTAAGACCGTAAATGGCGGTGTCCTTAGCAAGTGATTTGAGATTTGCCATATTGACTTTTTTGTTATTGTTTTGTATGTTTGGTAGGTTTGGTAGGTTTTGTAGGTGTGGTAGGTTTGGTAGGTTTTTGCTGGTACCTACTATACCTACGCCACATACAAAACCTACAAAACCTACCAAAATTACCCCTGCGCACACCTATCTTTTTCCGTTTCTCCAGTCAACTCTTGCCTTGTATCTCTGCTCCTTTATTCCACCTTCTTCCAAGAACTTGCGGTTCTGGTAGTCGATGAGTCCGCGTAGCATGGCGAGAGTCTGATGAATCACTATCAGAGCGATGTTGGCTATTTCTTCAGCGCAGCGTCCTTCTATCTGCCTTCGATACCATGCGCTGTCGTTGATGCGTCGGCACAGTGGCTGCGCCATCCGGTATTTGGGATGCTGAGGCCCCCATATCTCCAGACCATGGTTGCGCAGATAGTCCTTGTAGTCCTCTTTGAGTTCCTCAAGGCTGCCCTTGGCTATTACCGTCAGCTTGTGTTCTATCTCGGTAGAGCCTTCGGCATCGCTATAGCCTTCTACTATGTTCTGCTTGCCCGAGCGTGCCGCCTGCTGCATTTGGTCGACCGTGCGGTCGTGACTACGCTCAAGAAATCGGCTTACGAAGTAGAATGTGATGTCGTAGACACACTCCGACTTGCGGAAAACAATCAGCGTCTTATAGCTGTCGGGCTGATTGGTTGGCCGGTTGAATGGATTTTGCTGCATAGGGGTGGATTCTTTTATTGCTTGATTTATATTACTTAACTCTTTTACTCTTTTACCTTTTTACTCTTTTACCTTTAAAAGAACATGTAGCAGATAGCTATTGCTGCAATCACTCCAGCCAAGTCTGCCAGCAATCCGCAGGCTACTGCGTGGCGAGTATAGCGAACGCCGACGCTGCCGAAGTAGACGGCGAGGATGTAAAAGGTGGTGTCGGTAGAGCCTTGGAAGATGCACGAGAGTCGTCCGACGAACGAGTCGGCACCGTAGGTGGTCATCGCGTCGACCATCATGCCGCGTGCTCCGCTGCCCGAGAGAGGTTTCATCAGCGCCGTAGGCAGAGCACCCACGAAGTCGGTGTTGCCACCCAGAGCAGCAACGGTCCACTTGATGCCGTCCACCAGCATGTCCATTGCGCCCGAAGCACGGAACACTCCGATGCCTACCAATATCGCAACGAGATAAGGAATGATTCTGACGGCAGTGGTAAATCCGTCCTTTGCGCCCTCGATGAAGGCGTCGTAGACGTTCACCTTCTTGCGCATGCCAGCCAGAATGAACATCACTATGATGAGCATCAGCAGGATATTAGCCACCGAATTGCTCACAACGTTCATCTGCGCCTTGTCCATCTGTGCGAAGCCCCATATTATAGCAGCCACCACAGCCGACATGCCGCCGAGCGTGAGCAGCATTGTACGGTTGATGAGATTGATGCGCTGGTAGAGCGAGGTGAAGATGATGCCCGCCAGCGTAGAGAAGAACGTGGCGAGAAGAATGGGCACGAAGATGTCGGTAGGTTGTGCCGCCCCCATCTGCGCACGATACACCATGATACTGACGGGAATCAAGGTGAGTCCCGACGTGTTGAGCACGAGGAACATAATCATCGGATTGGTGGCGGTGTCCTTCTTCGGATTCAGCTCCTGAAGCTGTTCCATAGCCTTCAGTCCGAGCGGAGTGGCAGCGTTGTCGAGCCCCAGCATGTTGGCAGCCACATTCATGAAGATGCTGCCCGTGACTGGATGACCCTTCGGAATGTCGGGAAACAGACGTGTGAACACGGGCGACAGCACGCGCGCCACAACGTTTATGACGCCGCCTTTCTCGCCAATCTTCATTATGCCGAGCCACAGCGAGAGCACGCCGGTGAGTCCGAGTGAAATCTTGAACGCGGCCTTCGACGTGTCGAACGTGGAGTTCATAATAGCTGGAAACACCTCGGTGTCGCCCATAAACACCAGTCGCACGGTGGCAATGACGAATGCTATGAGGAAGAAGGCTATCCAGATGTAGTTGAGTACCATATTTTCTGAGATACGTTGTTATTATTATAATAGGTGCAAAATTACCCATTAAATTTGGAATATCTCACAAAAATCGTCATTTTTGCGTCCCGTCTACTTATAAGCCTTGATGTATTCGTCGGCAACGGCACACAGTTCGTCGTACCATTCCTGACCGAAACGGCGCACCAGCGGACCCTCAAGGAAGCGGTATACACGCAATCCCAACTCCTTGCCCTTCTTCACTGCGTCCTCGCACACGTCCCAACGGTTGTAGTTGATAGCCACGGTGCCGTCCTTGAACCGCTTCTCGCGGATAGGGTAGAGGGCGCATGATATGGGCTTGATGAACTGAGTCTTGCCCTGACGGTAGGCTCGTTCGAGCGCGCACAGACAGCAGTCGCCCTCGTAGCAGGTGAACACGCAGTCCTTGCCGCCCACAATACTCGTCACGAGGTCGCCGTCGCGGTCGGTGTAAGCTACTCCCTGATGGTCGACCACAGCCTGCGCCGATGCCGACATGTCGCCCCACACCGTGTCGAGAGCCGACTCAATGCCGGCTATCTCGTCCATAGTCACGGGTGCTCCGGCGTCGCCTTCAACACAGCAGATGCCCTTGCACTTGTCCAGATCGCAGCAGAACTGCTCGGTGATGATGTCGCTCGACACCAATACATTTGAAATCTCTAATATCATATTCTGTCCTTTGTTTTTATATCAATAGTTCGTTAAAATTTGAGATAAAGGCTAAGCAGTTTTACGCTGCCAGCCAAAGAGTTCTTTGATAGTATGA